>DAOMWT010000014.1:0-34073 GCA_035436705.1 Thiobacillus sp. | reverse complement strand
ACGCATTGTCGGTGGAGTGGCGCGGCGACGGCGGTGTCCGCGTCGGCATCCACATCGCCGCGCCGGCGCTCGGCATCGCGCCCGGCTCGGAACTCGACCGGGTGGCGCGCGAGCGGCTGTCGACCGTGTATTACCCCGGCGACAAGATCACCATGCTGCCGGAGGCGCTGATCCAGCATTACACGCTGGGCGAGGCGCACGACTGCCCGGCGCTGTCGCTGTACGTCGACGTGGCGCCCGACCTGCGCGTGCTCGGCACCGAAACCCGGGTGGAAATGGTGCACATCGCCGACAACCTGCGCCATGAGACGCTCGAAGTTCAATTCAACGCCGACACCCTCGGCAACCCGGCGGGCGCGGATTATCCCTACCGCCGCGAACTGGTCTGGCTGTGGGGTTTCGCCGCCGTGCTGGAAGCCGGGCGCGGCAAAACCGACGCGGCCGACCGCGTCGATTACAGTTTCAAGCTCGACGGCGAACGCATCGACATCGTGCCGCGCAAGCGCGGCAGCCCGATCGACAAGGTGGTGTCGGAGCTGATGATTTTTGCCAACACGCACTGGGGCGGCTGGCTGGCAGAAAAGCGGGTGCCCGGCATTTACCGCGCACAGGCGAACGGCAAGACGCGCATGACGACCGCGCCCGACCCGCATCAGGGACTGGGCGTCGAGCAGTACGCGTGGTCGACCTCGCCGCTGCGGCGCTACGTCGATCTGGTCAACCAGCGGCAGCTGATTGCGCTGGTGCAGCAGGCCGACCCGGTGTACCCGCCGCGCAGCGAGCAGCTGTTTTCGGTGGTGCGCGAATTCGAGCTGGCCTACGACGCCTACAACGACTTCCAGCGCCGCCTGGAACGCTACTGGATGCTGCGCTGGCTGCTCCAGGAGAACATCACCGAGGTGACCGCCAGCGTGATCCGCGAAGACCTGGTGCGTTTCGACAATTTGCCGATGGTGACGCGCGCGCCGTCGGTGGCCGGCATCGCGCCGGGGTCGAAAGTGCAGCTGGCGATTTCGGACATCGATCTGCTCGACATCAGCTTTCACGCCGAGTATCGGGAGACCCTGGATACGCCGCCTGACAGCGGCGCCGCCCTTCCGTAGAATCGGATTTCCCCTCATTTTCCGTTTGCATGGTGTCCGCCGCTCCGCCCCCTTCTCTCGCCAATCCCTCCAGACAAGGCACGCGCATGGCGCTTGCCATGCTGGCTTCGGCGGCGCTGCATGGCATGCTGCTGTCGACCCAGATCGTGCACATCAATCCGCGTCTGTTCGAGGACACCAGCGTGCCGATGGAGGTGGTGCTGGTCAACGCCAGAAGCGCGGAATCGCCGCTCAACCCCGACGCGCTGGCGCAGGTGAACCTGGCGGGCGGCGGCAACACCGACGAAGACCGGCGGCTGAAAAGCCCGCTGCCCGCCAGCAGCGAAACCCGGATCGGCAGCGAAGAAAGGATGCTGCAGGCGCGCGTGGCCGAACTGGAGCAGCAGGCCAGAACCCTGTTGAGCCAGCTGCAGCCCGACGCCCAGTTGCAAGAGCCGCCCGTGGCGGCGCCGCCCGCCCCGGTTCAGCCCGTCATCGACAGCAGCCAGCTCAACCAGCAGGCACGGGAAATGGCGCAGCTGCAGGCGCGCATTTCGCAGCAGTGGGACGATTACCAGAAACGTCCCAAGCGCGCCTTCGTCGGCGCCAACGTCAAGGAATACGCGTTTGCGCGCTATGTCGAGGACTGGGTCGCCAAGGTCGAGCGCATCGGCAACGTCAACTATCCCGAGGCCGCGCGCCGCCAGGGAATTTACGGCAGCCTCAAGCTCACCGTGTCGATCCACGCCGACGGCCGCATCGAAAAGATCGAAATCGATCGGCCATCCGGCTCCAAGATTCTCGATGCCGCCGCGGTCAGGATCGTCGAGCTCGCCGCGCCCTACGCCGCCTTCCCCGACGACATGCGCAGAAAAGCCGACATCCTGTCGATCACCCGCACCTGGACCTTCACCCGCTCGGATCAGCTCATCGGCACCGACTGATTCCGCCGGCCGCAGCGCGGGCAGCGGCGGCATCTCCGCCCCCCGACCAGCAAACCCCACGGGAACCGGCCGCACGCCGTCCTGCCCGCCCGAAGGGCGGGCCCGGGCTTCCGTTCGTCGTCCCGGCAGGGGATTTGCCGTCTTTATCACGTGATAAAATGTTTGATTGTCCTAATATTTCCATTTGTTTATCCTCTTTCTGGAGATCGTCATCATGCACACCGGCACCACCCTCACCCAGTTCATCATTGAAGAGCAGCGCCGCACCGCCGGCGCCACCGGCGATTTCACCTCACTCTTGAACGACGTCGTCACCGCCTGCAAGGCGATCTCCAACGCAGTCAACAAGGGCGCGCTGCTGGGCGTGATGGGTTCGCTGGATTCCGAGAACGTGCAGGGCGAGACGCAGAAGAAGCTCGACGTCATCACCAACGAGATCATGATCCGCTCCAACGAGTGGGCCGGCCACCTGGCCGGCATGGCGTCGGAAGAGATGGACGAGGTGTACGCGATTCCCGGCCAGTATCCGCTCGGCAAGTACCTGCTGGTGTTCGATCCGCTCGACGGTTCGTCCAACGTCGACGTCAACATCTCGGTCGGCACCATCTTCTCGATCCTCAAGGCCCCGGTCGCCGGCCGCGCCGCCAAGATGGAGGACTTCCTGCAAACCGGCACCCAGCAGGTGTGCGCCGGCTACGCGATCTACGGCTCGTCGACCATGCTGGTCCTGACCTTCGGCAACGGCACCAACGGCTTCACGCTCGACCGCGACGTCGGCGAGTTCGTGCTGACCCACCCCAACATGAAGATCCCCGCCGAAACCCGCGAATTCGCGATCAACGCGTCCAACATGCGCTTCTGGGAAAAGCCGGTGCAGCGCTACGTCGACGAGTGCCTGGCCGGCAAGACCGGTCCGCGCGGCAAGGATTTCAACATGCGCTGGGTCGCCTCGATGGTCGCTGAAGTGCACCGCATCCTCACCCGCGGCGGCATCTTCATGTACCCCAAGGACACCAAGGACCCCGCCAAGGCAGGCAAGCTGCGCCTGCTGTACGAAGCCAACCCGATGGCCTTCATTGTCGAGCAGGCCGGCGGCGCCGCCACCACCGGCTACCAGCGCATTCTCGACATCAATCCGGAAGGCCTGCACCAGCGCGTGCCGGTGATTCTGGGTTCCAAGACCGAGGTCGACACCGTCACCGGCTACCATCACGAAAAGGCCGCGTAAGCGCCGTCCGGGTTCGGATCGCGGTTTGCTGGAATGAAAAAGCCGGGCGATACCCGGCTTTTTCATTGGAGCGTCTACGCCGCCGCGCGGCGCAGGCCGGCGCGCATCAGCCTGACGCATTCGTCCGGCGGCAGCGGCCGGCTGAACAGATAGCCCTGCGCCTGGTCGCAGTGGTTGGCGCGCAGATAGGCCAGTTGAGCGTCCGTCTCGACGCCCTCCGCCACCACGGTCAGGCCCAGGTTTCTGGCCAGCGCGATGATGGTGCGCACGATGGCGGTGTCGTTTTCATCGCCCGGAACGTCGCGGATGAACGAACGGTCGATCTTCAGGCAGTGGATGGAAAACATCTTCAGATAGTTCAGCGACGAATAGCCGGTGCCGAAATCGTCCACCGCGATGCGGATGCCCAGCCGCTCCAGTTCGGCCAGCACGCCGGCGGCGGAGACCAGGTTGTCCATCAGGGACGACTCGGTGATTTCCAGTTCGAGCGCGTCGGGCGCAAGTCCGCTGTCCCCGAGCGCCGCGCTGATTTCCTCGGCCAGATGCTTTTGCCGGAACTGCCGTGCCGACAGGTTGACCGCCATGCTGCCGGCAGCGAGGCCGAGATCCTGCCACGCACGCATCTGGCGGCAGGCCTCGCGCAACACCCAGTCGCCGATCGGCAGAATCAGCCCGCTCTGCTCGGCGACCGGAATGAACTCTTCCGGGCTGACCGTGCCAAGCTCCGGCGACTGCCAGCGCAACAGCGCCTCCCAGCCCACCAGGCGAGCGGACAGAATCTCCAGCTTGGGCTGGTAGTGCAGTGCAAGCTCCTTGCGCGCCAGGGCATGTTTCAGGCGCGCCTCCAGCAGCACACGGCGCTGGATTTCCTCCGACAGATCGCGGCTGAACACGGCCAGGCAGTTGCGCCCAGCCGATTTGGCGCGATGCAGGGCGAGGTCGGCATAGCGCATCACGGCGCTGGCCGATTCGCCATCCGTCGGATAGATGACGATGCCCAGGCTGGCTCCGATCCCCAGCCGGTCGCTGCCCAGGTCGAACTCGCGCGCCATGGCCTGCAGCAGCGTCTGCCCCACCTGTTTGGCCCGCTCGACCGCTGCATTTTCCAGCAGGATCACGAACTCGTCGCCGCTGAAACGGGCCATGAAAGCCGCTTGCGGCAGGCTGGCGCGGAGACGCTCGGCAACGGCCACCAGCAGCATATCGCCCTGTTCGTGGCCCAGCGTGTCATTCACATTCTGGAAGTGATCCAGATCCAGCAGCAGGACGGCGCAGGGCGCATCCTGGTGGGCGCGGACCAGCGCCAGATTGAGCTGTTCGTTGAATGCGGTGCGATTGGGCAAGCCGGTCAGGTCGTCGTGGGTGAGCATGTGCCGCATCTGGCGGAACGGCCGGCTCACAGCATCGGCATGGATCGCGAGATAGAGAAAATAGTAGGCAACCGCCTTGTAGGCATGCCCCAGCAGATTGGCGGTGCTGCTCACCTCGACATAGACGATGAAGAACAGTTCGCCCGCGGCCATCAACAGCAAGGCCAGCATGAGGCTGCCGATATCGCAGTGGGTCACCCGATTGCGGCGCAGGGCCAACACACCGGCAACCGCCAGGTAAAGAACGAACACGCCCCATTCGAGCGCGAGCTTGAGCGCAGTCATCCCCATGCCGGGCACGTACATGGCCGGCATGGCCTGCGGCACGGCCAGAAAGCCATACGCGATCGCCCCCATCCCCAGCAGCATCGCGGCGAGGGCGAGACGCCGCGTCGGGCCGCGCATCGCGGGCCCCTCCGGAATCAGGATGTAGGCCAGTAGCCCCGCGCCGGCGGCAATGCGGCCGCACAGCCAGAACAGGATCGATTTGTGGGGAGAGTTGGGGCTGACCAGATCCGGCATGCCGAGATAGGACAGAAAATGCAGCGTATCGAACAGCGCCACCGCCAGGAAGGTGCAGCCAAGCACGATGGAACGCACCGAGCGGATGGTTTCCTGCGCGCCATGGCCGGTAAAGAAAATCAGCGCTGCAACGACGACGGCAAAAATTTCCATCAGCGAATGCGCCGCCAGGAAAGTCGGGGCTGAAATCGCCGACTGGTTGGCCGGCACCGCCTGCCATAGCAGCAGCGGGATGCTCGCGGCCAGCAACAGCATGCCGATGCGGCTGTGAGTGTCCTGTCCTGGCAATCGCATCAAAGCAGAGCGTCCTCTCTTGGTTGGAGGGTTGCACAATTAACCTTACTTACTGCCACGGAAGCCATTTGAGTTTACCCGCTTCCTTTTCCGCCCAGCCCCCTTATGCTGCCAGGACGGCCCGCCCCCGGCCTGGGTGCGGGTTTCATCTTAACGGAGCCGGAACGGCATACTTGAACGCAGGCGCCCGCCTGGGTAGTGATCGCCCGGGCCGCGCAACGATCGCAGGGGCTGTCCGAGCTGATTTCGATGAATGGCAAAAGGGGGCCGGCACTGAGGTTTCCCGCCCGGCCGAACGCCGGCCAGGCCCTATGCCGGGCCTACCGGCGCGGCTGTCTTGAACAGCGCCAGCGCACGCATGCGTTGAACCGCATGGTCGACGATGGGTGCGGGATAGGTCCGGCCGATAATCACGCCAGTACGCGCCTGTTCGCGGGCTGGAAAAGTCCATGGCGCGTGGATGAATGCGTCCGGAACAGCCGCAAGCTCGGGCAGATAGCGTCGAATGAAACGGCCTTGCGGATCGAGTTTTTCCGACTGGGTGACCGGGTTGAAGATGCGGAACCACGGCTGGGCGTCGCAGCCGACCGAGGCTGCCCACTGCCAGCCGCCGCTGTTGGCGGCGAGGTCGTAATCGATCAGCTTGTCGGCGAAGTAGCGCTCGCCGAGGCGCCAGTCGACCAGCAGATCCTTGGTCAGAAACGAGGCGGCGATCATGCGCAGGCGGTTGTGCATGTAGCCGGTCTGATTGAGCTGGCGCATCGCGGCATCGACCAGCGGATAGCCGGTGCGCGCGTCGCACCACGCCGCAAAATGGCCGGGGGGATTCGGCCACGGCAGTGCGTCGTACTGCCGCCTGAAGCTATGTCCGCTGGCAACGTCGGGGCGGTGCCACAGGATCTGGTGATAGAAATCGCGCCATATCAGTTCGGACAGCCAGGTTTGCGCGCCGGGCCCGCCTTTCTGCCAGGCCGCGGCGGCGAGCTGGCGGACGGACACCGTGCCGAAGCGCAGGTGGGCCGACAGATACGACACGCCTTTCACCGCTGGAAAGTCGCGCGTTTCCTGATAGCGGTCGATGCGCTGCAGAAACTCGTCAAACAGGCGCGCACCGCCAGCCATGCCGGCAGGCAATTCGAGTACGGCAAGCCGGGCGGGGGCAAACCCCATCTCCTGCAAGCTCGGGACGGCCGTCGACTGCGCGGCCAGCCGGCCAGCGCAGGCATCCACCGGATAGACTCGCAGGTAAAACGGCGTCAGCGTCTTCAGCCAGGCATTTTTGTAGGGGGTGAAGACGCTGAAAGGCGTTCCGCTGGCGGTGAGCACTTCCTCGCGCTCAAAGATCACCGCATCCTTGTAGTGATGAACCGCGATGCCGCGGCCGTGCAGAGCGGCCTCCGCGGCGGCGTCGCGCGCCAGTGCGGCAGGGTCGTCGTCGTGGTTGAAAAACACGGCGTCGGCCCCGAGTTCGGCCGCCAGCTGCACGATTTCGTCGCGCGCGACACCGTATCTGACGACGAGGCCGCCGCCCCGGGCTTGCAGGGCCTGCTGCAGCTCGCCGACGCTGGCGTGGATGAACGCGACCCGGCGGTCGGACGCATCGGGGAGCGTATCCAGAATTTCCCGGTCGAAGATAAAGGCACAGACCACCTGCCGCGCCTGTTTGAGCGCATGGAAAAGCGCGGCATGGTCGAAGTCGCGCAGATCGCGGCGAAACCAGATCAGGGCGCGGGCATATTCAGGCATCGGGTGGGCTGGCCGCTATAGTGTAAAAAGGGATAAGGGACACGTGCAGAAATGCCTGCCTGATTTGAGGCAGATTACAATGGGAAGGCAATCATGGATACCATCAACCTCACCCACCATTTCCTGATCGCCATGCCCGGCATGGCCGATCCCAATTTCAACGGCACGCTGACCTATATCTGCGACCACAGCGACCAGGGCGCGCTGGGCGTGGTGGTCAACCGGCCGATCGAACTGGACTTGTCGACCCTGTTCGAGCAAATCGGGCTGTCCCTGCCGCAACGCCTGCACGGCAACACGGTTTATTTCGGCGGCCCGGTGCAGACCGAGCGCGGTTTTGTGCTGCACACGCCGCCGCTCACCTTCAGCTCCACCCTCACCGTCAACGACGCGGTCAGCCTCACTTCCTCGAAGGATGTGCTGGAAGCGGTGAGCCAGGACGCGGGGCCGGAAAAATTCATGGTGTCGCTGGGCTATGCGGGCTGGTCGGCCGGCCAGCTGGAAGACGAAATCAAGCAGAATGCCTGGCTTTCGGTGGCCGCCGACCCGCAGGTGATTTTCGACCTGGCGCCCGAAAAACGCCTGCCCGCCGCGATGCGGATCCTCGGCATCGACTTCGCCCGCCTCTCCGAAGAAGCCGGGCACGCTTGAGCTTCGCGGAAACCCATGGCAGCGTGCTGGCCTTCGATCTTGGCCTGAAGCGCACCGGCGTGGCGTCGGGCGAATTGTCGATCGGCATCGCGCATCCGCTTTCCGTCATTCAGGCCGGTTCCAGCGAGGAGCGGCTCACCGCCATCGCCAGGCTGGTCGCCGAATGGCGGCCGGTGCTGCTGGTGCTGGGGCTGCCCACCCACGCCGACGGCAGCGAACATGAAATGACACGGGTGGCCAAAAACTTCGCGCGCAAATTAGAATCGCGCTTCAACCTGCCGGTGTTCCTGGTGGACGAGCGCCACACCAGCACGGCGGCCGAATCCGAACTTCACGCGCGCGGCATCCACGGCAAGAAAAACAAGGCGCTGCTGGACGCCGTCG
Source organism: Thiobacillus sp. (assembly GCA_035436705.1). Lineage (GTDB taxonomy): Bacteria > Pseudomonadota > Gammaproteobacteria > Burkholderiales > Thiobacillaceae > Thiobacillus. Next base: position 25,852 of record DAOMWT010000014.1, on the reverse strand, counting down.
CCGCACAACTCATTCTGCAAGGGTTCTTCGATGCACGCCTCACTGCCTGACGCCAACACCCTGATCGCACGACTCGCCGACGCCATTGCCCCCTCACTCGCCCCCGACACCCTCATCGTCGGCATCCACACCGGCGGCGCATGGGTGGCCGAGCGCCTGCATGCGATGCTGCAGTGCAGCATGCCGCTCGGCACGCTCGACATTTCGTTCTATCGCGACGATTTTTCGCGCATCGGCCTGCATCCGCAGGTGAAACCGTCCAGTCTGCCGTTCGACCTGGAAGACCGCGTCATCCTGCTGGTCGACGACGTGCTGCACACCGGACGCACGGTGCGCGCGGCAATGAACGAACTGTTCGACTACGGCCGCCCGGCCTCGATCCGGCTGGCGGTGCTGGTAGACCGCGGCGGCCACGAGCTGCCGATCCGCCCGGATTTCGCCGGCCTCGTGCTCGACGTCCCCGAGCACCAGAACATCAATCTTTCCCGGCTGGACGACGGCCACCTGACCTTTTCGATTGCATGAACCCACAACTCACTGAAGACGGCAGGCTGCGCCACCTGCTCACGCTCGACGGCCTGCCGCGCGCCATCCTCATACAGATTCTCGACACCGCCGAATCCTTCATGGACGTCGGTGAGCGCGAAGTCAAGAAAGTCCCGCTGTTGCGCGGCAAGTCGATCTTCAACCTGTTCTTCGAGCCGTCGACGCGCACCCGAACCACCTTCGAGATCGCCGCCAAGCGGCTGTCCGCCGACGTGGTCAACCTCAACATCGCCACCTCCAGCCAGACCAAGGGCGAGGCGATCCTCGACACCGTCGACAACCTCGCCGCGATGCACGCCGACATGTTCATCGTGCGTCATGGGCAGTCGGGTGCTGCGCACTTCATCGCACGCCACGTCGCGCCGCACATCTCGGTGGTGAATGCCGGCGACGGCCGCCACGCGCATCCGACCCAGGGCCTGCTCGACATGTTCACCATCCGCCGCTACAAGGGCGAGTTCCACAACCTGACCGTGGCCATCGTCGGCGACGTGCTGCATTCGCGCGTGGCGCGCTCGCAGATCCACGCCCTGACCACGCTGGGGGTACCGGAAGTGCGCGTCATCGGGCCGAAAACCCTGCTCCCCACCGGGGTCGAGCAGATGGGCGTCAAGGTGTTCCACGACATGGAAGCCGGTCTGCGTGGCTGCGACGTGGTCATCATGCTGCGCCTGCAGAACGAGCGCATGAAGGGCGCGCTGCTGCCGAGCGCGCAGGAATACTTCAAGTTCTTCGGCCTGACGCCGGACAAGCTCGCGCTGGCCAAGCCGGACGCGATCGTGATGCACCCCGGGCCGATGAACCGCGGCGTGGAAATCGACTCCGAAGTGGCCGACGGCCCGCAGTCGGTGATCCTGCCGCAGGTGACCTACGGTATTGCGGTACGGATGGCAGTGATGGCGCTGCTGGCAGGAGGAACGGCATGAAAATCCTGATCAGGAACGGGCGCGTGATCGACCCGATGAGCGCGCGCGACGAAGTCGCCGATGTCTACGTCGCCGCCGGCAGGATCGTCGGTATCGACACCGCGCCCGCCGACTTCCACGCCAACCGCACGCTCGATGCCAGCGGCCTCGTCGTCTGCCCCGGCCTGGTGGATTTATCGGTGCGCCTGCGCGAACCCGGCTTTGAATACCGCGCCACGCTGGAATCCGAAATGCTCGCCGCCGCCGCGGGCGGCATCACCTCGCTGGCCTGCCCGCCCGACACCGATCCGCCGCTGGACGAGCCGGGGTTGGTGGAAATGCTGAAATTCCGTGCCAAAAATCTGCCGGGACCGCGTGTCTATCCGATCGGCGCCATGACGCAAAAACTCGAAGGCATGATGCTGACCGAAATGGCCGAGCTGACCGAAGCGGGCTGCCGCGCCTTCACCCAGGCCGACGCGCCGATGACCAACAATCAGGTGCTGCTGCGCGCGATGGAATACGCCGCCACCTTCGGCTTCGCCCTCTGGCTGCGGCCACAGGATGTGTCGCTGGCGCGCGGCGGGGTGGCGCATGACGGCGCGATCGCATCGCGGCTGGGTCTGCCCGGCATTCCCGTTCTGGCCGAGACGGTGGCGCTGGCAACGATTCTGCAGCTGGCGCGCGAAACCGGCGCCCGCATCCATCTGGCCCGGCTGTCGGCGCGCGAGAGCATCGCGATGGTGCGCGCCGCCAAGGCGCAAGGCCTGGCGGTTACCTGCGACGTCGCCACGCCCCACGTGCACCTGTCGGAAAACGATCTCGTCAGCTTCGACTCGCACCTGCATCTGGTGCCGCCGCTGAGGAGCCTGCGCGACCGCGACGCCATCCGCGAGGCGCTGCGCGACGGTTCCATCGACGCGCTGTGCTCCGACCACACGCCGGTCGACGAAGACGCCAAGCAGGTACCGTTCGGCGAATCCGTACCGGGCGCCTCCGGCGTCGAACTGCTGCTGCCGCTGACGCTGAAATGGGCGCGCGAGATGGGCGTGCCGCTGATGCAGGCAATCGATCTGATTTCGTGGAAGCCGGCGCAGATCCTGGGTGTTCCCGGCGGCAATCTGGCGGTGGGCAGCTACGCCGACATCTGCATCTTCGACGAAACCGCCGACTGGGTCGTCACCCCCAAAGCCCTGGCCAGCCAGGGCGACAACACGCCCTTCCTCAACCACCCGATGCAGGGCCGGGTGCGCTACACGCTGATCGACGGCCATATCGATTTTGAAGCCCCGCGCTGATCGACGCCGCGGCGCCGATGGCGGCTAGCCCGGCCGCCATGCCGCGCGCGTCCTTTCCGATATTGCTCGTCAGCCTGCTTGGCGGGGCGCTGGCCGTCGCCGGCTTCGCCCCGTTCGCGTTCTGGCTGTTGCCGACGGCGAGCCTCGCCGTGCTGTTCGGGCTGCTGGCGCGGACGTCCTCGATGCGCGCAGGCTTCCTCATCGGCCTGGCGTGGGGGCTGGGCTTTTTCATCGCCGGGGTGAGCTGGGTATTCGTCAGCCTGTCGGTATACGGCGGCATGGCGGCCTGGCTGGCGACGCTGGCGACCTTTTTGTTTTGCGCCTTCCTGGCGCTGTTCCCGGCCGCAGTCGGCGCCCTGCAGGCGTACCCGGCAGGGCATAAGCGCTGGCGCATCCCGCCGGCGCTGCGTTTGCTGGTGCTGATGCCGTTGCTGTGGAGCGTGTCGGAATGGGTGCGCGGCTGGATTTTCACCGGCTTTCCGTGGCTGGTGATGGGCTATTCGCAAGTACCCGCCAGCCCGCTGGCGGGCTTCGCACCGCTGTTCGGCGTGTATGGCGTGTCGTTCCTGCTGGCGCTTGCGGCGGCGGGGCTGGCATGGATGCTGACACGCCCGCGCCGCGTGCGGCCGAAATTATGGGCGGCCGCCTGTCTCGTGGCACTGGGGATCGGCGGCCAGGGCCTGCGCGGCATCATGTGGACCACACCGGACGGAGCGCCGACAACGGTCGCGCTGCTGCAGGGCAACATCCCACAGGACATGAAATGGCAGCCGGAAAAAACCCGCGCCACCCTGGAAGGCTACGCGCGCATGGCTGCCGCTGCGCCCGCGCAGCTGATCGTGCTGCCGGAAACCGCGCTGCCGCTGTTCGAAGCCGATCTCCCCGCCGGCTATCGCGCTGCGCTGACGTCGATCGGCCGGAAAAACGGCGGCGACGTGCTGGCCGGCCTGCCGACCGGCTCGCCGCAGGGCGCCTACTACAACAGCGTGATCAGTCTCGGCAGCGCGCCCAGCCAACGCTATCACAAGGTGCATCTGGTGCCGTTCGGCGAATACATTCCGCTGAAGGCCGTGTGGGGCTGGATTATCCAGGTGCTGCACATTCCGCTGTCGGATTTTGCGCGCGGCGCGATCGACCAGCGCCCGCTCGCCATCGGCGGCCAGCGGGTGGCGGTCAATATCTGTTACGAGGACGCTTTCGGCGAGGAAATCATCCGCCAGCTTCCCGAAGCGAGCGTGCTGGTGAACATGAGCAATCTGGCCTGGTTCGGCGATTCGTTCGCGCCCTGGCAGCACGCGCAGATGTCGCAGATGCGCGCGCTGGAAAGCGGGCGCATGATGCTGCGCGCCACCAATACCGGGGTCACCGCGATCATCGATGCGAAAGGCCACATGCTGGCCAGCTTGCCGCTGTTTACGGCGGGCAGCCTCTCCGGCGAAATCCAGGCTTATGCCGGCAGCACGCCCTATGTGCGCTGGGGCAATGCGCCGGTGCTGGCGCTATGGGGCATTCTGGGCGTCGCGCTGCTGGCGGCCGGGTTCTACCCGCGAGGGGCAGGCCGTGGCTGTACAGCCGCTAAAGCGGCAACAGCCACGCTCAGGCGGCGGCCCTGATCCGCGTGGCGTTACGGCCGCCGCGCTTGGCCTCCAGCAATGCCGCATCGGCGCGTGCCAGCGCTTCGTTTTCTTCCTTGTCGTCGCGGCTGTATTCGGACAAGCCGCCGCTCCACGACAACTTCTGCGTCACCCCGGGAATGAGTTCCACGCTTTCCGGCATGTTGGCGCGCAGGCGCTCGGCCAGTTCCTGCGCGCGGTCTAGCGGGGTATAGGGGAACAGCACGCAGAATTCGTCGCCGCCCAGGCGGGCGATGAAATCGCTGTTGCGCAGACAGGTTTTGAGCGCATTGCCGAACTTGATGATGAGCTGATCGCCCGCCTCGTGCCCGAAGGTATCGTTGACCTGCTTGAAATTGTCGATGTCGAGGATCAGCAGACTGTGCGACCAGCCATCCTTCATGCTGGCGAACAATTCCTTTTGCTTTTCATCGAAGCTGCGCCGGTTGTTGACTTGCGACAGGTGATCGATCCGCGCCAGCGACGTCGCCTCCTTCTGCCGCCCCAGCATCACCCTGCCAAGCTTCTGCATGGTCTCGAGCGGCGTCTGGAATTCCGTCAGGCTGACCGGATAGTGGGTACGCAGGCGCTGCTGGCGCAGGTCGTTGGTGAATTTCACCAGCATGCGCAGATTGTCGCTGACGCGGTTGCGTACCGCCAGAATGGTGGCCATCACCAGAATGGCGATGATCAGGCTGGCCACCAGCCAGCCCAGCACATAGGGCACCACGCTTTCAACCACCGGCGTGACGGGGCGCCACACGGCGATCTGCCACGGCGTTCCCGCCAGCGCGATCTGGGTAGGCTGGGCGTGACGCTTGATCGCCTGATTGCCGCGCCGCATCAGCACCACCGATGCATCGCCCGTCTGGTTTTGCTGCAGCTCGGCGTAGGCGGCGGCATCCGGCAGCGGCAGGGTGTCGAACAGGGCCTGCAGCTGCGGCATGCTCTGCTCGACGATGACGACCCCCAACCGTTTGCCGTCGCTGTCCACCACCGGATGCGACAGGGAAAGATTGAAGGTGGCGGTGGCCGTCGCCCCCGTGCCCCCGCGGCCGGCACTACTGGCCAGCAGCCGCTGGGTGTCGCCGGGCAGGAAACCCGGCAGCAGCTGACGCTGGCCGTCGGTGACGAACAGCACGGTGGCGTCCTGATTCAAGGCATACAGGTTGGCGGCCTGGGCCTGGCACACGTCCGGCGCGGCGCTGACAAAGCACGCCAGTGTCTGCGGGTGGGCGGCGATACGCGCCGCACTGCGCTGCATGGCCTCGGCCAGGAACTCGATCTGTGCGGCCATCACCGGCTTGTCGAACTCTTCCTGCGCGGATTGCGCCTGCGGCCTCGACTGGTAAATCGCGAACGTGGCGAGCCCCGCCAGCAGCACCAGGGCTGTGGCAAGGATCAGGCCAAACCGCAATACGGACGTGTGGGACATGACGGATGCGCCGGCAGGCTCAACCTCTTGGATTTATTATCTCCGCAATGGCTGGCCTCCGATTTCGCTCCGGTAAGCCAGCCGACATGGCACTTACCCAGCAAAATCCATGCCCCGACGTGTAAACGCCCTGGCAATCCCGCCGTCCCGGCGCCCGAACGATCCCGTGTAAGAAAATCCGACGTTACTGTCGGCCCGTGCTGCCGAACCCGCCTTCGCCACGTTGACTGGCTTCGAAGTCGTCCACCAGATTGAATTCGGCCTGCATCACCGGCACGATAACGAGCTGGGCCAGCCGCTCCAGCGGCGCGAGCTCGAACGCCTGCTGGCTGCGGTTCCAGGCGGAAATCATGAGCTGGCCTTGATAATCCGAGTCGATCAGCCCCACCAGATTGCCCAGCACGATACCGTGTTTGTGGCCGAGGCCGGAGCGCGGCAGGATCAGCGCTGCATAGCCGGGGTCGGCCAGATGGATGGCAAGCCCGGTGGGGACCAGCCGGGTTTCTCCGGGTGCAAGCATGATCGGGGCATCGATACAGGCGCGCAGATCGAGCCCGGCGGAACCGGCGGTGGCGTAATGCGGCAGTTGATCGCGCAGGCGAGCGTCGAGAATCTTCACATCCATCTTCATATTCGTCGGGATTTCGTCAGTTGAGCAGGGTTGCAAGGTGGCGGATCAGCTGGCGCGCCTGGGTGAATTTGTCGGCGCGCGGCAGCGGGTGCCGGCCACGGTCATCGAACAGCACCAGTTCGGCGCTGTCCTGTCCCAGCGTGTCCTGCGCCAGGTTGCCGACCAGCAGCGGCAGCTTTTTGCGGATACGTTTGGCTTCGGCATGCTCGGCCAGACGCTCGGTCTCGGCGGCGAAGCCCACGCAAAATGGAGCGCCGGGCAAGGCGGCGACTTCGGCCAGGATGTCGGGATTGGCGACCAGACGCAGGCTCAGCCCGGCATCGCTTTTCTTGAGTTTCTGCGTCGCGGCGGCGTCCACCCGGTAATCGGCCACCGCCGCCACCGCTATGAACACGTCGCTTGGCAATTCACGCAGCACCGCGGCGCGCATCTCGGCCGCGCTTTGCACGTCGACGCGGCGCACTCCTGCCGGCGCGGCGAGGCAGGTCGGCCCCGACACCAGGCACACCTCGGCACCGGCCTCGGCTGCCGCCTGCGCCACCGCATAGCCCATCTTGCCGGAACTCAGGTTGGTCAGCCCACGCACCGGGTCGATCGGCTCGAAGGTCGGACCAGCTGTGATCAGAACACGCTTGCCTGCCAGCGCGCCGGCGCCCAGCAAGCCAGGCAGCGCGGCGAGTATCTCGGTCGGCTCCAGCATCCGCCCGAGGCCGATTTCGCCGCAGGCCTGCTCGCCCGAAGCCGGCCCCAGCACGCTCACGCCATCCGCGCGCAACTGCGCCAGATTGCGCCGGGTCGGCGCGGCCGCCCACATTTCCCGGTTCATCGCCGGCGCGACGGCAAGCCTGCAGCTGCGCGCCAGGCACAGGGTCGACAGCAGGTCGTCGGCACGTCCATGCGCAAGCCTGGCAAGGAAATCGGCTGAAGCCGGCGCCACCAGCAACAGATCGGTGTCACGCGACAGATGGATGTGCTCCATGCCATCGCCGCTGGCAGCATCCCACAGGGACGTCAGCACGGGTTGGCCGGACAGGGCCTGAAACGTCAGCGGCGTGACGAACTGCTGCGCGGCGGCCGTCATCACCACCTGAACGTCGGCACCGGCCTTGATCAGCAGACGGCACAGCTCTGCCGCCTTGTAGGCGGCGATGCCGCCGGTCACGCCGAGGATGATTTTTTTGTGTGCCAGCGACACGGTCTCGATTCCCTGCCCGCTTTCCATGAAAATGGCACATTCTACGGGAGGGGGAAGGGTCATGGCGATTCGAGACTGGCCGGAAGACGCGCGGCCGCGCGAGAAGCTGTTGAAACAGGGCGCAGCAGCCCTGACCGACGCCGAGCTGGTTGCGGTATTCCTGCGTACCGGCGTGGTCGGCAAAAGCGCGGTCGATCTCGGGCGCGAACTGATCGGGCGCTTCGGTAGCCTCAGCGGCCTGTGCCGCGCCGACAAGAAATCGGCCTGCGAAGCCCCCGGCGTGGGCGAAGCCAAATATGCGCTATTGCAGGCGGTGATGGAAATGGCGCGGCGCACCCTGGCCGAGGACATGCAGGCGGGCGACGCGCTGACGTCTCCCGCTGCCGTGCGCGACTATCTGCGGCTGATTTTGCGCACCAGGGAATATGAAGTGTTCTGCTGCGTGTTTCTCGACGCGCAAAACCGGGTGATCGCGGTGGAAGAACTGTTTCGCGGCACGCTGACCCAAACCAGCGTCTACCCGCGCGAAATCATCAAGCGTGCGCTGGCGCATAACGCCGCCGCCCTGATTCTGGCGCACAACCACCCCAGCGGGGTGGCCGAACCGAGCCAGGCAGACCGCAGCCTCACCCGCCAGCTGGCGGATGCGCTGGCGCTGGTGGACATCCGCGTGCTCGACCATTTCATCGTCGCCGGCGCGTCCTCGCTTTCGTTCATGGAAGCGGGCCATCTCTGAGTCCGGCCGAACTTGCCTCGCGTCGGAAAGCTGTGGTATAAATCGCGGTTCTCGGGTTAACCCTTTCGTTAACCCTCACCGGTTAACCCTCAATTTCTTTCTGGAGCAGCATCATGGCTCGCGTATGTGTCGTGACGGGCAAGAAGCCCATGGTCGGGAACAACGTTTCCCACGCCAACAATAAAACCAAGCGTCGTTTCCTGCCCAACCTGCAATACCGCCGGTTCTGGGTCGAAAGCGAAAATCGCTGGGTTCGTCTGCGTCTGTCCAATGCTGCGCTCCGCACCATCGACAAGAACGGCATCGAGTCCGTCCTGGCCGACCTGCGCGCCCGCGGCGAAGCCGTTTAAGGAGAACCTTCATGGCTAAAGGCGGACGCGAAAAAATCAAGCTGGAGTCCACTGCGGGCACCGGCCACTTCTACACCACCACCAAGAACAAGAAGACCATGCCCGAGAAGATGGAGATCAGCAAGTTCGATCCCAAGGCTCGCAAGCATGTGATGTACAAGGAAACCAAGCTGAAGTAACCCACAGCCGGTCGACCGATAAAAAACCCGCCAGTTTGGCGGGTTTTTTATCGGTCGTTATCCGGGGGCGCCGCACCGCAACTGCCCCCGGCGGCCAGCAGCAGGCCACCGGAAAAGCGTCAGGCATAGCAACGCAGGCGCACCGAGAAATCCTTCAGCGACTGGATGCCACTGTCTTCGGCGCGCTTGCACCAGGACTGCAACTGCTCCAGCAGTTGCTCGCGGCTGGCTGTGGAACGTCCCCAGATGGCGGCCAGTTCCTGGCGCATGCGATAGACGGTTTGCAGGCGCTCACTCTTGCCCAGCAGGTTCTCCAGTTCGGTCTTGTCGACCGCTGCGAGTTCGGCGGGCTCTTTGTGCAGCCAGCGGCGGAAGCTGCCGAGGTTCCAGTTCTGCGGCAGATGCGCGCCGGCTTTCAGCTTGGCGATCTCGGCTGCGGTGTCGGCACGCACGCTCTTCATGAAGCGGGTCATCACGTCGTAGCGGTGGGTGATGACGGCCTGCAGGGTGTCAAGATCGCACAGCGGCTTGGCCGGCTGCCATTTCACCGCCGGCGCCACCTTGCGGACGGTGGCCAGGCCAACGTAGGACATCAGCTTGATGTACAGCCAGCCGATGTCGAACTCGTACCACTTGTTCGACAGCCGCGCCGAGGTGCCGTAGGCGTGGTGGTTGTTGTGCAGCTCTTCGCCGCCGATGAGGATGCCCCACGGGAAGATGTTGGTGCTGGCATCCTCGCAGGCGAAGTTGCGATAGCCCCAGTAATGGCCCACGCCGTTGATGATGCCGGCAGCGGTGATCGGAATCCACGCCATTTGCACGGCCCAGATGGTCAGGCCGATGGGACCGAACAGGACGAGGTTGATCGCCATCATCAGCCAGATGCCGGCGGCCGAGTGGCGGCTGTAGACGTTGCGCTCCATCCAGTCGTCGGGCGTGCCATGGCCGTATTTTTCCAGCGTCCCGGCCACCTTGGCCTCGGCGCGATACAACTCGGCGCCTTCCCAGAACACTTTCTTGAGACCCCGGGTCTGCGGACTGTGCGGGTCTTCGGGGGTTTCGCATTTGGCGTGATGCTTGCGGTGGATGGCGACCCATTCCTTGGTCACCATGCCGCTGGTCAGCCACAGCCAGAAGCGGAAGAAATGGCTGACGACAGGGTGCAGATCGACGGCGCGGTGCGCCTGCGAACGGTGCAGAAAAATAGTGACCGCAGCAATGGTGATGTGCGTCAGGCCAAGGGCCACCAGCACATAAGCCCACCAGGGCAGGTCAATCAAACCAGCTTGCATAATGCATGTTCCATAAAAAGCACAAAATAGCCCACCAATATACGCACAAATCCCATCAAAATAAACGCTTATCCGCATCGTGGCCTGGAGACGGAGCCCAATGCATCACCCGCTGCGGGAAGGGAATTTCGATCCCCGCCTTGCGGAAAAGGCGCCAGATCGCCCAGTTGATGTCGGAGCGCAGATTGTTCTGCCCTTCGCTGGGGTCGCGTATCCACACGGCCAGTTCCAGCAGGATGCCATTATCGGCAAACTCCTTCAGGTACACCCTCGGCAAATTGCCGGGGTCGTCGAAAATCACCCGGCTCTGGCTGTGCGCAGCCTCCAGCATCAACGCCTCAGCCTGCTCCAGATCACTGTCGTAGGACACCTGCACCGACAATGCAACCCGCACATTGGGTTTGGACAGCGAATGGTTGACGACCGTCTGCGTGATCAGCGTTTCATTGGGAACGATGCTTTCGGTGCCGTCGGGCGCTTTCAGCAGCGTGTAACGCGTATTGATCTGGCTGACTTCGCCGTATTTGTTGTCGACCGTCACCAGATCGCCGATGCGCACCGAGCGGTCGAGCAGGATGATGAAGCCGGAAACGTAGTTGCTGGCGACTTTCTGCAGGCCGAAACCGATGCCCACGCCGAGCGCGCCGCCAAACACCGACAGCACGGTGAGGTCGATTCCCACCGCTGGCAAGGCCATCAGTACCGCCAGAACCAGGAACACGGTGCGTGCGGCCTTCGACAAGGCCATGCGCAGCGACAGGTTCATCTGCGTGACGCCCATCAGGCGGCTCTCGACGATGCGCGCCAGCGCCAGGGCAAGGATGGCCGCTGCCACGACCACCGCCGCCGCCTGGACCAGCAGCCACAGCGAGAAGCGATGGCTGCCGGACTGAAACGACAGCGCTTCCATCACCGCGTGGATGCGCGGCAAGAGGCCGGTGATGTGCAGCGCGAACGCGCCCCAGATCAGCCAGGCGGCGGAGCGCTCCCACAATCTGAGCGATTCGCGCGGCTCGAATACATAGCGCAGCGCGTACACCACCAGCCGCACCCCCGCCAGCGCCAGCAGCAGCGGCACCGCCAGATTCAGCAGATGCGTGTTGGGCAGCCAGATATGCGCGATGTCGCGCCCCAGCAATACCGCCAGCAGCATCGCCAGCGGGAAGCCGATGCGGCGGATCCCCGCGCGGCCGGTAGACCAGAGCGGGATCGACGCGTCGAAATAGGGCCTGGCCAGCCGCATCGCACCCCAGGCCGCCAGGGCGCATGCCGCCAGCACGCCCAGCTGCCACAGCAGGACGATGTCCTGACTGTCGTCGATGAGACGCGTCAGCAGATTGTCGAAAGGAACGGGGTTGCTCAAGGTGGACTCAGAAGCTGTGCGTGTATTGCGCGCTCAGGATGTCGGCCTGGCTGTCGTATTCGCCGTTGAGCGCGGTGCCGCCTGCGCTGCTGTGCAGCCCCACGTCCTCGACGAATAAATGGGCGTAGCCGAAATCGATCGTGCTGTGCTTGCTCATGCGGTACTGGCCGCCTACGGCCAGCCAGGTGCGCGCGCCATCGGGAATGCGCGGGGTACGATAGAGATCCGGCACTGACGCCTCGTCGTACGCGACGCCACCGCGCAGGCTCAGCTTGTCGCTCATGTGCCAGGTCGCCCCCAGCGAATAGCGCAGGATGTCTTCCCAATTCTCGGGGGTGTTGTTCAACTCCGAGCCATCCGTGCGCACGACCCGCAACTTGTCGAATGCACTCCAGCCGGTCCAGGTCACATCGGCGAGCAGATCCCATCGGGGGGACAGCTTGTAAAAAAGGCTTAGCGATGCGCTATCCGGCATGGTGACCTCGGCAGTAACCGGACCGCTGGGAACGGGTGCGAAATTTGTCACTGCGGCGCTGCCTTCCAGGGTGTAATCCACTTTGGAACGGTATGCCAAACCCAGGCGCGTACTGGAGCCGACTTGCCACAGGGCGCCCAGGTTGAACCCCCAGCCGTAGTCGTCGCCCTTGATTTCTATGTGCGAAGTATTGAACGCAGGATGGATTTGATTGGTTAAGGTCGCCTCGATGCGCTGGATATTGATGCCCGCGCCTACCGAAAAAGTGTCGTTGACCTTGTAGGCGATGGAGGGATTGATATTGACGGTTTTCAATTCCGACTTGATGGCCTGAGTGCGGCCAATCCAATCCGGGGCATACTCGGTTGCCAGCCCGAATGGTGCATTGATGCCAACGCCCAGATGCACCTGCGGACTCAGGCGGAAGGCAAAATAGGCATTCGGCACGAACGTCAGGTCGCCGGCATCGCCGCCATTTCCACCGCCGATCGCCGGCGTCACGGTTCCCGAAAACGCCATCTTGGGCTTGATCAGGTGCCCCGCCACCACAAGCTGCCGGTTCGGCAACAGCGTCATGCCCGCGGGGTTGAAATAGACCGTGCTGGCATCCTGGGCGCTGGCAGCCTGGCCCGCATAGGCATTGCCCAGCCCGCTGGCATTCTGCTCGATCAGTGCGAAGCCGGCCGCGTGGCTCAGCCCTGCGAATCCGGCCAGGGCCAGGCCGAGCGTCAAACGGTTAAGAGGCAAAGCAGACATCGGGGATCTCCGGAAGCAAGGGTTGGTCAGCGCGTGAAATCGGCATACATCGCCTCGATCGCCGCGCGGTAACGATCGAGCACCTGGTTGCGTTTGACCTTGAGCGTGGGGGTCAGCAGGCCGTCTTCCAGCGTCCACGGTTCGAGCTCCGGGTGCAACCGGCGGATCTGGGCGTAGCCCGGGAAGTGCCTGAGATGACGGGCCACACGCTGGGTGAGCGCCTTCGTCACCCTGGGGTCGCGCAAGGTCGCGGGATGCCGGGGATCGGCATTGAGGCCGGCGGCAAAAGCCTGCCAGTGTTCCTCGTTGAGCACGGCCAGCGCGGCCAGATAGGGCTTGCCTTCGCCGACGACCATCACCTGCTCGAACAGGGGATCGAGCAGGATGGCCGCCTCCATCTCGCTGGGTGGCACCTTCTCGCCGTTGCTCAGCACGATGATGTCCTTGAGCCGTCCGACGATCGTGTAGTGGCCGCCGGCGTCCACGCTGACCTGGTCGCCGCTGTGCAGCCAGCCGTCGGCGTCGATCATGGCGCGGGTGGCTTCGTCGTCCTGCCAGTAGCCGCGCATCACGCAGCGGCTGCGCGTGAGCAGTTCGTCGTTGGCGCCGATCTTCACCTCGACGCCGGGCAGGGGGGGGCCGATGCTGGCCGGAACGTTGGAATCGGGGCGATTGACGCACACCACCGGGCTGGTTTCGGTCAGCCCGTAGCCCTGGTAGATCGGCACGCCCAGCCCGATGAACACCCGTGCGATCTCGGGCGAGAGCGCGGCGCCGCCGGAAATCGCCAGCCTCAGCCGGCCGCCCAGCCTGGCGACGACGTTGCCCGCCACCAGCCCATGCAACAACGGCCACAACAGCAGCCCGGGATGCCAGCCGGCCCGTCCCTGGGCGCGCTCGAACCGCCGCCAGCCGACCCGCACCGCCAGCTTGAACAGCATCCCGGCAAGCCGGCCTTTCTTCGCCAGTCCGTCGTGGATGCGTCCGTATACCCGTTCGTAGATGCGCGGCACCGAGATCAGCACGGTGGGGCGGATGTCCTGCAGATCCTGCCCCAGCTGGGCGATCGAGCGCGCATAGGCGACTTCGGCGCCGATCAGCATCGGCAGGTAATAGCCGCCGGTACGCTCCAGCGTGTGCGACATCGGCAGAAAGGACAGGAACACCTCGTGCGACCCGAAATCCGCACATTGCGATGCATAAAATGCATTCCACAGCAGATTGTCGTGCGTCAGCATCACCCCCTTGGGGCGCCCGGTGGTGCCAGAAGTGTAGACGATGCTGGCCAGCATCCCGGCGTCCGGATGGCGCTCGGGCACCGGCGTGGCAGCCGCCGCGGCCAGCCAGTCGGCCGCCACCACGAAACGCGTGCTCCAGTTCGCCAGCCCGTTGTCCGGCGCGGTCAGGCTGACGATGTGCTGCAAGGCGGGGGCTGATCCGGCGATTTCAGCCAGCTTCCTGTGCTGGAACTTGCCCTCGACCAGCAGCAGCTTGGCGCCGGCATGGTTGAGGATATACGCGGCGCTGTCCGGGCGGTCGTCGAGGTACAAGGGCACGGTCACCAGCCCCAGTGCCAGCGCGGCCTGGTCGAAAATCACCCACTCGACGCTGTTTTTCAGCATCACCGCCACGCGGTCGCCGGGAACCAGTCTTTCCTTCGCCAGCGCCGCCTGCCAGCGCGCCACCTGCGCCGCCACCTGGGTCCAGGTGAAACTCACCCAGGCGTCGCGCGCCTCGTCGAACTGGCGGTAGGCCACCTGGTCCGGCGTTGCCGCGACGCGTGCGCGGAACAAGCCGCACAACGTGCCGAGCGTGTCGGGATGGAACAACGCAGTGGTCATGTCAGATCATCGAGGCGGCCGCGGGGAAACGCCGCATTGATAACTGCAAAGCCATGACAGGTCAATCGCCCGTCTTGACCAGCACGGCGGCAAAAAAACCATCCGTCCCGTGCACGGCCGGTGACAGCTTCAGCATGGCGCCGGTATCGAGGCCGATCTTGTTTTGCGCCAGCAGTTCGTTCGCCGGCAGCAGGCTGAAGCCGCCTTCGGCCAGCAGCGCCTCGACGATGGCTTCATTCTCTGCCGGCAGCAGGCTGCAGGTGGCATACACCAGCCGGCCGCCAGGTTTCAGCAGTTTTGCCGCCGCGCGCAGGATGGATGCCTGCTTCTGCGTCAGCTCCGCCACGGACCCGGGTGACTGGCGGAATTTCAGGTCGGGATTGCGGCGCAGCGTGCCCAGTCCCGAGCACGGCGCATCGACCAGCACGCGATCGAGCTTGCCCGCCAGCCGCTTCACCCGGGTGTCGTTTTCCGAGGCGATCAGTTGCGGCATCACGTTGGACAGCCCCGAGCGCGCCAGCCGCGGCTTCAGGTTGGCGAGCCGCTTTTCCGCCACGTCGAACGCATACAGGCGCCCGCTCGACGCCATCATCGCGCCGATGGCGAGCGTCTTGCCGCCGGCGCCGGCGCAGAAGTCGCACACCATCTCGCCGCGCCGCGCGCCGAGCAGCAGGGCCAGCAGCTGGCTGCCCTCGTCCTGCACTTCCAGGCTGCCGTCGAGAAACAGCGGATGGCGGTTGATCGCCGGATGATCCTTGAAGCGGATGCCCCACGGCGAATACGGCGTCGCCTCGGCCGCCAGCCCCTCCGCCTGCAACTGCGCCAGCACCGCGTCGCGGCTGGCCTTGTGCGCGTTGACACGCACGTCGAGCGGCGCCGGTTGCTGCAGGGCGCGGCCGAGCGCCAGGATGTCGGTATCGTTCATCGACGGCTGCAGTGCTTCGATCACCCAGTCGGGCAGTTCGGCCGCCACCGCCAGCGGCAATTCGGCCGTCTGGGCATGGCGGATATGGTCGATGAGTTCGGGCTTGGCGAATTTCTCCAGCGTCGCGCCACTCATCCCGCGCGATTTGATCAGCCAGGCGACGATGAGTGTGCGCGGATTGGCCGCCGGCACCACCACCGACAGGTAGCGGTAGCGCCGCAGCACGCCGAACACGGCCTCGGCGACGAAGGCGCGGTCATGCGAACCGAGCTTTTTGTGCTCGCGGAAAAATGCCGATAGCACGGCGTCGGCCGGACGCTTGAAGTCCAGCACCAGATCGAGTGCCTGGGTGGCGAGTTGCAATAGTGGCGGGGTGAGTTCCATCAGGGAGATCCAGCTGGTTGTAGGCGGCAGGAGCGTCCCCGCCGGGGCTTACTCGTCTTCGCCGAGCTCGGGGTCCCAGCCCCTTTCGCGCGCGCGCTCGGTGGCCATTTTGTAGAGGATTGCGTGGCGCTCGCGCAGTTCGGGCGGCAGGCGGCTGGGCAGGTTGCCATATTTGTCCCACTCGGCTTCGATCTTCTCCGTCAGTGCCTGCATCTGGCCCAGCTGCCAGCCTGCGCAGTCCTCCGATTCCGGAATGAAGCCGAACAGCCAGCCGTCGAGCACGACACGCGCCAGCATGGTGACGCCGTGCTTGTCGTTGTAGAAACCGGCGTAAGTCATTTTGTTGTTCATGGCGGTGCGCCTTTAGTCTGTTGGAAGTGGGGCATACCGGAAGCGTACGCGGCGACAACGTCGCCGGCAGCGTTGCATGCCGAATACGGGAATATGCGGTCTCGGCCAGGCCTCGCGGCCAGCGAGGCGCAAGGATACCACCGGGGCACATTATTGATTCGGCCGATGACGTTTGAGGGTATTGAAGCCCGGACTGCGTGAGACGGCGCGGGAGGCCGGATCGATGAGCATTGAAAACAGCGTTCTATGAGGCGGCTCAACCAGCCGCCCCAGTCAGGACGGCGTGAAAAACATGCTGGGTTCAAACATGATCTGGCCGTCCCAATAACACTCGATTCGCTCCGGCCTCAGAGTGAGCGCGCATGCACCAGCCATTCGCGCCAGATGGCCACCGACACCGCGAGCAGCACCGGCCCCAGAAACAGGCCGATCAGGCCGAACGCGTTGAGGCCGCCGAGTACGCCCAGAAATACCAGCAGGAACGGAATCCGCGTCGGCCCGCTGATGACGAGCGGACGAATCAGGTTGTCGACCCAGCTCACCACCAGCGCCCCCCACAGGAACAAACCCAGCGCTGCCTGAGTTTCGCCGTGCGCCAGCAGGCCCAGCGACAGGCCGATCCACACCACCGGGCCGACGAAAGGGATCAGTGAGACCAGTGCGGTGATCACTCCCCACAGCGCGGGCGCGTCGATCCCGGCGACCCAGTAGCCCAGCCCGGCGAGCACGCCCTGCGCCAGCGCAGTGAGCACGATGCCGAACACCACGGCACGCACGGTCACCCCCACCGCCTGGATGTAACCGCGCGCCGCCTCGCCCAGCCAGCGCGTGGCCACCCGGCGAAACTGGGTCAGCACACTGGCTCCGTGGCGATACAGAAAGAACAGCGCAAACACCGCCAGGCCGAATTTCGCCGCGTTGCGCCCGACGCCGCCCGCCACTGCTTTCAACTGCGCGGCATCGGTCAGCCCCAGCGCGTCGACCTGCGCGCGCACCCAGACCGGGTCGGCCTGCACGCGCTGGTACTGCGCCACGATCCATTCTCCACCCGGCCAGGTACGCACGCCTGCAGGCAGCGGCGGCAGGCCATGGATGGTAAGTTGCTTGAGGGTCGCCGAAGCCGCCGCCACATCCATCACCACCGTGAACATCACCCACAGCAGCGGCAGCAGCAGCGTCGCAACCACGCCTAGCGTCATCAGCAACGCTGCCAGGTTGTCGCGCCCCGGCAGACAGCGGCACACGCGCTGATGGAGTGGCCAGGTGACATACGCAAGGATTCCCGCCCACGCCAGCGAGGCGAAAAACGGCGACAGCACCCAGAAGGTGAGCCCGAAAATGAAGAACAGGAAGATGAAAGCCGCAATGCGGCGTGCGAGCGGGGAATCGATTTTGATCGGCATCTATGCCCTCCGGCTGGGGGTTCAATTCCTGGGGATGGGATGACGGGCTGGTCCGCCGCACCTGGCATGCGCCGCCGGCTTCAGTCCGGCGCGGCTCGTTTGCGCGTCGCCCACAGGCTGGCAAACACGAAGCCGGCGATGATGAGGCCGACGATGCCGAGCGACAAGCCTACCGGGATTTTGTAGAAGTCGACGATCAGCATTTTCGTTCCAACGAACAACAACACGATGGCCAGGCCGTATTTCAGCAGGTGGAAGCGCTCGGCCATGCCGGCTAGCATGAAATACATCGCACGCAGACCAAGGATGGCGAAAATATTGGACGTAAAAACGATGAAGGGATCGGTGGTGATGGCGAAAATCGCCGGGATCGAGTCGACTGCAAAAATCAGATCGGACAGTTCGATCATGACGAGCACCAGGAACAGCGGGGTGAAGGCGCGCACACCGTTTTCCGTCACCCAGAATTTCTCGCCGCGATAATCCAGCGTCAGCGGCAGGCGGCGTTTGATCCAGCCGAGCAGCGGATTCCTGTTCAGATCCGGCACCACTTCGGCGAACGTCAGCATCTTGATGCCGGTAACGACGAGAAAAGCGCCGAACAGATAGAGGATCCAGTGGAACTCCTGCACCAGCCAGGCGCCCGCCAGGATCATCGCGGCGCGCATGGCGATCGCGCCGATCACGCCGTAGATCAGCACGCGCCGCTGGTATTCCGCCGGCACCGCGAAGAAGCCGAAGATCATCAGGAAGACGAAGATATTGTCGACCGCGAGCGATTTCTCGATCAGGTAGCCGGTGAGGAATTCCAGCGCCTTGACGTCAGCCAACTCGACGCCATACGTCCCCTTGAGATGCCACCACAGGACGAAGCTGAACAGCATGGCGAGCGCAAACCAGACGAACGACCAGGCCGCCGCTTCCCCGAAGCCGACCTTGTGCGCCTTGTTGCCGCCGACCAGAAACAGGTCGACGGCGAGTATCGCCAGCACGAAACCGACGAACGCCGCCCACATCCACGGCTCGCCGACATGCAATGCGGCGCCCATGCGCCCGTCCCGGCCTCGGCCGCGTTACTGCACCGCGCGCAGCGCGGCGATGCGCTCTTCCAGCGGCGGATGCGTCATGAACAGGCGCTTCCAGCCCTGCGGGCTGCCGCCAGCGATGCCGAATGCGGCCATTCTCTCCGGCAAAGGCGCCGGATGCAGGCTGTTCAGCCGCTCCAGCGCGGCGATCATCGCGCCCTTGCCGGCCAGGCTGGCGCCGCCGCGGTCGGCGCGGAACTCGCGCTGACGCGAGAACCACATGACGATGATCGACGCGAGGATGCCGAGCACCAGTTCGGCCACGATCATGGTGACGAAGAAAGCCGGACCGTGGCCTTCCTCGTTCTTGAACACCACGCGGTCGACGGTATGGCCGATCACACGAGACAGGAACATCACGAAGGTGTTGACCACGCCCTGGATCAGCGCCAGCGTCACCATGTCGCCGTTGGCGACGTGGGCAATTTCGTGGCCAACCACCGCTTCGGCCTCCTGCCGCGTCATGGTATTGAGCAGGCCGGCGGACACGGCGACCAGGGCATTGTTCTTGTTCATGCCGGTGGCGAACGCGTTGGGCTCGGGGGAATCGAAAATCCCGACTTCGGGCATGCCAATGCCGGCGTCGGCCGCGTACTTCTTCACGGTCTCGACCAGCCAGAACTCGGTCGAATTCGACGGCGTCTCGATCACCCGCACGCCCATCGATTTCTTCGCCATCCACTTCGAAATGGCGAGCGAAATCAGCGAGCCGCCAAAGCCCATCACCGCGGCGAAGATCAGCAGCGAGCCGAGGTTCAGCCCATTCGCGGTGAGATAGGGCTCGACGCCAAGAATACGCATGGTGAACGACAGCACCAGCACGATGGCCAGGTTGGTGGCCAGAAATAAAGCAATACGCTTCATGGTGTTCTCCAGTTAAGCCCAGCCACACATGGGTTGCCATACAGCGTGGCTATCCCGCAGTGTTGCGGACACTCGACAGAATATAGACGGAATACGAACAATAAAATTCGATTTTTCTACTGCTATTGTTCGATTTTACCGAATAGATTCTGCGCCATGCTCAATTACAAGCATCTGCACTACTTCCGCACCGTCGCAAAAACCGGCGCCATCAACCGCGCCGCCGAGAAGCTGCACCTGACGCCGCAGACACTGTCCGGCCAGATCGGCGTGCTCGAACAACGTCTGGGGGTGGCATTGTTCCGCCGCAGCGGGCGCCGGCTCGAACTGACCGACGCCGGGCGCACCGCCCTGGTCTACGCCGACGAAATTTTCCATATCGGCGCGGAACTCGAAGAGGCGCTGCAAAATCGCACCACCGCACGCGTCCACCCGTTCCGCGTCGGCATCGCCGACGTCGTACCCAAGGTGATCGCATACCAGTTGCTGGCCCCCGCGCTCACCCTGGCCGAACCGGTCAGGCTGGTATGCAAGGAGGGCCGGCTGGAACAGCTGGCCGCCGAACTGTCGATCCACCGCCTCGACATGGTGCTGGCCGACCGGCAGCTGCCATCGAGCATGGACATCAAGGGCTACAGCCACCCTCTCGGCGAATGCGGTATCGCCTTTCTGGCCGCGCGCGCGATTGCCAGCGCGCTGGGGCCGGACTTCCCGGCCCATCTGCACGGCGCGCCGCTGCTGATTCCCGGCGAGGACAGCGCGCTGCGTGCGCCGCTGCTGCGCTGGCTGGAACGCCGCGGCATCCAGCCCAGCGTCGTCGGCGAGTTCGACGACAGCGCGTTGATGAGCGCTTTCGGCCAGGCGGGCGCGGGGGTGTTCCCGGTGCCGCTGAGCACGGCGCCGGAGGTGATGCGGCAGTACGAGGTGGTCGAGTTGGGGCAGACGCTGGAAATCCGCGAGCGCTTTTTCGCCATTTCGGTGGAGCGGCGGCTGAGCCACCCGGCGGTGCTGGCGGTGAGCGAGGCGGCGCGGCGCAGGTTCCAGCCGCGGGACGCGGCCTGAAGGCCCGAAGTTCTCAGGTCGGCGTCTCGTCCAGCCAACGCACGGCCTCGGCCGGGCTCAGCACCTGGAACAACGGCGCGCAGCGACGGCGCAGCTTCAGCACCGCGCAATCCTTGCTGACCAGCGCCTGCGCTTGAACTGCAGCGGCCAGTTCGATGAATTTCTGATCGTCGGGGTCGCTGCAGCGTGGCATACGGCTCCACGCGGGCTTCCACCCTGACGGGTACAAGAGCCCGCAGTGGATCGGAACCCCCTTGTGAGGCGGCCCGGCGTCATCCACCATCGCCGACAGCGCTCGGTAACGCGCCAGCAGCGCCGCCTGCCGCGCCGCGTCCAGGCCAAACTCCGGATAGGCCAGCACCCGTCGCAGCTCGTCCAGCGTGGCGTCGGTGACCGCGCAGCGCACGCGCCCGGCTTCCAGTGCGAGCCTTAGCGGCCGGGCGGTGGCGTCGCCGAAATGCAGCAGGTCGAGCACCACATTGGTGTCGATCACCACCAAGGGGTTACTCAAGATCGGTGTGCTCGGCGATGAACTCGCGCACCCAATGTTCCGGCCTGGCGCTGGAAAAGCGCCCGACGATTTCACCCTTGACGAACAGCAGCACGGTGGGAAAGCCGCGCAGGCCGTAGCGCCCGGCAAGCTTCATGTTGGCGCCTTCGTCGACCTCGACCTTGGCCATGTGGAGCCTGCCGGCGTGCTGCGCGATGACGCGCTCCAGCACCGGCGTCAGCGCGCGGCAGGGCGGACACCAGTCGGCCCAGAAATCGACCAGGATGGGCAAGGTGTGCGAGGCCTCGATCACGTCGCGCTCGAAGTGCTCCAGGTGGGTGTCGAAAATGCTCGGGGTCATGGCCATGCGTCGCAACGGGTTGAAACGGCTATTTTGCCGTGTTACACGGCGGATCGGCGCACCGGCTTCGCTGGCACCCGGTTCCGGATGAAAAACTTCCCTGGACGCGCCCGGAATGCTACCGTTGCAGCATGGAAGAACGCTTCTATCGCGAACAGGAAATCGCACGCGTGCCGGGGTTCCTGCCCGCCGCCACCTACAATCTCGCGCACACCCTGCTGGCGCGCGCCGGAAAATGCCTGTTTGTGCCCATCCGCAACCTGCAATACATGGCCGTGCTCGATGCCGAGGAATACATATTCGTCGACAGCCAGAGCAAGGCCTGGGTCGAACTGGCGTGGCAGCATTTCCGCCCGCAGGCGCGTGCCGCGCTGAATGAGCGTGTACCGTTCGAGATCGTCTACTATCTGCCGCAGGCAGCCGAAACCATGAAACGGCTCCCGGGCGAATTCCACCAGGCCCTGCAGCTGCTTGCCGAGCGCGACCTGCCCCGACAAGACGCGCACATTCTGCCACTGGCGCGCCGTCCCCGCCCGCAATGAGGGTGACGCGCCCGGCCCAGGCTCGACTGGACGCCGGCGCAATGTTAAAAGGCCCCATGCGCGCCCCTGCTTTCCATTGCCCGCCATGAACGATTCCGCCGTTTTTTCCGTCCTGATCGTGGAAGACAACGCGGACCTGGCGGCGAACATCGCCGACTTTCTGGAAAGCCATGGCCATCAGGTGGATGTGGCCCAGGATGGCGTGACCGGCC
This sequence comes from Thiobacillus sp., assembly GCA_035436705.1. GTDB lineage: Bacteria > Pseudomonadota > Gammaproteobacteria > Burkholderiales > Thiobacillaceae > Thiobacillus. The sequence continues at coordinate 3,558 of DAOMWT010000014.1, read as the reverse complement.
TGCATCTGGCGGTTACCCAGCCGCACGACGTCGTCGTGCTCGACCTGATGCTGCCCGGCATCGACGGCCTCACCCTGTGCCGCCGCCTGCGCCAGGATGCGCAATCGGCGACGCCGGTGCTGATGCTGACCGCGCGCGCCACGCTGGACGACAAGATCGCCGGCTTCGGCGAGGGCGCCGACGATTACCTGGTCAAACCGTTCGAGCTGCGCGAGCTGGAACTGCGCCTCGCCGCGCTGGTGCGACGCGCCCAGGGCGGCGAACGGCTGAACCGGCTGCAGGTGGCCGACCTGGTGTTCGACCTCGGTACCCGCGTCGTGCAGCGCGCCGGCCGCCCTCTCTCCCTGCCGATGCTGCCGCTACGCATCCTGGAACGGCTGATGAAGCGCGCGCCCAACGTGGTGTGGCGGCGCGAAATCGAGCAGGCCGCCTGGGGCGACTCGCCGCCCGATTCCGATTCCCTGCGCGTGCACATGCACACCCTGCGCGCGGCCATCGACCCACCCGGCCTGCCGCCGCTGCTGCACACCGTGCGCGGCGTGGGCTACCAGCTGAAGACGCCGGATGTTCCGCCTGCATAGCCTGCGCGCGCGCGTCGCGCTCTATTTCGCGGCGTTTGGCGCGCTGCTCAGCGTGGTGATGGCGGTGATGGTGTACCAGTCCGCTCACGACCTGAGCGTCCGCCTGGTGGACGAAACCCTGACCGCCGAACTCGACGACTACATCGCCCGCCGCGGGCGCAACCCCCTCTCCCTGCCGCCGGCAACGGTCACCCTGCAGGGCTATGTGCGGGAAGCGGGCGAGACGGATGGCGTGCCGGATTACCTTGCGAGGTTGCCGCCGGGGCGTCACGAAGTCCGCGTCGGCACCCTGTTCTACCGGGCCGCAGTGCTGGACCGGGACAACGCACGCTATTACCTGCTCTACGACATCTCGCTGAAGCTCAAGCGCGAGCAGCGCTTTGCCCAGCAGCTCAGCATCGTCGCCGTCGCCATGACCCTGCTTTCCGCCCTGCTCGGCAGGTTCCTTTCCGGCGCGGCCGTCGCGCCGGTGGCCGATCTGGCCGCGCGGGTGCGCCACCGCCGGCCGGAAGACTGGGATCAGCCGCTGGCCGAACATTTTCATGACCGTGAAATCGAGGAACTGGCCGGCGTGTTCGACCGCCAGTTGAGCCGCATGCGCGCCTTCATGGAACGCGAGCGCGCCTTCGGCGCCGACATGAGCCACGAACTGCGTACCGCGCTGGCGGTCATCCTCAGCGCCACCGAAGTCCTGCTCGACGACGACACATTGAGCGACAAACAGAAAGCGCGCGTGCAACGCATCGAACGCGCCGCGCGCGACATGGCCGAACTTGGCACCGCCCTGCTGCTGATGGCGCGCGAAGACCACGCCCAGCCCGGCGGCGGCTGCCAGGTCGCTGCGGTGATCGACGAAGCAGTGGAAAAACAGCGCCACCTGCTGGGCAGCAAACCCGTCGCCGTGGACGTGCAAACCGACCCCGCCCTCGTCGTCTCCGCCGACTGCGGGCTGGTCGACATCCTGGTCAGCAATCTGGTGCGCAACGCCTTTTCCTACACCGCCGCCGGCAGCGTCACCCTCCACCAGGACAGCCGCAGCCTAGTCATCTCCGACACCGGCCGCGGCCTCCCCGCCGACGCCGTCGACCAGGCCTTCCTGCGCCATTTCCGCGACATCGCCAGCACCGGCGCCGGCATCGGCCTGTCGCTGGTCAAGCAGATCTGCGACCGCTACGGCTGGCAGGTGCGGCTGGAGAGCGGCGAGCGGCAGGGCACGACCGTAACTGTGGTGTTTACGCGGTAGGAAAGCTGGGCCGCCCCATCCGCCTCAGGTATTCGAGGACTTGCGGCGCGTCACGGCGAAACCGAGCAGGCCCAGAGCCAGAAGCGACAGCGTGGCGGGTTCCGGAACCGCCTGGCCGTGGGACGCCTCCGGCAGGCTCAGCAGCGTGATGGTCGCCATCTGGTCCTGCAGGCCGTTTCCGCTGAAGCTGAGGGGAGCCAAGGTGATTTCCAGCTTCCCGCCCTGACCGATATTCACCGTCACAGGATCCCAGGCAAGCAGGTAATCCGCCGCCGGATCGCCGATCAGCCCGGGGATTGCGGTGCCGGCCGCGGCGATATCCGCAACGATTCCCAGGCTGTCCGCGAAGATCAAGCGGGCCATCACGTCGAGATGGTCGGTTTCATGCGCCCGGATCCCGGCGTTGGAGCCGTTTCCCGCGTCCGTTTCACGGAAATCGACGGTGCCGAATTTGAACGTGAAGTAATCCCCGACATTGTCCAGGCTGAAGTTCTGCACGGCGAAGCCGCTGGTCGAAAACCGCACATCCAGCAGCGTGGCGCCGTTTTCCTGCGGATCCACGCCATAGCCCGAGCCGGGCATGAACGCGCCGCCGGTGATGGCAAGCGGTAGCGCGCTGGCCGCCGGAGCCATAGCGAGTGCGCCTGCGGCGGTTGCGGTCAGAATCATGTGCTGAATTGCGTTCATTGTTTTGTCCCTGCGGTGGTTGCCGTGAATTCGTGCCTGCCCTTATCCACGCACGGACCATGCCACCCACGCGATTCAACCGAAACAAGGCGATAAGGGCGGGCGCGGGCGTGTCGATGGCAAGCGGGACGATGAAACACCGTCATCCGTCACGAATTCACAACAACGGCGCCCGGCCAATGCCTCCACCGCGCCCGGCTTAACCCCGATTTTCCCATCGCTTAACTCGTTGTTAACGCGCTTATCGCTACGCTCCGATCAACACTTACGGTCGGATTTTTCCAGCGATGCCTACCCCTCTTGCCCGTTTGGGCGTCCTTCCCCTCCGCCTCGACTGGCCGCGCTTGCTGCCGTTTCTGCGCTGGCGCAACCGCGTCAACAAACAAAGCCTGCGCGATGATCTGATGGCCGGTCTGACCGGTGCGCTGGTGGCGCTGCCACAGGGCGTGGCGTTTGCCACCATTGCCGGAATGCCGCCGGAATATGGGCTGTATGCCGGGATGATTCCGGCCATCATCGCGGCGCTGTTCGGATCCTCCTGGCATCTGGTGTCGGGGCCGACCACGGCGGCGTCGATCGTGCTGTTTTCGGTGCTGTCGCCGCATGCCGAACCGGGCTCGGCGCAGTACGTGAGCCTGGCGCTGACGCTGACCTTCCTGGTGGGGATCATCCAGCTGGTGATGGGGCTGGCGCGCATGGGTACGCTGGTCAATTTCATCTCGCATTCGGTGGTGACTGGATTCACCGCCGGGGCGGCGATCCTGATCGCCACCAATCAGGTGAAGCATTTCTTCGGCCTGGAGATTGCGCGCGGATCATCCTTCAGCGACACCTGGAGCGCGCTGTTCAGCCAGCTCGATCAGGTGCAGCCCGGCGTGACGGCGGTGGCCCTGTTGACGCTGGTACTGGGTATCGCGGTGAAACAGTTTCTGCCGAAGTGGCCCTACATGATCGTGGCGATGCTGGGCGGTTCGGCCGCGGCCGCGGCTTTGAGCGCCTGGCAGGGCCTGCAGCTGTCGACGGTGGGCGCGCTGCCGGCGAGTCTGC
>DAOMWT010000013.1:0-35388 GCA_035436705.1 Thiobacillus sp. | reverse complement strand
GTCTACTGGGCCAACGACGCGGAGGCTGCACGCGGCCGGGCCGCCAGCCTCGCGGCCGGCGAATGCGCGGTGACCCCACAGGGCCATGTGTTCACCCGCCACAGCGTCACCTTTCATGGCCCGCACACGGCGGTGGAAGGCATCCTGGCGCGCGGGCGCGAGCTCGAGCGACTTGCTGATGACGCCGTTCGCCTGCGCGAGGAAGTGGCCTGGCTCGAAGCCGCCCACGCCGAGGCCCAGCAAAGCTACAGCGATCGCCAGCGCGAAATCCAGGCGCTGCGCGCGCAGACCGGGCAGACGCAAAGCCGCCACCACACCGCGCAAATGGAGTTGCTACGCCTGCAGCAGGCGGTGGAACGGGTGCAGAGCCGGGCGGCGCAGATTGCCCAGGAATTGGAAGAAGTCATCCATCAACAAACCAGCGAGCACGCCACGCTGGACATGCTGGAGGCCCGCCTCAAGGACTACCGCGCGCAGGGTGATGATGCGCGCGAGGCGCTCTACGCCGCGCGCCAGCAGCGCGACCAGGCCGACCGTGCCGTGTTCGAGGCGCGCGAACTGCAACGCGCCGCCGAACGGCGCCATCAGGAGGCTGGCTTCGTGCTCGCCACCTGCAGCAACAAGATCAGGGAACTCGGTGAAACGCTGGCGCGCATCGAGCAGGAAATCGCCGACGACGAGGCGCGCCTCACGTACGCGCGCGCGGAACTCGCCCGCCTGCCGGCCGACGCGCTGGATGCCGAACTGCAATGTGCACTGACAACGCGCATCGCAGCCGAAACCGCGCTGGCCGCCGCGCGTGAAGCAGTGGAAGGCCTGACTGCGCAGCTCAGAGGCCATGATGAAGCGCGCATGACCTGCGAGCAGGGGCTCGACCCGCTGCGCCGCAGCATCGAGCAACTGAAGCTCAAGGACCAGGAGGCCATGCTGATGCAGTCGCAGTTCGAGCTGCAGCTGCGCGAGGCGGCGGCCGACGAGGCGAGCCTCGAATCGGGCCTCGCCGACAGCCCCAGGCCCTCGCAATTGCAGGCCGAGATCACCCGCCTGCAGAACGAGATCGCCGCACTCGGCGCGGTCAACCTCGCGGCGCTGGACGAACTCACCCAGGCGCAGGAGCGCGCCGAATACCTCGCCGCGCAATGTGCCGACCTGCTGGAGGCCGTCACCACGCTGGAAGACGCGATTCGCCGCATCGATCAGGAATCGCGCACGCGGCTGAAGGAAACCTTCGACACCGTCAACCAGCATATGGGCGAGCTGTTCCCGAAGCTGTTCGGCGGCGGCCAGGCACGGCTCATTCTCACCGGCGACGAGCTGCTCGATTCCGGGGTGCAGGTGTTCGCGCAGCCGCCCGGCAAGAAGAACGCCTCGATCCACCTGCTGTCCGGCGGCGAAAAAACGCTCACCGCGCTGTCGCTGGTGTTCGCCATGTTCAAGCTCAACCCGGCGCCGTTCTGCCTGCTGGACGAGGTCGACGCACCGCTCGACGACGCCAATACCGAGCGCTACTGCAACCTGGTCAAGGCGATGTCCGACCACACCCAGTTCCTCTTCATCACCCACAACCGCGTCACCATGGAAATGGCGCAGCATCTCGCCGGCGTCACCATGCAGGAACCGGGCGTGTCGCGCATCGTCGCGGTGGACGTGGAAGAGGCGGTGGGGATGGTCGAAGCGGCTTAAATTCGCGCCACCCTAGCCGGATGCCGCGGCTATCGTGGAAAATAGCGTTTTTGGCGCTATTTCTACACTCCCATGCTTGATATCCAGCTGCTGCGCAAAGACGCAGCCCTCGTTGCCGAGCGCTTGGCGGCGCGCGGTTTTGTTTTCGATGCGGCGCGCTTCGACGCGTTGGAAGCCGAGCGCAAGACCATCCAGACCCGCACCCAGGACGCCCAAAGCAATCGCAACAGCCTGTCGAAGCAGATCGGCATGCTGAAGGGCAAGGGCGAGGACACCACGGCGGTGATGGCCGAGGTGGCCGGGCTGGGTGACGAGCTGAAACAGATGGAAAGCCGGCTGGCCGCCCTGCAGACGGAAATCAACGATTTCCTGATGGGGGTGCCGAACCTGCCGCACGAGTCGGTGGCGCCGGGCTTGGACGAAACGGCCAACGTCGAGGTGAGCCGCTGGGGCACACCGAAGACCTTCGATTTCCCGGTGCGCGACCACGTCGATCTGGGCGAAGGGCTGGGGCAGCTCGACTTCGCCGCGGCGGTGAAGATCACCGGCAGCCGCTTTTCGGTGATGAAAGGCGGGCTGGCGCGGCTGCACCGTGCGCTCGCCCAGTTCATGCTCGACGTGCACACGGCTGAACACGGCTATACGGAAGTTTATGTGCCGTATCTGGTGAACGCCGACTCGCTGCGCGGTACCGGAAACCTGCCGAAGTTCGAAGAAGATTTATTCCAGGTTCCGCGGCCGGACGCCGACAAGCTCTACCTCATCCCCACCGCAGAAGTCCCGGTGACCAACCTGCTGCGCGACGAGATCGTCGCCGCCGAAGCGCTGCCGCTGAAGTTCGTCGCCCACACGCCGTGCTTCCGCTCCGAGGCCGGCTCCTACGGCCGCGACACCCGCGGCATGATCCGCCAGCATCAGTTCGACAAGGTGGAACTGGTGCAGATGGTGAAGCCGGAGGATTCCTACGCCGCGCTGGAAGCGCTGACCGCGAACGCCGAGGCGATCCTGCAGAAACTCGGCCTGCCGTACCGCAAGATGGCGCTGTGCAGCGGCGACATGGGGTTTTCATCGGCCAAGACCTACGACCTCGAAGTGTGGCTGCCGGCGCAGAACACCTACCGCGAAATTTCTTCCTGCTCCAATTTCGAGGCCTTCCAGGCGCGCCGCATGCAGGCGCGTTTCAAGGTGGGGCAGGGCAAGCCGGAACTGCTGCACACCCTGAACGGCTCCGGGCTGGCGGTGGGGCGCACGCTGGTGGCGATCCTGGAGAACTACCAGAACGCCGACGGCAGCGTGAGCGTGCCGGAAGCGCTGCGCCCGTGGATGGGCGGGGTGGAGCGGCTGACGGCAGTTTGATTCAGCCCGGCCCGGCAGCCGGGTCTTCCTCGCTGTCGCCCAGATTGATCAGCGGGTTGTATTCCGGCTCCAGCCGCAGCAGGATGTCGTAATAGTTGCGGATGTTTTCGGCAAAATGCAGCGCCTCGGCGCCGCGCGCGTAGCCGTATTTCATGGTACCGGCATAGGTGCCCCGGCTTAGATGGGGCAATGCCTCCTTGACGTCGGCCCAGCTGTCCGGGCTGCCGTTGCGCGCCTGCGCGATGCGGCGCGCGTCTTCCATGTGTCCCTGCCCCTGGTTGTAGGCGGCCAGCGCCAGCCAGGTGCGGTCGGGCTCGGGGATGCGGTCGGGCAGGGCTGTTTTCAGCATGAGCAGATAACGTGCGCCTCCAAGAATGCTCTGGCGCGCATTGAGGCGGTCGGTGATTCCCATGCGGTCGGCCGTTTCCCCGGTCAGCATCATCAAACCGCGCACGCCGGTCGGAGAGGTGGCGAAGGGGTTCCATTGCGATTCCTGATAGCCGATCGCGGCGAGCAGGCGCCAGTCGATGCCGGTGAGGATTTGCGCCTCCTGAAAATGCTGGCGTAGTTCGGGAAGCCGTTGCCGGCGGCGTTGCAGGATGCCGAGGATGTCCGTGCTGTCCAGCCGCTTGACGTGGCCAAAATAGCGCTCGTAAATGCGCTTGATGGTGCCGTCCTTGCGCGCCTGCTCGACGAAGCGCGCCAGCGCATTGCGCAGCGCCTGCGAACTGTGGGGGGGCAGCGCCCATACGATTTTCTGCGTATCGCCGATGTCGAATGCCACCGCCAGTTCAGGGTAGAAATTGCGCATCGGATCGAAATCCATGCCGTTGATGACCACCGCGTCGTATTTGCCGGCTTGCAGCTGCGCGAGCAGTTCCTCCGGCCAGACGTTGTCCAGTGCCGACCAGGCAAGTTTTGGATGCTTGCGTTTCAAACGCATCAGCATGGGCGTATGCCCGGAGCCGATAATCATGGCCAGCCTTTTGCCTGGCAAGTCCGCCATGCCGCGTGGTGCTTTGTCGCTGGCGCGGTAAACGATGTGGACCGGCGTTTCAAACAGCACCGGGCCCGCAATCAGGTGGCGATCCTTCACGACTGCAAGCGGCAGAGCCGCCGCCGCCAGGTGGACGTGGTGCGTATCGAGCAGTTCGAACAGCGCTTCGGGGCGGGTTTTTTCGGTCCAGTTGAGCGACCAGTTCTGCGAGCGGCTGAACGCCACCATCAAGTCATGCTCGAATCCGGCGGCCTCGCCATTGTGGGCGATGTAATAGGTGGCAGGGCTATTGCGTGCGCCGACCCGTAACTCGCCGGTGGTTTCGGGCGGGGGCAGGGAACGGCTGCAGGCAGCCAGTGCCAGACCTAGCACCAGCGCAGCGAGTTTCCCGATCGATCCCCTTGTTTTTATGGTGGGCATGGGCGGAGTCTGACCGAGTGCGAAATTTTCGTCCAGCAAACCGCCTGGCTCGGTTACAATACGCGCCGCCGGAGAGGTGGCAGAGTGGTCGAATGTACCTGACTCGAAATCAGGCGTAGGTGCAAGCCTACCGTGGGTTCGAATCCCACCCTCTCCGCCATCTCCATCCCCCCTGATTTTCCTGGTAGTGCCAATCAAGGCATGCAAAGGCACTTGATTGCCGAAGTGCAAGGACGCCAGCCAAGCTTCGCTACAAAACCGACGTCTCCTTGGCCAGCTTCGAGCTGGACTGCATGTGCGTGCGGGCTTTGTAATTACGTAATGGCTTCTTCGACGAGCTGTTCTTCCGTTTCCAGCCGTCGGCCAAATGGCATTCTGCGTTGATCGACGAAGAGGCTGCTGCCGTCGGCGCGCTTGGCTATCTGTTTTGCTTCGGAGGCTGCGCGCGCCACTTCCTGGTATTGGTGGAAGTGGGTGGGATCGACCAGCACTGCGCCGACGGACAACGATACCAGGGCATGAAAAGCCATGGCGCCGCGCCGGTCTTCGCTGCGGTAGCCGCCGGCTTCCACGTGCTCGGGGTTGAACAGGGCCAGGCATTCGCGATCGAAACGGTCCAGCATGCCTTGGCAACGCTCCATCCAGTCGAGGCTTTGAAACAGCACCACGAAATCGTCGCCGCCGATGTGGCCGATGAAGTCCAGGTCGAGGTTGCAGCTTTCGCGCAGGATGCGCGCAAGCCGTTGGATGATGTCGTCGCCGCGACGGAAGCCGTAGACGTCGTTGTAGGGCTTGAAGTGGTTGAGATCGAAATACGCCGTGACGAAGGTCTGGTCGTTGGCGAGCAGGCGCTCCATGTGTTCCTGGATCGGCACGTTGCCGGGCAGGCCGGTTAGCGGGTTGGCGTAGCGCGCGGCAGCGATCTGCATTTCGGTCACCTCGCGCATCAGGTCGAAACCCGACCCCAGACCCAGATAGCGTCCTTCGTCGGTGATGACGAAGCCCTGGGTAAAGGCCTCCTTGCCTTTCTTTACCACCAGTTCCGACAACTCTGTCATGTGCGTGGCCTTGTCGACGATCAGCGGATCGGGGTCCATCAGTTCGCTGCAGGGTTTGCGGCCGTGCAGTTCGCGCCCATACAAGGTGAGAAAGCGGTCGAGCAGGGCCGGACGGTGCAGGATGCCGACCGGAACGCCGTGCTGGTCGACCACAGCCACGGCGTGTAGTTCGGGACGTTGCACCATCAGTTCAAGCACATCCTCGCTGACGGTTTGCGGGGGGACGGACGGAGCAGGCACCAGCAGCCGGCCGGCCGAGATGCGCAGGCCATCGCGCGCCTGCGGCACGGGAAATACGCTGACCGTGCCGGATTGCAGGCACGCCTGCACCTCGTTCGACGGCAGCCGGACCGGCACCGGCGAGGGGCGGCCGATCAGATAGCCCTGCGCGAAGCGAATGCCCAGATCTTTCAGCACCGCCAGTTCGGACGGGCTTTCCACGCCTTCCGCGATCACGCAGGAATGCGCGCCCTCGGCCAGCATCCTGATCGAGCGCACGAACTGGATCTTGTGGGGATCCTGATGGATCCCGGTGATGAAATGCTTGTCGATCTTGACGAACGCGGGCTTCAGTTCGGACCACAGCCGCAGGCTGGAAAAGCCTTCGCCGAGATCGTCCATGGCCACCTCGATCCCTGCTGCGCGCAGCAGGGACACAGCTTGCCGCATGTCGGCGTAATCGAGCGCCGCGGCGTTCTCGGTGATCTCGATCACCACCTGATGGCCGGCCATGCCGACTTCATCCAGCGCGGCCAGCATGGCATCCGGAGTGAAAGCGGCGTCGAGCAGGCTGTGGGGCGACAGGTTCACAAACAGCCGCCCCGGCAGATTCAGCCTGGCAAATGTCTTGAATGCCGTGCGCACGCAGGCCCATTCCAGTGCCGGCAGCAGGCCATGGTATTCGGCCACGCCTAGCAATGCCTGCGGGGCGTGCAGCGGACTGCCCGACGGGCCGCGCGACAAGGCCTCGTAGCCCATCACCCGGCCGTCAAACAGGTCGAGCACCGGCTGCAACAGGGTCGTCAGCCTTGTGCTGGCCAGGATTTGTTGCAGGTGCAGGCGTAATTCTTCTTGGCTCATAAGGAGGAATGAAATGCAAATGTCCCCACAATAGGCGGAAAGCGTTACGTGCGCGTGAAACAGTTGGTTCTACGTCCAGGCATGGCCTTAGGAGCCATGCAGGGCAAAGGCTGTAAGAGGGTCTTGGTGAATCTTGTTACAATGGCCCCGATGCATTGTTGGCTTGCAGTTTGCTAAGTGCCTGATTTGTAGCGGAATGATCCCGGTCTCGGCTGCGACCTCCGCTCAGGCTTTCATCTAGAACCGCTTGGCCCTACTTCCAGCGGGCTTGAAAATTCCTCCCGTCACATCAAAATAAAGCCAGTGACTCGGGCTTATTCCTGCTATGGCAACCAAGCGAGAAAGCAGTACCCTACTGGAACCAACAGCGGCGAAAGTGAAGCCGCCGCCCCTGTACAAGGTATTGCTGCTGAACGACGACTACACTCCAATGGAGTTTGTGGTGCTTGTCCTGAAAAAGTTTTTTGGCATCGACCAAGAACGGGCGACACAAATCATGCTCAAAGTGCATACTGAGGGTGTAGGTGTGTGTGGGGTGTACCCCAGGGATATCGCTCATACCAAGGTCGAGCAGGTTGTGGATTTCGCGCGGCAGCATCAGCATCCGCTGCAATGTACGATGGAGGAAAGTTAGATGATTGCCCAGGAACTCGAAGTCACGCTGCACATGGCTTTCATGGACGCGCGGCAGAAGCGCCACGAATTCATTTCCGTGGAGCACCTGCTGATGGCGATGCTGGACAACCCGTCAGCGGTGGAAGTATTGCGCGCCTGTGGTGCCAACATCGAGGCCATGCGCGAACAGCTCGGCAAATTTATCGAGGAGCACACGCCCAAGGTGACAGGCGAGGGCGAGGTTGACACCCAGCCGACGCTCGGTTTCCAGCGCGTGATCCAGCGTGCCATCCTGCACGTGCAGTCGTCAGGCAAGAAGGAAGTCACCGGCGCCAACGTGCTGGTGGCAGTGTTTGGCGAGAAAGATTCGCATGCGGTGTATTTCCTCAGCCAGCAGGGCGTGACGCGGCTCGATATCGTCAATTTCATCTCTCACGGCATCACCAAAACCCCGCAGAGCGAGCCGATACGTCCCGACGAGGCGGCAGAAACCAATGCCGAAGCACCGGCGGCTTCTCCACTCGACAGTTTTGCGCAGAATCTGAATTCGCAGGCATTGGCCGGCAAGATCGATCCCCTGATCGGACGCGACCAGGAGCTGGAACGCGTGATCCAGACCCTGTGCCGCCGGCGCAAGAACAATCCCTTGCTGGTAGGCGAGGCGGGGGTGGGCAAAACGGCGATTGCCGAAGGCCTGGCTCGCCGCATCATTGAAGGGTTGGTACCTGAAATTCTGGGGAAAAGCACGGTGTATGCCCTGGATATGGGCGCCTTGCTGGCCGGCACCAAATACCGCGGCGACTTCGAACAGCGCCTGAAAGGCGTGTTGAAGCAGTTGTCCGACAATCCCAGCGCCATTCTATTCATCGACGAAATTCACACTCTGATCGGCGCCGGGGCGGCATCGGGCGGCACGCTTGATGCCTCCAACCTGCTGAAGCCGGCCCTGTCATCGGGCCAGCTGCGCTGTATCGGTGCGACGACCTATACCGAATACCGCGGCATTTTCGAGAAAGACCATGCGCTGTCGCGGCGCTTCCAGAAAATCGACGTGCCGGAACCCTCGGTCAGCGAAACCGTGGCGATCCTGCGCGGCCTGAAGTCACGCTTCGAGGACCACCATGGTGTCAAATACACGGCGGCGGCGCTGACCACGGCGGCGCAGCTGGCGGCACGCTACATCAACGACCGCCATCTGCCGGACAAGGCGATCGACGTCATCGACGAGGCGGGCGCAGCGCAGCGCATCCTGCCGAAATCGAAGCAGAAGCGCGTCATCACGCCGCGCGAGATCGAGGACATCATCGCCAAGATTGCGCGGATTCCGCCCAAGACCGTGTCGTCCGACGACAAGAACTCGCTGAAGACGCTGGACCGCGATCTGAAAGCCGTGGTGTATGGACAGGAGGCCGCAATCGATGCGCTGGCGACGGCAATCAAGATGTCGCGCAGCGGTCTCGGCGATCCGCAAAAACCGATCGGGAACTTCTTGTTTTCCGGCCCGACCGGGGTCGGCAAGACCGAGGTTGCTAGACAGCTGGCCTATGTGCTGGGGGTCGAATTGATCCGCTTCGACATGTCGGAGTACATGGAACGTCATGCGGTGTCGCGGCTGATCGGCGCGCCTCCCGGCTATGTCGGTTTTGACCAGGGCGGATTATTGACTGAGGCCATTAACAAACATCCCTATGCCGTTGTTTTGCTGGATGAAGTTGAAAAGGCCCACCCGGACATTTTCAACGTGCTGTTGCAGGTGATGGATCACGGCACGCTGACCGACACCAACGGGCGCAAGGCCGATTTCCGCAATGTGGTGCTCATCATGACCACCAATGCGGGCGCGGAAATGCTCAACAAATCGACGATCGGGTTCTCCGGTTCGCGCGAAAGCGGGGACGAGATGGGCGAAATCCGCCGCATGTTCACGCCGGAATTCCGTAACCGGCTGGATGCGATCATCCCGTTTGCGCCGCTGACCGAGCCAGTCATCCTGCAGGTGGTCGACAAGTTCCTGATGCAGCTGGAAGAGCAACTGCATGAGAAGAAGGTCGAGGCGGTATTTACCGACGCGCTGAAGGCCTATCTCGCCAAGCACGGCTTCGACCCGCTGATGGGCGCACGGCCGATGGCACGCCTGATCCAGGATACCATCCGCAAGGCTCTGGCCGATGAGCTGCTGTTCGGCAAGCTGGCGCACGGCGGACGGGTGACGATCGATCTGGATGCCAGCGGCAAGGTCGGCCTGGAGTTTGAAGAGGCCGTGGTGGCGTAATTTCCCGTAAAGCTTCGTGCATGCATGGCCGTAAATCTTCCTAGCGGCAGGCGCTATTGGGTTGCTGGCAGTGCTCCCATCTTCAATCTCATGGAGATGGGAATACCGGGCAAAGCGATGCCTGCGGTCTGTTTGCCGAGACGGAAGGAAATTCATGAACGCCCACTACGCATCGCGTGCCGCCGCCACGCTGGCAATGCTGCTGTCAGTCTGCGCCCAGGCTGCCGACACGGAACCTGGCAAGGCTGTGCCCGAAACCCCGGCCATCTCCGCCGATGATCTGGCCGCGATAGGCGAGCGCATCCGCCAGACCGGGGCGCAGATCCGCGCCGACATCAAGGAGGCGCGTGCCCGCCTTGATGCCCAGAAGGCGCAAGAGGAAGCGGAGCACAAGCGAGAGGCGGAACAGGCGCGCCAGCAGGCGATCAGGGAAAGTAAAAATCGGCAAGCCGCAGAGGCCGCTCAGACGCGGGCTCGCCTGGAGGCAGCGGCGCGGACGGAGCAAGCCGAACGCAAGCGCCAGGAGGCGTTGCGCGCGAAGCGGCAGCAGGCAGAGAAGGCCAAACGCGAGGAGCAACTCGCCCTGGCGGCGCAATCCACCAAAGATGAGCAGGCAGCCAGGCTGCAAACGGCCAAGGAAAAGGCGGCCGAAGCGCTCAGTCAAGCGCGTGCATCGGCCGGGGTGAGGGCGTTTGCTGAAGAGCCGGGCCGCTAAGACGGTCCCGGCAGTCCGGGGAGCCGTAAAACAAAAGCGGCGCCCGGGGCGCCGCGAAAACCCAGTGTGGCAGGAGGAGCGCCTAGGGACAAACCCTGTACCAGGTTCTACATAGTCTGAATATGAGCCAGTAAACGGCTTGCGCCAGCGGCTGGAGTTTCAGTCTGAGGTAGTGATTCTGCATTACGGCAGTGATCGTTTTTTTCTTTAGTCCCTTGCCTGCTGACTGCCCCCAACTTGCCGAACGCCGCGGAATCCCGCACCATACCGGCGATTCGTCTGAATGACCGGAGCGTCAATGAACATCCATCGCAGGTACTTTCTCGCGGCCGTTGCAGCCTTGTCGTTGGCCGCCTGCGAACAGCCGGCCACGACCACCAGGGACAGCATCGCGGCAACGGTAGGCAGTGACGTAATCAGCGAGGTCGAGCTGGGTCGTGCAGTGGCTCGTCTGGGCGAGATGAATGCGGCCGAGGCCGCGCAATCGCGCGGCAGGGTGCTGGAAGCCCTGATCGATCAGCACCTGGTCAGCCACGCGGCCAAAAAGGCCAAGCTGGACCAGGCTCCTGAAGTTGCCCTGGCAATGCAACAGGCGCAGCGTCAGGTGCTGGTCGAGGCGTACATGGAACGCCTGTTCAAAGATATGGCCCAGCCTGCCGACACGGACATCCAGGACTATTACGCCAAGCATCCCGAATTATTTGCGCAGCGCAAGGTATACCGCATCCAGGAACTGGAGTTGCAGCTGGTGCCGGCGCGCGTTGCCGAGGTCGAGGCGCAACTCAAGCAGAGCCGCACGCTGGCCGAGTTTGCCGACTGGCTGCGTGCGCAGGGAATCGCCGGCAAGACAGGCGTGGCGGTCAAGCCTGCGGAACAGATTGCTGCCCCCATGCTGGCGCAGCTGAGCAACATGAAGGACGGCCAAGTGGTGGTGGTGCCGATGGGGGAGAATCGTGTCAGCGTGCTGCAATTGCAGGGCAGCCAGGCGCAGCCCGTCACGCTGGAGCAGGCCAGGGCCGCAATCGAGCGTGTTGTGCTGGGCGAGAAACGCAAAACCCTGCTGGAAGCCGAAATTGGAAAACTGCGCGCCAGCGAAAAAGTTGCCTATGCCAGTGGTTTCGCGCCGGCCTCGCAAACCGGAAAGCCCTGAGTCCAGCATGATTCTGGTCACCGGCGGCGCGGGGTTCATCGGCGCCAATTTCATTCTTGATTGGCTGGCAGCTGGCGATGAGGCTGTCGTCAACCTCGACAAGCTGACGTATGCAGGCAATCTGGACAACCTGCTGTCGCTGCGTGAGGACGAGCGGCATGTTTTCGTTGCGGGCGATATCGGCGATCGCGATCTGGTCGAAGCGCTGCTGTGCGAACACCGGCCGCGCGCGATCGTCAATTTCGCGGCGGAAAGCCACGTCGACCGCTCCATTCACGGCCCGGCCGAATTCATCCAGACCAATGTCGTCGGCATCTTCAATCTGCTGGAATCGGTGCGCGCCTGGTGGTCACGGTTGCCCGCGGCCGAGCAGGCGGCGTTCCGTTTCCTGCATGTGTCGACCGACGAGGTGTACGGCTCGCTCGGTGCAGCCGATCCGGCGTTTTCCGAAACCACCCCGTATGCGCCGAACAGCCCCTATTCGGCGTCGAAGGCCGCCTCGGATCACTTGGTGCGGGCGTACCACCATACTTACGGCCTGCCGGTGCTGACCACCAACTGCTCGAACAATTACGGGCCGCTGCAGTTTCCCGAAAAGCTCATCCCGCTGGTCATCCACAACGCGCTGGCGGGCAAGCCGCTGCCGATCTACGGCGATGGCAGCAATGTTCGCGACTGGCTCTACGTCAGCGACCATTGCAGCGCGATCCGGCGCGTACTGGAAGCGGGCAGGGTGGGCGAGACCTACAACATCGGCGGCTGCAACGAGAAGACCAATCTCGATGTGGTGAAGACGCTGTGCGCCATCCTCGACGAGCTGCACCCGGGCTCGCCGGTGACGCCGCATGCCAGCCTCATCACCTTCGTCAAGGATCGTCCGGGCCACGACCGGCGCTACGCGATCGACGCCCGTAAGATCGGGCGCGAACTCGGCTGGACGCCGAGCGAAACCTTCGAGAGCGGCATCCGCAAGACGGTGGCCTGGTACCTGGCCAACCAGGGCTGGGTGGCCCACCTCACCAGCGGCGAATACCGCAACTGGGTATCCAGGAATTACGCAGATCATCAGGCATGAACACACGCAAGGGCATCATCCTCGCCGGCGGCTCCGGCACCCGCCTGTATCCCGTCACGCAGGCGGTCTCCAAGCAGCTACTGCCGGTCTACGACAAGCCCATGGTGTACTACCCGCTGACCACGCTGATGCTGGCGGGGATCCGCGACATCCTGCTGATCTCGACCTCGCAGGACACGCCACGCTTCGAGCAGCTGCTGGGCGACGGCGCGCAATGGGGGCTCAACATTCAGTATGCAGTACAGGCGGAGCCCGAAGGACTGGCGCAGGCTTTCCTCATCGGCAGCGATTTCATCGGCAACGGCTCCAGCGCGCTGGTGCTGGGTGACAACATCTTCTACGGTCACGAACTCAGCCAGGATCTGCGCGCGGCGGGGCAGCGCGAACACGGTGCCACCGTGTTCGCCTATCCGGTGCAAGACCCCGAGCGGTACGGCGTGGTCGAGTTCGACGCTGCCGGGCGCGCGGTCAGCCTGGAGGAAAAACCCGCCAAGCCCAAGTCGCGCTATGCCGTCACCGGCCTGTATTTCTATGACAACCGGGTGATCGACATCGCGCGTGACTTGAAGCCCTCGCCACGCGGCGAACTGGAAATCACCGATGTCAATCGCCAGTACCTGGAATGGGGCGGGCTCGACGTGCAGGTGATGGGACGCGGCCAGGCCTGGCTCGACACCGGCACCCACGATTCGCTGATCGAGGCGGCGCTCTACATCCAGACCATCGAGAAGCGGCAGGGCCTGAAAATCGCCTGTCCCGAGGAAATCGCCTACCGCCAAGGCTTCATCGACGCCGCGCAGCTGCAGGTACTGGCACATCCGCTGATGAAGAACGGCTACGGGCAGTACCTGATGGATGTGCTGAACGAGCGGGTGTTCTGATGGAGGTGGTCGCAACCCAGCATCCGGATGTATTGTTGCTGCGTCCTCAGGTGTTCGGTGATGCACGCGGTTTTTTTTTCGAAAGCTACAACCACAGGGTTTTCTCCGAAGCCGGCATAGCCGCCGAGTTTGTGCAGGACAACCATTCGCGTTCGGCCAAGGGCGTGCTGCGCGGCTTGCATTACCAGATCCGGCAGCCGCAGGGCAAACTGGTACGCGTGGCAGCCGGCGAGGTGTTCGATGTGGCGGTCGACCTGCGCCGCAGCTCGCCGTATTTCGGACGCGTCGCCAGCTTCAGGCTGTCGGCCGAGACGCACGACATGGCGTGGATTCCGCCGGGGTTCGCGCACGGTTTTCTGGTGCTGTCCGGGCATGCCGAATTCCTCTACAAGACCACCGATTACTATGCGCCGCAGTTCGAGCGCTGCCTGCAGTGGAACGATCCGGCGCTTGACATCGCCTGGCCGCTGCAGGGCGAGCCGCTGTTGTCCGCCAAGGACCAGGCCGGTCTGCCGCTCGCGCAGTGCGAGGTGTGTGCGTGAGAATCCTGCTCACCGGCGTCAACGGCCAGGTGGGCTGGGAGCTGCAACGCACGCTGGCGCCGCTGGGGGAGGTGATCGCGGCGGACCGCACCATGCTGGACCTCGCGGACAGCGCCACCATCCGTCGCACGGTGGCCATGCTCGCGCCAGACCTGATCGTCAACCCGGCGGCTTATACGGCGGTCGACCGGGCCGAATCAGAGCCTGGCCTGGCCCATGCCATCAATGCGACCGCGCCGGGCGAGCTGGCCGGGTGCGGTATTCCACTGGTGCATTTTTCTACCGACTACGTGTTCGACGGGCGCAAGTCCGGCACCTATGCGGAAGCGGACAGACCGAACCCGCTCGGCGTATATGGCGCGAGCAAGCTGGCCGGGGAACAGGCGGTCCGGCATGCCGGCATCCCGCATCTGATCCTGCGCACCGGCTGGGTCTACGGTGTGCGCGGCCGTAATTTCCTGCTGACCATGCAGCGGCTGGCGCGCGAGCGCGACAGTCTCGCCGTGGTCGACGACCAGTTCGGGGCGCCGACCTGGTCGCGCCTGATCGCGGAGGCGACGGCGCTGGCCCTTGCGCGCTGGCTGGAGCGGCCCGATCCGGCTGCAACATCCGGCGTCTATCATCTGGCCTGCGGCGGGCGCACCAGCTGGCATGGTTTCACCGCGGCAATCCTGGCGCACATGGCGACGGCGGACACGAAACTGGCCCGGCTCACGGCGACCCCGACCTCGGGCTATCCCACGGCGGCAGTGCGCCCGGCCAATTCGCAGTTGAACTGCGACAAGCTGGCAGCCCGTTTTGGCGTGCGTCTGCCCGATTGGGAGGCAGCGCTGTCCCTGTGTCTGGAACAGAATTTGCCTCGTTCGACGAAACCCTTATCTCAAGAGCACATGACATGACCCCCATCCATCCCGTGATCCTGTCCGGCGGCTCGGGCACCCGCCTGTGGCCCTTGTCCCGCGCGGCCCTGCCCAAGCAGCTGCTGCCGCTCGCCAGCGACCAGAGCCTGCTGCAGGACACTGTCGAGCGATTGGCAGGCATGCCGGAAATGGCCGCGGCGCTGATGGTATGCAACGTCGAGCACCGGTTCATGATCGCCGAGCAGATGCGTCAGATCGGAACACAGCCGCGCGCCATCATGCTGGAACCGGCGGGGCGCAATACCGCACCGGCCATCGCCGTGGCCGCATTGCTGCTGTCGCGCGACGATCCCGACGCCCTGATGCTGGTGCTGCCCGCCGACCACCTGATCGGCGATGTTGCGGCCTTTCATGCCGCCATCCGCACCGCGGCGCGGGCGGCACAGAAGGGTCATCTCGCCACCTTCGGCATCGTCGCCGCCACCCCCGAAACCGGCTACGGCTACATCCGCCGAGGCGCGCCGCTGGCAGATGCCGCAGACGCATACCAGGTGGCGGGCTTCGTCGAAAAACCCGACCTGGCCACCGCGCAGCAGTATGTCGAGTCAGGCGAGTATTTCTGGAACAGCGGCATGTTCCTGTTCCGTGCGGCGGATTTTCTCGACGAGCTGCAGGCGCTGCGCCCGGACATTCTCGAAGCCAGCCGGGCTGCGCTCGATGCTGCCACCCTGGATCTCGATTTCGTCCGGCTCGACCCCGCCGCGTTCGAGGCCTGTCCATCGGAATCGGTCGACTACGCGGTGATGGAGCATACCCACCGCGCTGCCGTGGTGCCGGCGGACATGGCTTGGAACGACATCGGCGCCTGGTCGGCATTATGGGAAGTGGCGGACAAGGACGCGCAGGGCAACGCCATCCGCGGCGACGTCATGCTGGAAAACGCCTGCAACAACTTCGTTCGCGCCGAAACGCGCATGGTGGCGATGCTCGGCGTGTCCGACCTAGTGGTGGTGGAAACCGCCGACGTGGTGCTGGTGGCGAGCAAGGAGCAGGTGCAGGACGTGAAAAAACTGGTCGACCGCCTGAAAGCCGAAAAGCGCTGCGAGCATCTGGTTCACAAGCAGGTCTACCGGCCCTGGGGCTGGTACGAAGGCATCGACGCGGGCGAGCGTTTCCAGGTCAAGCGCATCATGGTCAAGCCGGGCGAGAAACTCAGCCTGCAGATGCATCACCACCGCGCCGAGCACTGGGTCGTGGTATCCGGCACCGCCAGCGTCACCTGTGGCGATGAAGTCATGCTGCTGACCGAGAACCAGTCCACCTATATTCCGCTCGGCACGACGCATCGCCTGGAAAACCCCGGCAAGGTCGACCTGCACATGATCGAGGTGCAGTCGGGCTCCTATCTGGGCGAAGACGACATCGTGCGCTTCGAGGATGTTTACAAGCGCAGCTGAAGCGGCCGGCCGGCTTTTTCATACACGCCGTTCGCCGGCTGCGCGATCCCTGCGCGCTCCTGTCGCAACCCTTTGTTGTTTATAGCAATCCCCGTTGATTCGACGACCGGCCGGCACGCGCTTGCGGCCTGGGATGGCCCGCTTTTCGATCTGCCCGCCGCATCATGTAGGACAAACACCTACACCACGGTTCGCCCAGGTTCCGTCCGGCAATACAGCGCATCTCTACGTTAACTTTCCCGGAGGTCGTCCGAAAACGAATTCACCACGCTGACTTAAGTGTGAATTCGAAAAAAATTCAACGAGGAAGGGCAAGCAAATGAAACTGGACGAGATGCTGGACGAGATGCGCGATGTCAATCTCAACTACCTGATGCTCGCGCAAAACATGATCCGGCACGACAAGGCGACCGCCGTTTTTCGTCTGGGAATCAGCCAGGATGTCGCCGGCCTGATCGAAGCGCTGACCCCGGCGCAAATCCTCAAGCTGGCCGCTTCCGGCATGCTGGTGTCGCGTTTCCGCTTCGACGACGGCGTGGTGCTGAACATGCTGACCAGCTACACCAGGGATCGTGCACTGGCGCAATCCCATGCTGCCATTCTGATGGCGGGCCAGGCTGTGGAAGCCTTTGCCTGATTCCGCAGCCAGTCGATCGGGAGTGTTGAGATGAGCAAGAAAAGCCTGTTGACCGAGATGCGCGACACCCAGCTGGCGATCGAATTGATCGAACTCGGCGCCCGCCCGCAGGTGCTGGAGTCCGAAACCTCGCTGTCGCGCGAACGCCTGCTCAAACTGTACAAGGAAGTCAAAGGCGTCTCGCCGCCCAAGGGTATGCTGCCGTTCTCGACCGACTGGTTCCTGACCTGGCTGCCCAACGTGCATTCCTCGCTGTTCATCAACATTCATCGCTATCTCACCAGGAACAGCGATTGCAGCGGCATCGAAGCGGTGCTCAAGAGCTATCGCCTGTATCAGGAATATCTCCACACCAACCAGATCGAAGCCGTGCTGAGCTTCACCCGCGCCTGGACCCTGAACCGTTTCTTCGAAAGCCGCATGCTCGAGACGGCCGTCTGCAGCGGCTGCGGCGGCCACTTTGTGGTGCATCCGGACGACCTGCACAGCCAGTATGTGTGCGGCCTCTGCAACATGCCGGCACGCGCCGGGAAAACCCGCAAAGCCAAAGCTGTAGAAGAATCGCTGCATGGCAGCGGAGTACCTGCCGGCACGCCCCTTGCAGGTACCGAGGCCCGAATCGAACTGACCGCCACCGCCTGACGGGTTTCCGCCCTGAAATCCGGTGATGACGCGCCTGCCGGTCAGCCTCCAGTCGCTCGTCATCCAGTGCATCGCCGTGTTGCTGGCGGTGCTGCTGCACACCCTGCCGCAAACCGCTTTCTCATTCCACTCCGCCGTGTGGCCATTCGCCCTGGCACAAGGGGCCATCGCCGCCAGCCTCAGCATCGTCTGGCGGCAGCCGGCCTGGTGGCCCCCGCTGCATTTTGCTTTCCTGCCTGCCGTCCTGCTGGCCCGGCAGGTCGATGCGCCGGCCTGGTTCTATCTGTCCGCTTTCCTGCTGCTGCTCGCGTTTTACTGGAGCACCTTCCGCACCCGGGTGCCGTTGTATCTGTCCAGCCGCAAAGCCAGGCAGGCGCTGGCGTCGCTGCTGCCGCAGGCGCAGCCGCTCCGCTTCATCGATCTTGGCAGCGGATTTGGCGGCGTGCCGTGTTATCTGGAAAGCCGCTTTCCGCTCGGCCGCTTTTATGGCACCGAGCTTGCTCCCGCCCCCTGGCTCGTCAGCCGTTTACGCACCCGGCTGACCGGCAGCCGGGTGCGCTTTATGCGGCGCGATTACGCTCAACTCAGCCTGGCGGACTTCGATGTCGTGTTTGCTTTTCTTTCGCCCGCTGCCATGCCCGGGCTGTGGCGCCAGGCCCGTTCCCAGATGCGCAGCGGCAGCCTGTTCGTCAGCCTGTCGTTCGCTGTGGATGCGCAGCCGCCGGATCATGTCGTAACGCTGGCTGAAGGCACACGCCACACCTTGTATGCGTGGCGGATGTGAGGCGTCGCCACACGGAAATACTGCCTCCGGGCCATCAAGTTTCCGCCGCGCCGGTCGAATCCTCCTGGTGAGAGTGCCTGCTTCGAATGCTGAAACATTGGGGTGGACGGGACTGCTTCCGCTCCATGGCCCCGCCAAAAGGAACACACGGTCGTGCTAGTCATCGTTGGATATATTGTCGTCGTATTCAGCATCTTCGGCGGTTTCGCGCTGGCGGGCGGACACCTGGCGGCGCTGTTACAGCCAGTCGAACTCCTGATGATCGGGGGCGGCGCGGCCGGCGCCTTCTTCGTCGGCAACAACAGCAAGGCCATCAAGGCCACCCTGAAGGCCTTGCCCACCGTGTTCAAGGGATCGAAATACACCCGCGCGCTGTACATGGACATCATGGCGTTGCTGTACGAACTGCTGACCAAGATCCGCAAGGAAGGGCTGATGTCGGTGGAGTCCGATGTCGACTCGCCCGAGAACAGTCCGCTGTTTACGAAATATCCGGCGGTGATGGCCGATCGCCACATCGTCGAATTCCTCACCGATTATCTGCGCCTGATGGTGAGCGGCAGCATGAATGCCTTCGAAATCGAAAACCTGATGGACAACGAAATCGAAACCCATCACCACGAGGGCGAGATCCCTTCCCATGTCATCGCCAAGATAGGCGACGGCCTGCCGGCCTTCGGCATCATCGCGGCGGTGATGGGGGTGGTGCACACGATGGAATCGGTCGGCCTGCCGCCCGCGGAACTGGGGATCCTGATTGCGCATGCGCTGGTCGGCACCTTCCTCGGCATCCTGCTGGCTTACGGGTTTGTCGGACCGCTCGCGAGCCTGCTTGAACAGAAGCTGCACGAATCGACCAAGATGCTGCAATGCATCAAGGTCACCCTGCTCGCCAGCATCAACGGCTATGCGCCGGCTATCGCGGTCGAATTCGGGCGCAAGGTGCTGTTCTCGACCGAACGCCCGTCCTTCAGTGAACTGGAAGAGCACGTGAGAGGCGCCCGGTCGCGCTGATTTCCCCGCCGCCGGGCCGGGACGCCATTACCTCATACCCATACATACATGAGCGAACAGAAAACGCCCATCGTCATCAAACGCATCCGCAAGGTGAAAGGCGCCCGCCACGGCGGGGCATGGAAAATTGCCTATGCCGATTTCGTCACGGCGATGATGGCTTTCTTCCTGCTGATGTGGCTGCTGGGTTCGACCACCAAGGGAGACCTGGAGGGAATCGCGGAATATTTCAAGACGCCACTCAAGGTGGCGATGCAGGGGGGCTCCGGCAGCGGCGACAGTTCCAGCGTCATCAAGGGCGGCGGCCTTGATATGACGCGTCAGCTGGGGCAGGTGAAAAAAGGCGATACCCAGGCCGAAAAGAAATCCTACAACCTGAAGGCGGCACAGGCCGAACTCGAGCGCATCGAGACCGCCAAGCTCAAGCAGCTGAAGAAACGCCTCGAGACGGCGATCGACGCCAATCCCACGCTGCGGCAATTCAAGCGGCAGCTGCTGATCGACATCACCAGCGAAGGCCTGCGCATCCAGATCGTCGACGAGCAGAACCGGCCCATGTTCAACCTGGCCAGCGCCGAACTGCAGCCCTACACCAAGATCATCCTGCACGAGATCGGCCAGGTGCTGAACGACGTGCAGAACCGTATCAGCCTGTCAGGCCACACCGATGCCATGCTGTATGCCAACGGCGCGCGCGGCTACAGCAACTGGGAATTGTCGGCCGACCGTGCCAACGCCTCGCGGCGCGAACTGATCGCCGGTGGCATGGATGAAGCGAAGATGCTGCGCGTAGTCGGACTGGCATCGTCCGTGCCGTTCAATCAGGCGGGGCCTGGCGATCCGGTCAACCGCCGCATCAGCATCATCGTGATGAACAAGCGCACCGAAGATGCCATCACCAAGGAAGCCAGCGGCGTCAACGTGGCGGACGACGCCGGCGTGCACGAAGAAGTGGCCAGGGCCAATGCCGAAAACTGATCGTCGCGCGCCGACTGGCGCGAAATAGCAGGTCAAATCCGCCCTTATTCCCCCGATCACCCGTACCGGGCGTGGCCAATAATCCAGCCTGAGAAAGCCTCCTTCTGCTTCGCAGAGGGCAGGGTTCCCTTCATAGGTGAAATCAGGGATGGCTGAAGAAAGCGATCAGGAACGGACAGAAGCCCCATCGCCACAGCGGCGGGAGAAGGCGCGCGAAGATGGCCAGGTGCCGCAATCGCGCGAACTGGCCACGTTCGTCGTCCTGATGACCGGCGGTGCGGCCCTGTGGATGATGGCTAGCGGCCTCGGCCAGACCATGTCGCAGATCGTGCGCGGCGGCCTGCAGTTCAAGCCGGCCATCGCACGCGATAGCACGTACGTCATGGCGCAGCTATCCAGCCAGTTTTTCGATGCCGCGCTGGCGCTGGCGCCTTTCCTGGCGCTGGTGCTGATCGCCGCCCTGGCTTCGCCGCTGCTGCTGCGCGGCTGGCTGTTCAGCACCAAGGCATTCGCCCCGGACTTCAAGCGCCTGAATCCGCTGTCGGGCATCAAGCGCATGTTTTCCAGCCAGGGCCTGGTCGAGCTGGTCAAATCGCTGGCCAAGGTCGGCTTGCTGGGAGGGGTCGCCGTATGGCTGATCTGGTCCAATCTCGACGCGCTCTTTTCGCTCAGCCTGGAGTCGCCGCCCCTCGCCATCCAGCACATGGGCGACCTCATCGGCAAGGTGTTCCTGCTGGCTTCGGCCGCGATGATTTTCATTGTCGTGCTGGATCTGCCGTATCAGCTGTGGAGCTACTACAACAAGCTCAAGATGACCAAGGAGCAGCTGCGCCAGGAAAACAAGGAATCGGAGGGCGACCCGCACGTCAAGGCGCGCATCCGCGCCCAGCAGCGCGAAGTGGCGCGCCGCCGCATGATGTCCGAAATCCCCAGCGCCGACGTGGTGGTGACCAACCCCACCCATTACGCCGTGGCGCTCAAGTACAGCGAAGGCAAGATGCGCGCGCCGCGTGTGGTGGCCAAGGGGGCCGATGCGGTTGCCGCGAAAATCCGCGAACTGGCGGCCGAGCACAAGGTGCCGCTGCTGGAAGCGCCGCCGCTGGCGCGCGCGCTGTTCCGCCATACCGAACTCGGCGACGAGATCCCGGCCACGCTCTACGCGGCGGTGGCCGAAGTGCTGGCCTACGTGTTCCAGCTGCGCCATTTCCAGCAGGCGGGCGGGGCGTATCCCAACACGCCGACCGCCTTGCCGGTTCCCCCTGAACTCGATCCGTTGAACGCACCCGTATGAACGGCACCCTGAGTCTTTCGAAGATATTCAACCCGGCCAATGCGCGCGCAATGGCGGCACCGATTTTCATCGTCCTCATTCTGGCGATGCTGGTGCTGCCGCTGCCGCCGTTTGCGCTGGACATGCTGTTCACCTTCAACATTGCGCTTTCCATCATGGTGCTGCTGGTCAGCCTGTCGACCAAGAAGGCGCTCGAATTCGCCGCCTTCCCCACGGTGCTGCTGCTATCCACGCTGCTGCGGCTGTCGCTCAACGTCGCGTCCACCCGTGTGGTGCTGCTGGACGGCCATACCGGTCCGGACGCTGCAGGCAAGGTGATCGAAGCCTTCGGCCATTTCCTGGTCGGCGGCAATTACACGGTCGGCATCATCGTGTTCGTCATCCTGGTGGTGATCAACTTCATCGTCATCACCAAGGGCGCCGGCCGCATCGCCGAAGTCAGCGCGCGCTTCACCCTCGACGCGATGCCGGGCAAGCAGATGGCGATCGACGCCGACCTCAACGCCGGTCTCATCGACGAAAGCGAGGCGCGCCGCCGCCGTGCCGAAATCGCCCAGGAAGCCGATTTCTACGGCTCGATGGACGGCGCCTCGAAGTTCGTGCGCGGCGACGCCATCGCCGGCATCCTGATCCTGATCATCAACGTCGTCGGCGGGCTGATCATCGGCATGATGCAGCACGACATGGCGATGGCCGACGCCGCGAGCAACTACACCCTGCTGGCGATCGGCGACGGCCTGGTGGCGCAGATTCCGGCACTGGTCATCTCGATCGCCGCCGGCATCATCGTCAGCCGCGTCAGCACCGAGGAAGACATCGCCGGCCAGATGCTGTCCAACATTTTCAGCAAGCGGCAGGCGATGTATATCACCGCCGCGATTCTCGGTCTGATGGGCATGATTCCGGGAATGCCGAACTTCGCCTTCCTGCTGCTGGCGGGCGGCCTGGCCTGGCTGGCCTACCGGAACGGCAAGCAGCAACAGCAGGAAGCGCCGGCGGAGGCGCAGGCCGCGCCCGTAGCCGCGGTCGAAAGCCAGGAAGCCAGCTGGGAAGACGTCGCGCCCATCGACACCCTGGGCCTGGAGGTCGGCTATCGCCTGATTCCGCTGGTGGACAGCGCCGCCGATGGCGAGCTGGTGCGCCGCATCAAGGGCATCCGCAAGAAATTCGCCAGAGAGATCGGTTTTCTGCCGCCCGCCGTGCATATCCGCGACAACCTGGAAATCAATCCGAACAGCTACCGCATCACCCTGAAAGGCGTCGAGATCGGTTCCGGCGAAGTGCGCACCGGGCTGTTCCTCGCCATCGACCCGGGCAACATCACCGCCAGCCTGCCGGGCATCGCCACGCGCGATCCCGCCTTCGACCTGCCGGCGGTGTGGATCGAATCCGGCCTGCGCGAGCAAGCGCAGGCGATGGGCTACACCGTGGTCGACCCCGGCACCGTGGTCGCCACCCACCTGAATCATCTGGTGACCCAGCATGCCGCCGAACTGCTGGGACGGCAGGAAACGCAGGCGCTGCTCGATCACCTGGGCAAGAGCGCGCCCAAGCTGGTGGAAGACCTGGTGCCGAAAATGCTGCCGCTCTCCACCGTGCAGAAAGTGCTGCAGACCCTGCTCACCGAAGGCGTGGCGATCCGCGACATGCGCAGCATCATCGACACCCTGCTGGAACACGCCGCGCGGGTGCAGGATCCGCACGAACTCACCGCGCTGGTGCGGGTGGCGCTGGGCCGCTCGATCGTGCAGCAGATTTACGGCTCGGCCAGCGAACTGCCGGTGATCGCGCTGGACCATGGCCTCGAGCGGCTGCTGCTGCAGACGCTGCAGGCGGGCCACGATGCCGCCGGCATGGAGCCGGGCCTGGCCGACACCCTGCTGGAGCGCACCCAGACCTCGACCCAGCGCCAGGAAGCGCTGGGCCATCCCCCCGTATTGCTGACGCCGGCCGTGCTGCGTCCGCTACTCGCCCGTTTCCTGCGGCGCACCGTGCCGCAGCTCAAGGTGCTTTCGCACGCTGAAGTGCCCGAAGGCAAGCAGATCAAAGTGACTTCCCTGGTAGGAGGAGCAGCATGAACGTCAAACGAATCGTCGCCAAAACATCCCGTGAAGCCATGCGCCAGCTGCGCGATGCGCTCGGGCCCGATGCAGTGATCCTCTCCAATCGCGCCGTCGAGGGCGGGGTGGAAGTGCTGGCCCTGGCGGCGGAAGACATCGCTTCGATGGCGCCGCCGGTGGTGGAGGCGCCTGCAATCAGCGCTCCAGCCAAGACGCCGGCAGCGGTCGTGCAGGATGAAACGGAGGCGGCGCCCGCAGTCACCATCAAACGCCGGTTGGTCGAGCGGGTCGCCGTGCCCAGTACGGACAGCGCCCAGCTGGCGCAAAGCGTGGTGGGTGAAATCCGCGGCGAAATCAAGGCGATGCAGATGCGGCTGGAAAGCCAGCTGGCCGATCTGGCCTGGCGCGATCTGCCAGGGCGCGATCCGGCCGGCGCCGCCGTGATGCGCGACATGCTGGCGGCCGGCTTTTCCGCCACCCTGGCGCGCGAGCTGCTGGAAACGCTGCCGAAAGGCGATACGGAGCAAGCGCAGAGCTGGGCGAAAAACACCCTGATGAAGCGCCTGCAGGTGATGCAGAGCGAAACCGACATGCTCGACGGCGGCGGCGTGTTCGCCCTGATGGGCCCCACCGGCGCCGGCAAGACCACCACTACCGCCAAGCTCGCCGCCCGTTTCGTGGTGCGCCACGGCGCCGACAAGCTGGCCCTGCTGACCACCGACAGCTACCGCATCGGCGGCCACGAGCAACTGCGCATCTACGGCAAGATTCTCGGCGTCGCCGTGCATGCGGTGCGCGATGCGGCCGACTTGCGGCTGGCGCTGTCCGAACTGCGCAACAAGCACACGGTGCTGATCGATACCGTCGGCATGAGCCAGCGCGACCAGGCCGTCGCCGAGCAGGTCGAGATGCTGTGCCAGGCCGGCAAGCCGATCAAGCGCCTGCTGCTGCTGAACGCCACCAGCCACGGCGACACCCTGAACGAAGTGGTGCAGGCGTACCAGACGCGCGGGCTGGACGGCTGCATCCTGTCGAAGATCGACGAGGCGGCGAGCCTCGGCCCGGCGCTCGACTGCGCGATCCGTCACCAGTTGAGCGTGCACTATCTGGCGACCGGCCAGCGCGTGCCTGAAGATCTGCACCTGGCCAATCGCCAGTACCTCATTCACCGCGCCTTCAAGGCGCGCACGCAAGCCTCGCCGTGGCAGCTGGACGACAGCGAGCTGGCCTTCGCACTGTCCGGCATCCAGGCGGCGCATCACGAAAGCGCGGTGTCCCTTGGATAAGTTCGTCAGCGACCAGGCCGCCGGGCTGCGCCGCCTGCTGGGGCAGACCGGGTTTCAGGTCATTACCGTGATGTCGGGGCAGAAAGGGGCGGGCAAGACCGCCGCGACCGCCAACTTGGCGGTGGCATTGGCCCGTTCGGGGCGCGACGTGCTCATCGTCGACCAGGATCGGCACGGCCGCGGCGCCTGCGCCGCCCTGGGACTGACGCCGCGCTTCGACGTGTCGGACGTGCTCGAAAGGCGCTGCACCCTGGATGCGCTGATACTCGACGGCCCCGACAACGTGCAGGTGCTGCCGATCGGCGGCTGCTTCAACCGGCTGGGGCAGCTGTCCGAACGCGACCAGGAATGGCTGGCGCAGAGCTTCAACCGCCTGCAATGCGGCGTCGACGTGGTGCTGGTGGACATGGAAGAGGCCACCGACCCGGATGCGTTGCCGCTGGGGCTTGCCGCTTCCGAAATCATGGTGGTGCTGCCGCCCGGCAACACGGCGATCACCCAGGGCTATACCCTGGTCAAACGGCTGGCGCACAATTTCGGCAAGCGCCAATTCCGCCTGCTGCTCAATCGCATGGAATCGCCGGAGCAGGCGCAGGCGGTGGCGCGCAATTTCGCCCAAACCGCCGAGCGCTATCTGGGCGTGTCGGTCGATTATCTCGGCTATATCCCGCTGGACGAGCGTTTGAGCCGCGCGGGCCACCTGCGCACTTCCGTGGTGGACGCCTTTCCCGTCGCCCAGTCCACCTCGCAGTTCCGCAAGCTGGCCGATGGCCTGCTGCGCTGGCCGCAGCAGGCCGGCCTGGGCAACGTCGGCGGGTTCATGCAGCGCGTGATCCAGGGCAGTCGCATGATGGAAGCATGCAGGAGGTAGGGGGCATGTACACCGCAACCGGCAAAAGCGAAAAGAGCGACCTGCTGACGCAATACATGCCCATGGTCAAACGGCTGGCGCACCACATGATGGGCCGGCTGCCGCCCAGCGTGGAGGAGGACGACCTGGTGCAGGCCGGCATGATCGGCCTGCTCGACGCCGTCAGCCGCTACGACGAGGCGCAGAGCGCGCAGTTCGAAGCCTATGCCATCCAGCGCATCCGCGGCTCGATGATCGACGAGCTGCGCCAGTCCGACTGGCTGCCGCGCAGCGCGCGGCAGTCGATGCGCAAGATCGAACAGGCCATCGGCGCCTTGCAGCATCAGCTGGGACGGCAGCCCAGCGAAACCGAAATCGCCGAGTCGATGAAAATCCCGCTGGCCGAATACCAGGCCATGCTGGGCGACGCGCGCGGTCATCAACTGCTGTATTTCGAGGATTTCGGCGAATCCGACGAAGACGACTCCTTCCTCGACAAGCAGTCGGCGAACGAGACCAGCATGCCGCTGCCGCAATTGCTCGACGCCAGCCTGCGCGCCTGCATCATCGCCGGAATTGAAAACCTGCCCGAGCGCGAACAACTGCTGATGTCGCTGTATTACGAACAGGAACTCAACCTGCGCGAGATCAGCGAAGTGTTCGGCGTCAGCGAATCCCGCATCTGCCAGCTGCACGGCCAGGCCATCGCGCGGCTGCGCGCCAAGCTGAAGGAAGACGCATGGATCGCGGCAGTCTGATCGGGCTGGTCCTGGCCGTTGCCGCCATTCTCGGCGGCCAGGCGATGGAAGGCGGGCAGATCGGCCTGTTCCTGCAGCCGGCCGCTTTCGTCATCGTGATTGTCGGCACGCTGGCGGCCGTGTTGCTGCATCATCCATTGCCGGTATTCATGCGAGGCGTGCGCATGGCGAAGTGGGTGTTCCGCCCGCCCGAGCCGGAAGCGAGCGCGCTCATTCGCCGCGTCGTCCAGTGGTCGCATACCGCGCGCCAGGACGGGTTGCTGGCGCTGGAAAAACACCTCAACATCGCCCGCGATCCGTTCCAGAAAGCCGGGCTGCAATTGCTGATTGACGGCGCCGATGCGGCCAAACTGCGCGACACGCTCGACGTGCAGATCGTCGGCTTCGAGACCGCCGAGCGGCAGGCCGCGCGGGTATGGGAAGCGGCGGGCGGCTATGCGCCCACGCTCGGCATCCTGGGCGCGGTGATCGGGCTGATCCACGTCATGGAAAACCTGGCCGATCCCGGCAAGCTGGGTACCGGCATCGCGGTCGCCTTCGTCGCCACCATCTACGGCGTCGGCCTCGCCAACCTGGTGTTTTTGCCGATCGCCAACAAGATCAAGTTCACCATCGCCCGCCGGGTCACCGAGCGTGAAATCATTTGCGATGGCCTCATCGGCATTGCCCAGGGCGACAATCCGCGCATCATCGAGACGCGGCTCAAAGGTTATCTCTGATGCGCAGACGCCGGCGCATCGTCTCCGACCACGACAATCACGACCGCTGGCTGATTTCGTATGCTGATTTCATTACCCTGCTGTTTGCCTTCTTCGTGGTGATGTACGCGGTCTCGGCGGTCAACGAGAATAAATTCCGCGTCCTGGCCGGCTCACTCGGCGATGCCTTCGGCAAGATGCCGGCAAGCGAAGCGCTGGTGCCGCAACTGACAAAGGAGGCATTGCCTGCGGAAATCAGGCAGCGCAGCCTGAAACAGCAGCAGGCCATCGAGGAACAGGCGCACATGACCGAGGTGGCGAGCGGCTTGCTCGACGTGATGGCGCCGCTGGTGAAGGAGGGCAAGGTGCGGGTGACGCAGAGCCGCCGTGGTGTCAGCATCGAAATCAATGCCAACGTGCTGTTTGCCCCCGGCCGTGCCGAACTCGAGGCGAAATCGCTGGCGGTATTGCGGGCGGTAGCGGAACGCCTGCGGAACGAGCCGTTCAACCTGGAAATCACCGGACATACCGACGTCATGCCGATCAGCAATCCGGTTTTTGCCTCCAACTGGGAATTGTCGGCGGTACGCGCCACCAGCGTGGTGCGCCTGCTGGCTGACAACGGCATCGTCCCGGCGCGCCTGTCGGCCATCGGACGCGAGGCCAGCCAGCCGATTGCCCCCAACGACACGGCACAAGGGCGTGCGCGCAACCGCCGGGTCGAACTGATGATCCTGTCCGGCCTGCCGGATACGGTCGAGGAAATTCCGGTGCGGCCTGCTCCGCTCCGCCCTTGAAAACGGGCGGATAGGCACGATACTGGCTAGGGTGACGTGTTAACGTTGATTCCGCCACTGCGGTCAAATGTGTGTTGACATACCCCAACCTTGTCCCCGGATCAGATGCCCAAACCATGCCCAACGATTCAGCACTAGAAGGTGAAGTTCTTCCCGACAACAGGCAGTTGCCGACCACCCCGGCGCTGCCGCCCGAGTTGTATCTGCTGCCATTGACCGAAAAGCCGTTTTTCCCGGCGCAAACCCTGCCGCTGCTGATGAACGAGGCGCCGTGGCTGACGACGGTGGAGGCTATCGGCGAAACCGAGCACCACATGGTGGGGCTGGTCGTGGTCAAGCCCGACAATACCGACGACGTGAAGCGGGCGGATTTCAGCAGCGTCGGCACGGTGGTGCGCATTCACCATCCGGTGCGTTCCGACGGCAAGATGCAGTTCATCGCCGAGGGCGTGCGACGTTTCCGTATCGTCGAATGGCTGTCGGATACGGCACCCTACAAGGTCAGGGTCGAGTACCCGAACGAGACCGGCAGGCCTGATTCCTCGGAGATCCGCGCCTACTCCATCGCCATCATCAACACCATCAAGGAGTTGCTGCCGCTCAACCCGCTGTATTCCGAGGAGCTGAAGTTTTTCCTCAACCGCTTCGGTCCCAGCGAGCCTTCCCAGCTGACCGACTTTGCAGCCAGCTTGACCACCGCGTCGAAGCAGGAGTTGCAGGACGTGCTGGAAGCCTTTGCGCTGAAAAAGCGCATGGAAAAGGTGCTGGTGCTGCTGAAGAAGGAACTCGATGTGGCGCGGCTGCAGTCCGACATCCGCGAAAAAGTGGACGAGAAGATGAGTGAGCAGCAGCGCGAATTCTTCCTGCGCCAGCAGTTGAGGGCCATACAGAAAGAACTGGGCCTGGCCAAGGACGACAAGACCGCCGAACTCGACACCTTCAATGAACGGCTCGCCAAACTGACGCTGCCGGAGCAGGCAAAAAAGCGCATCGACGAGGAAATGCACAAGCTGTCGCTGCTGGAGACCGGCTCGCCGGAATACACCGTCACCCGCAACTATCTCGACTGGCTGACCGTGCTGCCGTGGGGGGTGCATACGCAGGACAAGATCGATCTCGAGCGCGCGCGCCGCATCCTCGACCGCGACCACGACGGGCTGGACGACGTCAAGGACCGCATCATCGAATTTCTTGCGGTCGGCGCGATGCGTGGCGAAATGGCCGGGTCGATCCTGCTGCTGGTCGGGCCGCCGGGCGTCGGCAAGACCTCGATCGGCAAGTCCGTCGCCGAGGCGCTGGGGCGCAAGTTCTACCGCTTTTCGGTCGGCGGCATGCGCGACGAGGCCGAGATCAAGGGCCACCGCCGCACCTACATCGGCGCCATGCCGGGCAAGTTCGTGCAGGCGCTGAAAGAGGTTGAGTCGGCCAACCCGGTCATCATGCTCGACGAGATCGACAAGATCGGCGCCAGCTATCAAGGCGATCCGGCGAGTGCGCTGCTGGAAGTGCTCGACCCCGAGCAGAACGCTGATTTCCTCGACCATTATCTCGACGTGCGCTTCGACCTGTCCAAGGCCTTGTTCATCTGCACCGCCAACGATTATTCGATCCCGTCGGCGCTGCTCGACCGCATGGAAGTCATCCGCCTGTCGGGCTACATCACCGAGGAAAAAATCGCGATCGCCCGGCATCATCTGTGGCCGCGGGTGCTGGAACGAGCCGGCCTGAAAAAGAACCAGCTCGTCATCAGCGAAGGCGCGCTGCGCCATGTGATCGAGGGCTATGCGCGCGAAGCCGGCGTGCGCAATCTGGAAAAACAGCTGGGGCGGGTGGCGAGGAAGGCTGTGGTGAAGATCCTCGGCGGTGCGGCCACGCCGATCAAGATCGGCATCAAGGAGGTCGAGGCCTATCTCGACAAACCCGTGTTCAGCCGCGAAAAACCGATGAGCGGGGTCGGGGTGGTCACAGGGCTTGCCTGGACCGCAATGGGTGGCGCGACGCTGCCGGTCGAGGCGTCGCGCATTCACACCCTGAATCGGGGCTTCAAGCTCACCGGCAAGCTGGGCGAGGTGATGCGGGAATCGGCCGAAATCGCCTACAGCTATGTCGCGTCGCACCTGAAGACTTACGGCGCGGACAGCACGTTCTTCGACAAGAGCTTCGTCCACCTGCACGTGCCGGAAGGCGCCACGCCCAAGGACGGCCCCAGCGCCGGCGTCACCATGGCGACGGCGCTGCTGTCGCTTGCGAAAAACGCAAAAATCAACCGGCCCCTGGCAATGACCGGCGAACTGACGCTGACGGGTCAGGTGTTGCCGGTAGGCGGCATCCGCGAGAAGGTCATCGCCGCGCGCCGTGTCGGGATCAGCGAACTGATCCTCCCCGAGGCCAACCGGCGCGACTTCGACAAGCTACCCGACCACATCCGCGCCGGGATGACCGTGCATTACGCCAGGCGGTATCAGGATGTGGCGGGGGTGGTGTTTGGGTGAGGGCGTCTCGGAAATGCTAGAGTGCTGACAAATCAAACAACTACAGCGCGTCACCTTGCCGTGTGCCGATTCAGGTGGTGCGCCATCTAAATAACGTTAGACCGCTAGCTCCATGAGTGACGAATTTGATCCGGAAGATGAAATTCGGTATCCGTTTTGGGATGCTTTAGATTTCAGCATTATCACTATGGGCATGAAAAAATTGCCCTTCTTTGAAGATGATTTATGGCTCGGAATGCAAGGAATGAACATAGGCATAGTCGATTCCGTAATTACCGAGTATGAATATGATCTTCTGCGTGAGTACAACGAAATAGAAAAAACTCCTCTTGAGTCTGCGCTTGCAGTGACAGCCATGTCTCAAATGTGGATCTTCGGACTGTATGAGGTCTTCCGTCTTTGGCGAGATAGACAGTTTCAGTTCAACAAGCTGTTAGATACTGGTGGCATAAATCCAAAACTAGAAAATTTACCTGACGACGATCCCCAAAATCTGACACTTGGAATTCGTCGTCGTCAATTGGAGAGATTCCGAGATGACGCTGCTTACCGTGGCGAGATAGAAGCTACTTGGCAGAAACTTGAACCGATATATAGGATGGTTGAACTTTTCAGGATGAATTTGGCAAAGCATTGCGCACCGGGTAAAGATGGCCTGCTTCCCCGCGCCCCTGGATATGGCCGGATTAATTGTTGGTGCGGTGCCATGGACTTTGAGCTAATTGATAAAGAAGGGTATTACCACTACATGAACAGAAGAGACATTGCAGATACCCTACGCAAAGTCCTTACATTGGTCTAACCAAAGCTTCGAGTGGGACGCTCCGCCAGTAAGCTTTGCTTTGGCTGTCTCCGCGCCCCACAAGCTGCACGTTCACAAACAATCGGGGACCAAACAATCGGAACAATCGGGGACAGACTGAGCTAACCCTCGCCAGGGAATAGTCGTCTGTACCTGGCGTTGATTGCGATTCCAACTGACGCCTGGACCGCACTCATGCATCGGGCACGACCCAGGTATTACACGGCTCAGATGAACAGGCAGACGTCCGACTTCTGCGCCTGCGGCAGGAAACTCGCCGCGCCGATCCAGCCGGCGATCTCCGGAATGAACTCGTCCTGCGAATAGCCGAACAGGTCGACCGTCATCTGACAGGCGTAGAGCTTGGCGTCGGCTTCGAGGCAGGCGCTGCGCAGTTCGTCGATGCTGGCTACCCCTTTGCTTTTCACCGTTTGCGCCATCAGCCCGGTTGCCACTTTTTCGAATCCCGGGATGCCGGCCATGACGACGTTCGGCACTTTCCAGTTGATGTCCTTGAGCCACTGCGGCCCGAAGGGCATTTTCATCGGCATGCTGGGGTTGCCGAGCGGACTGATCTCGAGGTGCAGATTCTTCTTCAGCAGTTCGAGGCCGTAGAAGGTGAAGAACACCGACACGTCCCAGCCCAGTGCGCCGGCGGTGGAGGCGAGGATGAAGGGCGGGTAGGCCCAGTCCATCGTGCCCTTGGTGGTGATGATCGACAGCGACGGCACGTGCGCGGCTTCGCGTTCGGCCATCTTGGCTTCGAAGCGCTGGTCGAACCACTGGTCGAGCTGGGCCGGGTCGAGGCTTTGGGCAAGCAGTTTGTCTGTGGCTCCCATGGTCGTCTCCTTATGACTTGCGAATGAGAAATTCGAACTCGCCCTGGTGCTCGCTCGACGAGACCAGTTCGTGGCCGGTCTGCTTGCAGAAGGCCTGCATGTCCTTGAGCGAGCCGGGGTCGGTCGCGGTGATGGCGAGCGTCTCGCCTTTGGCGAGGTCGGTCAGGGCCTTCTTGGTTCGCAGGATGGGCAGCGGGCAGTTCATGCCGCGGGCGTCCAGGGTCTGGGTTGCGTTCGTACTCATGGTGAAACCTCCTCTAGTAGATGACCGTCCGGTCAAGAAAATCGGCAAAAAAATTGCCGGGCGAAAAGGCGGATAGAAGTTGGCAAAGGCCGGTGAAGGGAGGGGTTGAAGCCATCGCTAGACCGGTCGGTTAACTGTGAGGCGAAAAAAAGGGTGGCCTGCATGGGGATCAGACGGCCGTCTCGACGCGCAGCGTCTTGATGGCGGGGCCGAGGCGGTAGATCACCTCGGGGTCGTTCTGCGACTTGGCCAGCAGGATGACGCCTTCGAGGTAGGCGAGCATGGCTTCGGCAGTCAGGTCCGAATCGAGCGGCGCGATCGTGCCGGCGGCGACGGCTTCCTCCAGCGTCTCCCTGAAGCGCGTCTTGGCGCGCGAAAAGATCGCCAGCAGCTTGGCGCGCAGGATGTCGTCCTGGGTGCTGACTTCGAGCGTCAGGTTGCCGAAGATGCAGCCGAGCATGCGGCCGTGGATCTGCTTGATCGACTTCTGCCAGAAGTAGGCGGCGTCGACGAGGTAGTCGATGCGCTCCATCGGCGGCAGGGCGGGGTCGAAGGCCTCGGCGACGAAGCCGTGGGCCCATTCGTCGGCGAACTCGTCGATCACGGCCATGACCAGGTCGTGCTTGGACGGGAAGAAGTGGTAGAAGCTGCCCTTCTGCACGCCGGCGCTCTCGCAGATTTCCTGGATGCCCACATTGGCGTAGCTGCGCGAGTGAAAGCGCGGCTTGGCGGCGGCGATGATGCGGGAGCGGGTATCGGTGGCAGCGTTCATGAACCGGATGCTAGTTGACCGTTCGGTAAAATGCAAGCGGAAGTCGCCAGATGGATTCAGGCCAGCCGGATGATCTGGTTCAGGCGCTCGCACACGTCGGCAAACACGGTATCAGGCAAGGTACCCAGGGGATGTGCCTTGGCGCCGCGCTGACGCCAGTCGAAGGATTTGGGCTGATGGCAGAGCACATAGCTGGTTTTGCCGGCCTTGCCACGTCCTTTGGCAAGGCCGGCCGCTACGGCGAAAGGATTGTCGGCGTTGTATTCGGCCGTGGTCATGGGCAGGCCGATCACCAGCGAGGTACGGGCATTGAAGATGCGCGGCGACAGCACCAGAAAAGGATGGGTGTCCTTCATCTCCCGGCCGGCCTGCGGATTACAGTCTATCCAGACGATGTCCTTGCGGTCGGGCACCCAGGCGGTGGTTTTCGATGCCGCTACCATTTCTCGGCTCCGACGGGTTCGCTGGCCATCGCCTCGCCGCCGTGCCGCTCCGGATCGAACTTCGCCAGGCGCTGTTCCAGCGTGAGCGAGGACGCATCGGCAGGACAAATCACGATTTGTCCGTCTTCCACCGACACGCGTACCCGCTGATCGGCGTGCAGATGGGCTGCGCGCGCCACGGCGGCCGGGAGTCGCACCCCCAGATTGTTGCCCCACTGCTTGATATCCAGATAGACCTCGGCCATGTCGCCTCCTTCGGAGAAAATGTTTAAACCAAGTATAAACATTGCGGCGGACGCTTGTCCATGCCGGCCTCGGGTAAAATGCCGTCATGAACGAAGCCGAGCTTCTCGATCCGCCACCTCTGGAAATACCGTCCGTCCCCGTCATCAAGGTGCGCGGCGAACCGCTCACCGAGCTGCCGCAGGATCTTTACATTCCCCCGGACGCGCTCGAGGTGTTTCTCGACGCCTTTGAAGGCCCGCTCGATCTGCTGCTCTACCTGATCCGCAAGCAGAACCTGGACGTGCTCGACATCCCGATGGCGGCCCTGACCAAGCAGTACATGGCCTATGTCGAGGCGGCGCGTGCGACGCGGCTGGAACTGGCAGCGGAATACCTGCTGATGGCGGCGATGCTGATCGACATCAAGTCGCGCATGCTGCTGCCGCGCCGCGAGCAGGCCGAGGAGGCGAGCGAGGGCGACGACCCGCGCGCGGAACTGGTACGTCGTCTGCTGGAATACGAACAGATGAAACTCGCCGGCCAGCATCTCGACACCCTGCCGCAGGCGGGGCGCGATTTCGACACCGTCAGCGTGTTCCTGCCGGCGGCGGCCAAGCGCCTGCCGAGTCTGCACCCGGAAGAACTCGCCGCCGCCTGGCTGGCCATCCTGTCGCGCGCGAAGAACCGCACCCACCACCGCATCGGCCGCCAGGAACTGTCGATCCGCGAGCACATGAGCCGCATCCTGAAGCGGCTGACGCCGGGCGAGTTCATGGAATTCAAGGACTTGTTCCCGGAATCCTCGACCGTACATGAACTCGTGGTCACCTTCCTGGGGGTGCTGGAACTGACCAAGGAAACCCTGCTCGACGTGACCCAGGCCGAGCCGTTTGCCCCTATCTACGTAAAGCTCCATGAATCTGCAACCGAGTGACAATCCCGAAGATCTGAAGGTCGTGCTGGAAGCGGCCCTGCTGGCGGCGGTCGAGCCGCTGACGCTGGCCGAGCTCAGGCGCATGTTTGAACAGGATGCGTCCGATCAAGCTTTGTCAAACGATGTGCTGCGCCGTGTGCTCGACGAATTGCGCGCGCAGTGGCACGGCCGCGGCGTCGAACTGATCCAGGTGGCCGACGGCTGGCGCTTCCAGACGCGCGCCGAGATGCAGCCCTGGCTGTCGCGGCTGAAGAACGAGAAGCCGCCGCGCTACTCGCGTGCGGTGTTGGAAACGCTTGCCATCATCGCCTACCGCCAGCCGGTGACGCGCGGCGACATCGAGGACATCCGCGGCGTGTCGGTCAATCCCAACATCATCAAGACGCTGGAAGAGCGCGGCTGGATCGAGGCTATTGGCCATCGCGACGTGCCCGGCCGCCCGGCGCTGTTCGGCACTACCGGCCATTTCCTCAGCGACCTCGGGCTGCGCACACTGTCCGAATTGCCGCCGCTGGAAGAGCTCGGGAATCTCGTCACCCCGGATGAAACGGCATTAATTCCTGAATTGCGCGAGGAATTGGCGGACAATGACGTCCCCCAGACGTTTGGCGCGGTGATCGAAACCGCCCGCGTCGCATCTGTCTCCGAGATTTCCTGAATATGGCCCGCCCCCCATCCCCC
>DAOMWT010000012.1:0-36331 GCA_035436705.1 Thiobacillus sp. | reverse complement strand
GCCGCCGCACCGGCCTCGCGATCAAGGTCGCGCTGGCCGTGGCGCAGCAGGCCGTCGCGGCCGGGCAGCTCGATGCCCGGCAACTGGCCGCGGTGTTTTCCTCTTCCGGCGCCGACAACGACAACTGCGATGCCATCTGCAAGGCGCTGGCCTCCGACGATCGCCACATCTCGCCGACCCGTTTCCACAACTCGGTGCACAACGCTCCGGCGGGTTACTGGGGCATCGCTTCCGGCGCCATGACACCGGCCACGGTGCTGTGCGCCCATGACGGCAGCTTCAGCGCGGGCCTCCTGGAGGCGCTGACCCAGGTCGCGGTCGAGGGCTGGGGCACGCTGCTGGTCGCCTACGACATGCCCTATCCCGAGCCGCTGCACGCCAAGCGCCCGCTCCCTTCCGCACTCGGTATCGCGCTGGCGCTGATGCCTGAACGCAGCGCGCAATCGCTGGCGCGGATCGAGCTCAGCCTGAGTGATGCCGCGCCCGATGCGCTGGCCGAGCCCGAATTCGAAGCCCTGCGCCGCGCCATTCCCGCAGCGCGCGGACTGCCCTTGCTGCAGGCCGTGGCGCGAGGGGAGGGCGGCCGGATCGTGCTGGACTATCTGGCGCCGCTCAATCTGGCCGTGGCGATCGAACCATGCCGCTAGGCCACGCCTGGCTGCTCGCCCGCCTGCCGCACCAGGGCAGCATGTGCCTGCTCGATGCCGTCACCGACTGGGATGCCCAGCACATCCGCTGCACGGCGAGCAGCCACCGCCATGCCGACAACCCGCTGCGCGCTCACGACCGCCTGGGCGCGGCCTGCGGCATCGAGTACGCGGCGCAAGCCATGGCCGCCCACGGTGCGCTGCTGGCGGGAGCCGACAGCGCGTCGCGTGCCGGCTACTTGGCCAGCGTGCGCGGCGTCGAGTTGCAGGTCGCGCGGCTGGATGACATTGCCGCCGACCTCGAGGTCGAGGCGGAGCGCCTGTCCGGCGACGACAACACCATCCTTTACGGCTTCCGCGTCAGCGCCGCCGGACGCGAATTGCTCGGCGGGCGCGCCACGGTGGTATTGGATGCGGCCTTGCTGGACGCCGAAAAACGGGGAAATCTGACATGAAACGCGCTCTCGTCACCGGCGGCAGCGGCGGCATCGGTTCAGCGATTTGCCGCCGCCTCGCCGCCGACGGCTGTTACGTCTACATCCACGCCAACCGCAACCTGGCCCGTGCGCAGGCGCTGGCCGATGAAATCCGGCATGGCGGCGGCCAGGCCGAGGCCATCGGCTTCGACGTCACCGACGCCGAGGCCAGCCGCACGGCGCTGGAGGCGCTGGTCGCCGACACGCCGATCCAGGTGTTGGTGAACAACGCCGGCATCCACGACGATGCCGTCTTCCCCGGCATGAGTGCGGCGCAGTGGCACAGCGTGCTGGACGTGTCGCTCAGCGGCTTCTTCAACGTCACCCAGCCGCTGACGATGCCGATGCTGCGCAGCCGCTGGGGGCGCATCGTCAACATCACCTCCATCGCCGGCCTCACCGGCAACCGCGGCCAGGTCAACTACGCCGCCGCCAAAGGAGCGCTGCACGCCGCCACCAAGTCGTTGTCGCTGGAACTCGCCAGCCGCGGGGTGACGGTCAACGCCGTGGCGCCGGGCATCATCCAGACCGAGATGATCGACGGCGTGTTCGACGCCAAGGCCATCGCGGGCATGGTGCCGATGAAGCGTGCCGGCCGCCCGGAAGAGGTGGCGGATCTGGTCGGCTTTCTCGCCTCGGAGCAGGCGAGCTACATCAGCGGCCAGATCATCTCGGTGAACGGTGGCATGATTTGATCCCCCTGCGCACATCCTTGCGGTCCATCAGACCGAGGGCCTGCTGCTGATTGCCTTGGCGACCCAGCGAAAATTCGGCACCAGCCATGTCGCTGCACGTTTGGCAGGCATGCCGCATGTTGAGGGTAACAACCAAAGGGGGGCGCCTTGCAATAAAACAATGCGAAGCACAGACCCATATAGTTCAGGTCGGAGCGCGTTGAATCGCCGTACGTACGGCTGATGGCGGTGGCCGTCTGAGATAGGTCAGCGGCCGATGCGTATGGTATCCATCGATCCCAACACGCCGAAAACCTGCAGTAGCCATATCACGACAACAATGACGACGACGATATTCAGGATGTTTTTGATCTTCTGATCCATGGGTATGTAGGTGTTGACGAGCCAAAGCAGAACACCAACCACGATCAAGATGATGACTAAGTTAATCAGGGGCATGCGAATTCTCCTTTGAGAGCCTTGAATTGCCAAGGCACCAACCGAACAGTTCAGGTTCGGCTTGATACGATCCTTTTCTTCCCCTTTGTTTTATAGTCGATCGTAAGCGGCGTCCATGTCGTTGCCCCACACCGTGGCGGAACTTGTCTCGCTCCCGGACGGCGGAGTGCAGCTCACGCCGGCTTGGCCGCCTGATACTCCGCCAGAATCGACAGCGCCCGGCTTTCGGCGTGCCGGTTTACCCCTGTAAAACCGGCCTTCTCCAGCGTATCAATTACCCCGCTCGGCGGCACGCAGGCTTCGATGGTGTCCCAGTAGTAGCGCCACAGCTTGGCCGATTCGGCGCTGCTGCCGGTCAGGCGGGCCAGCAGCGGCACCACGCCGCGCATATAAACCTTGAGCAGCGCCTGGCTCCAGGCGCGCTCCGGTTTGGTGATTTCGAGCAGACATAGGCGGCCGCCGGGTTTGAGGACGCGATGGAATTCGCCGAAGGCGGCTGACAGGTCGCTGATATGGCGCAGCGCATAGCCCATGCTGAGGAAATCGAAGCTGGCATCGGGAAATGGGATCGCTTCCGCCCGCCCCTCGATGAGTTGGACACCCGGCAGGTGAGCGCAGGCCATCATGCCGGCGCTGGGATCGACACCCACCACCAGGGCGGGATCGCCCACCAGTGTCACCGCTTCGCGCGCCACCAAACCGGTGCCGACACCGATGTCGACGATGCGCATGCCCGGTTTCAACCCCGCCCGCTGCAGCGCCTGGTTGCGGTACCAGGGGCCGCTCCCCAGGGCCAGCAGGCGGTCGATGCGGTCGTAGTCGGAGGCGGTGCGGTCGAACAGATTACCGACGAAACCGCGCCGCTCCTGTTCGCTGGCGTAGTAATCGGTAAGAGGCGGATGCGGGGCATGCACCGCTTGCTGGGGCGAAACGGGAGGGGGGTTCATGGGGTGTTTGACCGGTGAGTATTCAGGCGCCGCAGCAGCAGAATCGGCAAGCGCAGCAGGAAACCCAGCATCAGTCGGAGGTGCATCCAGGTGAGCAGGGTGTTGTCGCGCAGGTAGTTGAAGTGGGAAACGCCACCTTCGTCGGCACGCAGGTACTTCACCGGCGCGGGCAGATTGATCGGGCGCACGCCGCGCCAGCACAGGCGCACCACGGCCTCGGGGTCGAAGTCGAAGCGGCGCATCCAGCGCTGGCTGCGCATCACCTGGCGCAGCGGTTCGATGGGGTAGACGCGGAAGCCGTAGAGCGAATCGCCGATGCCCATCCACAGGGTCTCCAGGTTGGCCCAGCCATTCGAAATCTTGCGGCCCTGGACCCGCAGGGCTGGCGCGCTGGCATCGAACACCGGCTTGCCGAGGACCATAGCCGTGGGCGCCTGTTGCGAGGCCGCCATGAAGGCCGGGATGAGGTCGGGCGGATGCTGGCCGTCGGAGTCCATGGTCAGCGCGTGCGAAAAGCCCTGCTGGGCGGCCAGATCCAAACCGTGCAGCATGGCCGCGCCCTTGCCGCTGTTTGCGGGCAGCACCAGCACCTTCAGCTGCGGGTCGTTCGCCGCCATGTCCTTGAGGCCGGCGGCCGTGCCGTCGGTGCTGCCGTCCACCACTACCCATACCGGCGCCCACTGGGCGCGGGCGGCGCGTACCGTGTCGTAGACCCGGGGGCCCGGGTTATAGCTGGGGATCAGCACCAGATGGCTGACGGAAACGCTCATGTCAAGTGCCATCAGATCAGTCGGGGCGCACCGGATTCCACGGCCTGCGGTGCGTCGGGCGGCAGGAAACGTGGGGCATCGCGCAGTTCGTCGATGAAGTAACGCTCCAGCGCCTCGGTGAAGGCCCCGGCCTTTTCCGGCGGGTCGAAGCGGCGACCAAGGCGGATGCGGTAGGTGATAGGCATCGTCGGACGACGGAACAGCGGCCAGCCCTTGCTAAGGTAGGCCGAATCGGTCTCGATGAATACGGTCTGGATCGGCACCCTGGCCCGGCTGGCGATGAGCGCGGCAGTGCCCTTGCAGGTATTGACCGGCCAGCGGGTAGTGCGTGTGCCCTCGGGGAAGATCAGCAACTGGCTGCCGCTTTTCAGTTCCGCGACGGATT
Organism: Thiobacillus sp.; assembly: GCA_035436705.1. Taxonomy (GTDB): domain Bacteria; phylum Pseudomonadota; class Gammaproteobacteria; order Burkholderiales; family Thiobacillaceae; genus Thiobacillus. The sequence goes on along the minus strand of DAOMWT010000012.1, from coordinate 31,973 downwards.
GCTTGATCATGCTCAGTTGCGCGTCGTTGCGGATGTAGCCGGCGAGGCGGGCGCCGACGCCGAGGAAGACATTGTCGACGATATCGACCTTCATGATGCAGGCCATGTTGGGCAGGCGCGAGATGACCATCACGGCGTCGAGTAGACAGGGGTGGTTGGGGGCGACGATCAACGGGCCTTGATCGCGCAGGGAATCGAGCGCAGCAAGGTCGAAGCGGCAGGCGCCGATGAGGGACAGCGCGCCGAGGTAGATGCGAAAGCCGGTGGTGCTGGCCCAGCGTCCGAGTGGGACGGCCCAGCGTTTCGGCAGGACGTAGTAGAGAGGCAGGGCGAGCAGCGACCAGGCGAGGGACAGCGCGCCGAGCAAGCCAAGGCCGAAGCCAAGCGCAGCAATTTCGTAAAGCCGGTGCAGCCAGCGTCGCGGCAGGGCGGACGGCGAAATCCGGCCTGCACTCACTCGGCCGCCTCGATGCGGGTGGACGACTCCCCGAGTACCCAGGCAATGGCGACGCCGGCGGCGAAGTAATCCTCGCGCTTGACCAGGGGGCTGTCGACGAAGGTGGCCCCCTTGAGGCTGTCCCCGCGCGCAAAGGCACCCAGCCAATATTTCGGATAGCGCTTCGACAGCGACATCAGAAACTGGCTGCCGGCGTAGCCGCCCTGGGCATCGAAGGTCGAGCGGTCGGCGGTGGCATATTGCGGCGCCACTGAATAGAAATAGTCATGGTTGCGTTCCGAGCCGTACATGGGGCCGGCGAGCAGCCCCAGATTCCAGCCGGTCATTCCGCCGACATCGCTGATGTCGAGATTGAGGCGCGGCGAGAACACCCAGCCGATGCCGTCCATTCCGCCCTTCACGGCGACCACGGTGCGGACGGGCAGGCGCAGGTCGAGCTTGTAGTGCCGGTCGTCGGTACGCCACAGGTTGAGGTCGAGCGAGGGACCGATCTCCACCGTTGGCTGCAGATCGGGCATGCTTTGACGGACCCGGTTTTCGTCGCTGTTCACCGGCAGCGAGGCGCCGACGCTGACATTGAGTTCGACCCGGTCGCTGTCGAAGAAGGTGCCGCGAATGCCATGCCGGTCGGCCTTGAAAAACGTGCCGCGATAGACGAAGTAGGGGAAGGGCACGGCGTAGAAGCCGGATTCGTCGGAACCGCGATAGTCCGGGAAGGACAGGGCGCTCATGCCGATGCCGAGTTCCCACATGGGCTTGTCAGTGGCGATGGCCGGGCCGCCGGTGAGCAGCAACGCAGCGAGGGGAGTCAGGCGACGGTGGAGGGCCATGGTTTGTTCCCTGCTGAAATGCCCACGTAACCGGCTCTGAAGGTATGGCCGCCCGATGCCTCAATTTCGACCAGCAGGTCGGCGCGGCACACATCGGCCTGTAGGAAGACCGCCGACATCGGGTCGCCGATGAATTGCGCCATTTCACGGCATACCGTTCTCATGTCTTCAGGATGTCTGACATAGACCTTGTAGGCAAGCCTGTCGAGACGGAAGTCCGCGCTGGGCGCCTGACGGTTGGCCTCTGCGACGACGGCGGCGATGTTTTGCAGGCATTCCCGCGTCTGCGCTGCTGCATCGCCGTGGTGCAGCGTCTGGTGACCGACGATGCTGGCGGTGCCGGAGATGAACAGCATATCGTGTCCCCCCAGGTTGACGAGCGCCGCGCGCGAGAAGGTCGGGCTGCGCGGTCCGTACTGGCTGGGATAAAGGTAGGCGCTCAGTTGGCGCGGGTTCTCGATGCCGATCACGTTCGCACGGGTCGCCAGGAAGGCAATGTGGAGGCCGCCGCCAGCGGATCCCAGGGCGCAGGCGGCGGGCACATTGCCGATGGCCGAGCGGCCATGGGCAAGAAAGGCGTCCTGGCGGCCGATATTGAACTGGCGATAGCGCTCCATGCCGTGGCTTTCCCGGTTGATCGCGGGAAAATAGTTCCAGAAGCGCAAAACGGCGTGATAGCCGCGAGCCTCGAGAAACTCGAAGATGGTTTGGTAGGCGGCTTCCGTCGTGGCCTGCAGGGGCGAACGCGCATCATGGCCTGCGCCCCCGGCGGCTTCGTCCAGACTCACGCAGCCGAACAGCAAGGTTTCGCCCTGGCGATAGCGGATGGGGCCATGCTGGGCGGATGCTAGGGGTTCCCGGCTGTGCCAGATCTCACAGGTCGCCTCTTCCCCAGGCGGCACGATCATGTCCACGGCCAGCAGCGGCAACTCTGCCGTATCAAGGGGGATGGCGGGATGGGAAAAGCAGGTGCCGCCAAGCACGCTGCCCTGTCCGGCCAGACAGGACAGCCGGGATACGGGCAGAACCTCCAGCCGCAGAACTGCTTCCGCTGGCGTCATCGGCTGGTGGCCCCTTCCACATCATCCTCGTAGGGGGTATTCATCTTGCGCCGCTTCCACGCCTGATCGTGCGTTTCAGGTTGACCTGGGGGGGTAGGTAATAGATCGTCTTGAATGCCAGCAGGAAGGCCAGATGGGCGTCTTGCCGAAGCTGTCGTCGGCTAGCACTGACAGCAGTGCCCCCTTGCCCCGGAAAACATTGCGTGGCGGCATTGACAGGCCGTGCATGGTGGGGTTGGCGACACGGTAGATGAAACAGGAAAAAGCCCTGGGCCCGTGCTTCATCATCCTGTCGAAATGCCTGAGCGCCAGCGCCACCCCGTCCGGTTGATGCAGGCAGGCATCCACTTTTCGCCAGTAGCGTGGCGGCAGTCGAGCCGGCGGGGCCGCCGCCGATCGCCAGGACATCACGGCAATGTTCAGCAGGGCAATTGAATTGGACATCAGGCGACATCAGGCTTTCCCTGGTTGACGGCAGCGTTGCGGAAAGCCATTTCCGCATAAATTGAAAAACAAATGAATTTTACCCAGACAAGCCGCGTTTCCGATACCAGAACCCAGTGATTGATTTGTCAGCCGCGCTATCATGCGTGTGTCTTGGTTGGTTTTCCATGAATATGCTTGTGCTTGGCGTCGAATCCTCCTGCGATGAAACTGGTGTTGCGCTGTATGACAGCGCGCACGGCCTGCTGGCGCATGCGCTGTATTCGCAGATCGCGATGCACAACGAATACGGCGGGGTGGTGCCTGAGCTGGCGTCGCGCGACCATATCCGGCGCGTGTTGCCGCTGACCCGCCAGGTGCTGGCAGAGGGCGGCCGCACGCTGGCCGACCTCGATGGCATTGCCTACACCCAGGGGCCCGGACTGGCGGGCGCCTTGCTGGTGGGCGCGGGGATGGCGCGCGCGCTGGCCTTCGCGCTGGATATTCCCGCGGTCGGCGTGCACCATCTGGAAGGCCACATGCTGTCGCCGCTGATTTCCGATACGCCGCCGGAATTCCCCTTCGTCGCCTTGCTGGTGTCGGGCGGTCACACGCAGCTGATGCTGGTATCCGGCGTCGGGCGCTACACCCTGCTGGGCGAAACGCTGGACGATGCGGCAGGCGAGGCCTTCGACAAGACCGCCCAACTGCTTGGCCTGGGCTATCCGGGCGGGCCGGCGCTGTCGAGGCTGGCGGCAAGCGGCGATGCCGGCCGTTTCAGCCTGCCGCGGCCGATGCTCAATTCGGGCGATTTCGACTTCAGCTTTTCCGGCCTGAAGACGGCGGTGCTGACACTGGTGCGCAGGCAGGGACAGGAACAGGCAGCGGACATCGCGGCCGCATTTCAGGCCGCGGCGGTGGAGGTGCTGGTCAGCAAGAGCCTTGCCGCCTGCGCGCACAGTGGCGCGACGCGGCTGGTGGTAGCGGGAGGTGTGGGCGCCAACACCCATTTGCGCGAGCGGCTCACGCGCGAGGCGGCCGCACGCGGCGTCGCCGTGTTCTACCCGCGATTGGAGTTCTGCACCGACAATGGCGCAATGATCGCCTTCGCCGGCGCGCAGCGGCTGGCACACGCGAGCAGCAGCGATCTGACGTTTGCGGTCAAGCCGCGCTGGGAACTGGCGACGCTCGACGCGGTGTGAGCTATTGCCGGAACACGGGGTAGGCCTCACGCAAGGCCTTCAGCCATTGTTCGCTGCCGGTGAGCTGCACAATCTGTTCGGGAAACAGTAAAAAGCCCACCAGCACCGCCATCAGGCACACCAGAACCACCGTGCCGAAAATGCTTTCCGGCCGCAATACGCCCCAGTAGCGACTGACCAGGAACAGCGTGTCTTTCCTGTGTTCCGACATCGACACCCAGCGGCGCAGCAACTTGACAGCGAGGTAGGCCGCATAGCCCCCGGCCAGCGAGGCAAACACAATGCGGAACAGGGCGAACACGTCGAGCCCGCCGCCGAGATACTGGTGGTACAGCCAGGACACGAAGCCCAGCGACAGCGAGGCTAGAATCGCGATGGCGACGTTGATGAACAGGCGCCGTCGTTCGCGCGCGAGGTCGCGCTGCCGCTCGATGAAGAAGCCGTCGACTTCCTGCTTGAAATATTCGACCTTTTCCTGCACCAGCGCGGAGATTTCCGTTTTGGCGTGGACGATGCGCTCGTCCATCAGCGTGCCGAGCTTGTCGCCGGCGTAATCGACCAGTTCGCGCACGTCGTCCTTGGTGAACTGCCGTTGTTCGTGCAGTTCGTCGGAAATCTTGTCGAGCTTGGCGTCGATTTCCTGGCTGGCCTGCCAGATGACGTCCTTCAACTCGGTGCCGGCCTGCGAGACGCCGACTTTCACCACATCCGCCAGGCGCTCGCCGGCGTGGTCGATCGCCTCGCGCGACACTTCGGCGAGGCTTTCCTTTGCGTGATCGATGGTTTTATCGAACAGGGCCATAGTCGGTTGAGCTGGATCTATTCGCCGGCGCCGATGCGGGCTTCCTGGCCGGTCGCCAGCTTGACGAGGTTACTCTTGTGACGATAAACCAGCAGCAGCGCGATCACCAGCACGGTCATGGCCACGTCGCCCCAGCCCATCAGCAGCCCCGCGTAGACCGGAGCGAGCACGGCGGTGGTCAACGCGGCGAGCGAGGAAATGCGGAACACCCCTGCCATGAACAGCCAGGTGGCGAGGCATGCCAGTCCGAGCCAGGGATTGAGCCCGATGAGTACGCCGAGCGCGGTAGCCACGCCCTTGCCGCCCCGGAAACGGAAAAACACCGGGAACAGATGGCCGGTGAACACCGCCAGCGCGCACAGTAGAGCAATGTCTTCGCCGAGGCCGAACTGCGGCGCCAGCATTCGCGCCAGCACCACCGCCACCCAGCCTTTCAGCGCGTCGCCAAGCAGAGTCAGCACTGCAGCGGTTTTGCGTCCGGTGCGCAGTACGTTGGTGGCGCCGGGGTTGCCAGATCCGAAGCTACGGGGGTCGGGCAGACCCATGGCGCGGCTGACGATCACCGCAAATGACAGGGAACCCAATAGATAGGCAGCGGCAATAAACAACAGCGTGGTCATAAACAAGTCAGTAAAATGGCGAGTTTTAGGCGGATCCGCTGGCTGGCGCGCGCGGACAATCAAGGCAATGGATATTCTATTTTTGAAGGACTTCCGTCTCGAACTGATTATCGGCGTATACGAGTGGGAACGCAAAGTGCCGCAGCCGGTGCGGCTCGATCTGGAGATCGGTCTGCCCGACAGCAAGGCCGGCGGTACCGACAACGTCGCCGACACCATCGATTATGGCGCGGTGGCCAAGCGGGTGAAGGAATCCCTGCACAATGCGTCGCAACCCATCATCCTGGTCGAATCGATCGCCGAGCACGTCGCTGCCATCGTGCGCGATGAATTCGGCGCGCCGTGGGTGAAGGTGTCGGTGACCAAGCTTGCCGTCGTGCCGGGAATCAAGGAACTCGGCATCATCATCGAGCGCGGTACGCGTCTGTGAGCTTGGAGCACATGGCCGCGATGGCGGCCATCCTGCTGATGGCGTATCTTGTCCGTGGCATCACCGGCTTTGGCTCGGGGCTGATTTCAGTGCCCTTGCTGGCCTTGTTTCTGCCGCTGCAGTTCGTCGTGCCGCTGATCCTGTTGCTGGACTTCACTGCGTCGATTCTGATCGGCGGCCTGCATTTCAAGCGTGTGCAGTGGAATGAAATCGGCATCCTGATTCCGTTCGGCATCGTCGGCGTGGTGCTGGGCACCAGCCTGCTGGTCAAGCTGCCGACGGAACCCCTGCTGCTGGCTCTGGCCGCGTTCATCCTGGTATTCGCGGTGCGCGGCATGCTCAATCTCCACGGCGACAAACCAGCTTCGCGCGGGTGGGCCGTTCCGGCCTCGCTCACCGGCGGCACCGTGGGCGCACTGTTTGGTACCGGCGGGCCGCCGTATGTGATGTACCTGACCCACCGTATCCGCGATAAAAGCGATTTGCGCGCGACTTTTTCGGCACTGTTCTTTACCGAAGGACTGACGCGCATAGCTAGCTTTCTGGTTACCGGACTATTGATGACGGCCAAGGTGTGGACCGCGTATCTGGCCGCGCTGCCGCTGGTGCTGGGCGCGTTGTATCTAGGTGGACGCGTGCATGTGGGCCAGGCGCAGATGGCGCGGCTGGTCGGCGTGCTGTTGCTGGCGTCGAGCGTATCGCTGTTATTCAAGGCCCTGCATGCATGAGTGAAACTGAATCGCTGCATTTTCAATCCGTTTCGTTCGCAGGCCTGGGACCGGGTGTGCGTCTGATCGTGCTGGGCGCGGTGCACGGCAACGAAACCTGCGGCACGCAGGCGATCCGCCGGGTGATCGCGGAGATCGAGTCCGGCCGGCTGGGTATTGCCAATGGCAGCGTGACGTTCGTGCCGGTCACCAATCCGCTGGCCTATGCCCGCCATCAGCGCATGGGCGACCGCAATCTCAACCGCAATCTTGCCCCCACCGCTACGCCGCTTGAGTTCGAAGACCGCATCGCCAACTGGCTGTGCCCCCTGCTGGCGCAGCACGACGCGCTGCTCGACCTGCATTCGTTCCACACGGCGGGCGAGCCTTTCGTCATGTTGGGGCCGCAAGACAATAACGGCACGCTGGAGCCGTTTGCGCGCGCGGCCGAGGAAACGGCACTGGCGTTGCGCCTGGGCGTACATCGCTTCGTCGATGGCTGGCTCGACACCTACGCGGCAGGCGTCGCGCGCCGCCTGGCGGCAGGTGTGTCGGCACGCGAAGCCGACGTGCATTACGGCGTCGGCACTACCGAATACATGCGGGCCCAGGGCGGCATCGCGCTCACCCTCGAGTGCGGCCAGCACGATGATCCCGCCGCGCCCGCGGTGGCCTATCGCGCGCTGCACAACACGCTGGCGCACCTGGGCCTGACCGCGGCGGAGAATCCGCCGCCGGCGACGGCCACCGAAGCGTTGCGCCTGTATCGGGTCATCGACCGCACTCATTCTGACGACACATTTGCACGTGGCTGGTCGAGTTTCGACCGCGTGCGTGCCGGCGAAACGATCGGCACGCGCCACGACGGCACGCCGGTGACGGCGGATCGCGATGGCTGCATCGTGTTTCCCAACCCGGGTGCGCTGCCGGGGCAGGAGTGGTTTTATCTGGCGAGTCCGAGCATGCGGGTGTGAGGGTTAGCCGCGCGGATGATGCTGTGCATGCAGCTGTTTCAGCCGCTCGCGCGCCACATGGGTATAAATCTGCGTGGTGGAAATGTCGCTGTGCCCGAGCAGCATCTGCACTACCCGCAGGTCGGCGCCGTGGTTCAGCAGATGGGTGGCGAATGCGTGGCGCAGCGTGTGCGGCGACAGCGGGCGCGTGATTCCGGCAAGGCGGGCGCGGCGCTTGATGAGGTACCAGAACGCCTGCCGCGTCATGCCGCTGCCGCGCGCGGTGATGAACATCGCATCGCTCAACTGTTTCCCCTGCAATAGCGGGCGGGCGTCAGACAGATAGCGCCGCAGCCACAGCACGGCTTCTTCGCCCAGCGGCACCAGCCGGTCCTTGTTGCCCTTGCCGGTCACGCGCAGCACGCCGTCGCCGAGGTTGACCGCGGCCAGCTTCAGGCCCACCAGTTCCGACACCCGCAAGCCGGTGGCGTACAGGGTTTCCAGCATCGCGCGGTCGCGCAGTCCCGGCGGCGTGTCGGGAGCGGTGCTGTCGAGCAGGCGCGCCACATCGGCCTCGGTCAGCGTCTTGGGCAGCGCGCGCGGCAGCTTGGGGCTGTCCAGGTTGAGCGTGGGGTCGGCGGCGATCAGGCGCTCGCGCAACAGGTAACGATAAAACCGCTTCAGCGCCGAAGTGTAGCGTGCCGCGCTGCGCGGCTGGGTGCGGCGGGCGAAACGCCACGCCAGGTAGGCTTCGAGATCGTCTGTCGCGGCGGCATCGAGCCCACGGGCGCGTTCCTTCTGCAGCCAGGCGGCAAAGGTTTTCAGATCGCGCCGGTAGGCCGCCAGCGTCAGGTTCGCCAGTCCGTCTTCCAGCCACAGATGATCGCAAAAGCGGTCAATCAGCACGTCGCTCATGCGCCAGCAGCCAGGTTTTCACGTCCAGTGGCGTACCGCTGGACGAATGCATGAAGCCGCCCAGGCCGTGCGCCGCCACCACGCGATGGCAGGGGATGAGGATGGGCAAGGGATTGGAGCCGCATGCCTGTCCCACCGCGCGTGCGGCGGTGCCGAGGCATTTCGCCAGTGCGCCATAGGTGGTCGGCTGCCCGACCGGAATCCTCATCAGCGCATGCCACACCCGCAGCTGGAATGACGTGCCCTGCGGCACGAAGAGCAAATCGAAAGCGTGACTGGGGTTGTTCCAGTAGGCATCCAGTTCGCGGGCCAGTTGCCGAGCGCGGCGGTCCTGCCGCGCAGAGACCGGCGTGTTCGCCGGCAAAAAATCCAGTCGCGTCAGCGCGTCACCGGTGAAACTGGCGCCAAGGCGGCACATCGGGGCAGCAAGGATGGCATCGTATGCAGGCATAACCGCATTCTAAGCCGAGGTCACGCGCCTCGTCAGGGCGGTGCAGCGTTTAGCGCTATTCGCACGCACCGCTGCGCAAGGGGCGGGTGGCGACAAGATCGTCCGGGCTGCAGCGGGTCTTGCGGCTTGCCAGGCAGTCTGCCGTGCCCGGTGTGTGTTCGCACTCGCACGCACGTGCCTGAAGCATGCCCCGGTCGGCCCCGGAATAGGCGTGGGACGGCAAATTGGGCGGGTAGTACACGCAGCCGGAACCAGGGCCTTCGGTTGTCCCTTTATGAGGGGCTGACATGGGGTATTTCCATGCGTGGGGAGCGCCGCGCAGTTTAAATTGCCGGGACAGCAAAGCAAAACGCCCGCATCATGCGGGCGTTTTGTGCTGCGCCAGGGAGACGGCTTATTCGGCGGCCGTGGCTGCGGCCTTGCGGCTGGGCAGCTTTTCCTTGATGCGGGCGGATTTGCCGGAACGCTCGCGCAGGTAGTACAGCTTGGCGCGGCGCACGTCGCCGCGGCGCTTGACTTCGATGCCGGCGACCAGCGGCGAGTAGGTCTGGAAAGTGCGCTCGACGCCTTCGCCTGCGGAGATCTTGCGCACGGTGAAGGCGGAGTTGAGGCCGCGGTTGCGCTTGGCGATGACCACGCCTTCGTAGGCCTGCAGACGCTCGCGGGTGCCTTCCTTCACTTTCACCTGGACGACGACGGTGTCGCCGGGGGCAAAGACGGGGATGGTTTTGCCCAGGCGCGCGATTTCTTCCTGTTCGAGTTGCTCGATGATGTTCATGACGTTTCCTTGCATCTGGCGTGAGAGGTGCACCGCTGCGGGTGGACGTCGCGCCGTTTCATATTGGCCCGGGATTACCGGGCCGCTTCGTTCTGCTGCGCCCCGGATGGGTGCGCAGCGAGAATATCCTGTTCCTGCTTCGACAACACGCGCCTGGCCAGCAGATCGGGGCGATGCGTTGCCGTGATCGTCAGGCTTTGCTGCAACCGCCATTGTGCAATCGCGGCGTGGTTGCCACTTCTCAACACATCCGGCGCTGCCATGCCCTGCCACACCTCGGGCCGAGTGTAGTGCGGGCAGTCGAGCAGGCCGCTGGCGAAGGAATCTTCCACCGCCGAATCCGCATCGTTCAACGCGCCCGGCAGCTGCCGGATGAGGGCGTCCATCAGTGCGAGCGCGGGGAGTTCGCCACCCGACAGCACAAAGTCACCGAGCGAGATTTCCTCGTCCACGCGGCGCCGCAACAGCCGCTCGTCGATGCCCTCATAACGCCCGCACAGCAATACCAGCGCGGGCTTTTCCTTCAGTTCCATCACCCGCTGATGCGTCAACGGGTGGCCGCGGGGTGAAAAATGCACCACCCACGGCGTCGAATTTTCGCTGGCAAGATCCTGCTGCACCGCGTTCAGTGCGCGGTCCAGCGGCTCGGCCAGCATCAGCATCCCGGGGCCGCCACCGTAAGGGCGGTCGTCCACCGTGCGGTGCGGATCGTCGGTGAAATCGCGCGGATTCCAGGCCTTGAACCGGTACAGTCCGCGATCCAGCGCCCGCCGGGTGATGCCGTAATCCAGCACGGCGTCGAACATCTCGGGGAAGAGCGTGACCGCGTCGAAACGCATCAGTAGTCTTCGCCCCAGTCCACCTCGATCGTCCCGCCGGCCAGGTCCACCTTGCCGACAAAGGCCGCCACGAACGGAATCAGGTGCTCGCGTGCGCCCTTGACGACCAGCAGATCGTTCGCGCCGCCTTCCATCAGGCTGTCGACCTTGCCCAGTTCGATGCCTTCGCGGTTGACCACGGTCAGGCCGATCAGGTCGGACCAGTAGAACTCGTTTTCTTCCGGCGGCGGCAGATCGCGTTTTGCCACCGAGATTTCCTGTCCGCGCAGGGCGTATGCCGCGTCGCGATCGTCGATGCCGGCCAGTTTGGCGACCAGCGCCTTGCCGTGGTCCTGAACGGTCTCGACGGTGTAATGCGCCTGCTGCTCGCCGCGCCCGACCCGCCAGGACACGAAATCCATCAGCGTGCCCGGGTCTTCGCTGTAGGGCTGGACCTTGATCCAGCCCTTGATGCCGAACGGGGCGGCGATGCGCCCCATCACGACCCAGGCTTCTTGTTCAGCCAAGTCAGGCAGCGGCAGCGGGCTTGTTCTGTTTGACCAGACGGGCGACGGTGTCGGACATCTGCGCACCGTTGCTCACCCAATAGCCGATGCGCTCCTGATCCAGGCGCACGGCTTCGGCACCCGCGGCGGCCACCGGATTGTAGAAGCCGACGCGCTCGATGAAGCGGCCATCACGGCGGCAGCGCGAATCGGCCACCACGACGTTGTAGAAGGGACGGTTTTTGGCGCCGCCGCGCGAAAGACGAATAACGACCATGATTCAACCCACCGGGTAAACGGAGAAAACCGCGAATTATACTCAAAAACCCCTGGCTTGCCAGTGGGTCGGCTTTATCGCATCCCGGGCAGCATGCCCTTCATGCCGCGCATCATCTTGGACAGGCCGCCCTTGCCCATCATTTTCATCATTTTCTGTGCCTGCTCGAACTGGTTCAGCAGCTTGTTGACGTCCTGCACCTGCACCCCCGCGCCAGCGGCGATGCGGCGCTTGCGGCTGGCCTTGATGATGTCGGGCTTGCGGCGCTCCAGCGGGGTCATGCTGTTGATGATGCCTTCGACCCGGTTGACGGCCTTGTCGTCGGCGCCGGCGGGGACCGACATCTGCCCGGCGCCGGGCAGCTTGTCCATCAGTGCAGACAGGCCGCCCATCTTGCGCATTTGTTGAATCTGCGCCTTGAAATCCTCGAGGTCGAAATCCTTGCCCTTCTTGACTTTGTCGGCGAGCTTCTTGGCTTCCGCGAGGTCGACCGAGCCTTGTGCCTGCTCGATCAGCGAGAGCACGTCGCCCATGCCGAGAATGCGCTGCGCCATGCGTTCGGGGTGGAAGGCTTCCAGCCCGGTGGGCTTTTCGCCGACGCCGATGAACTTGAGCGGCTTGCCGGTGATGTGGCGCACCGACAGCGCCGCGCCGCCGCGGGCGTCGCCGTCGAGCTTGGTGAGCACCACGCCGGTGAGCGGCAGCGCCTCGTTGAAGGCGCGGGCGACGTTGACTGCGTCCTGGCCCTGCATGGCGTCGACCACGAACAGGGTTTCAACCGGCTTGAGCGCGGCGTGCAGGGCCTTGATCTCGGCCATCATCGCTTCGTCGATCGCCAGGCGGCCGGCGGTGTCGACGATCAGCACGTCATAGAACTGCTTGCGCGCATGGTCCTGCGCGGCCTGTGCGATCCCCAGCGGATCGCGTTCGTCGCCGGCTTCAAAAAAGCTGACGTCGAGCTGCTTGCCGAGTTGCCGCAGCTGGTCGATGGCGGCGGGGCGGTAGACGTCGGCGGAGGCGAGCAGGACTTTTTTCTTGCGGTTTTTCAGCAGCAGCGCCAGCTTGCCGCTGGTGGTGGTTTTGCCCGAGCCTTGCAGGCCGGCCATCAGGATCACCGCAGGCGGCGTGGCGGCCAGATTCAGTTCGGCGTTTTCGCCGCCCATCAGGCGGGTGAGTTCTTCGTGGACGATGCCGATCAGCGCCTGGCCCGGCGACAGGCTGGTGAGCACTTCCTGACCCAGGGCGCGGGTTTTGACCGCTTCGATGAAGTCCTTGACCACCGGCAGCGCGACGTCGGCCTCGAGCAGGGCCAGGCGCACCTGGCGCAGCGTATCCTGCACGTTGGCTTCGGTGATGCGCGCCTGTCCGCGCAGGTTTTTGACGACGCCGGCGAGGCGTCCGCTGAGATTTTCTAACATGGCTTCCTTGTTGCCGTTATGGACGGCATGGATAATGGGGTTGGCTGAATCCTATTCATTTTAACGAATGTCCCTGCTATTGCTGGTTACCTTATGTGTGAGCGCGCTGTATGGCTGGATTGCCTGGCGCCTGCAGCACACGCCGCGCGCCGCATCGGTGCGCTGGCTGCTGCCGCTGGCCCTGCTGGCTCACGGCGCGCTGATTTATCATTCGGTGCTGGGGCAGGGCGATATCCGGCTGGGGTTCGGCAACTCCCTGTCGACGATTTTGTGGCTGACAGCGCTGGCCTACTGGCTGGCCAGCCAGGGCGCGCCGCTGGCGCGCCTGCAGTCCTGGGTCAGCGGACTGGCAGCGGTGTCTGTGCTGATTATGGCGCTGTTCACCGCCACCCACGCCATTCCCAATTCGCAGGCGCTGGCCTTGCGCGCGCACCTGGTGGTGTCTTTCCTCGCCTATGGTTTGCTGGCGGTGGCGGCATTGCATGCGGTGCTGATGACCATGCTGGAAAAGCAGCTGCATCGCGGCTCGCTGCAAAACGGCGCGCCGCCCCTGCTGACACTGGAAGCCATGTTGTTCAGAACCATCGGCGCCGGGTTTGTACTGCTGACTCTGGCGCTGTTCAGCGGGGTGTTTTTTTCGGAAGAGCTGTTTGGCACGGCTTTGCAGTTTTCGCACAAAACCGTGTTCGCCATCCTGTCGTGGCTGGTGTTCGGCGGCCTGCTGCTGGGGCGGCATTTCCGCGGCTGGCGCGGGCGCACCGCCCTGGTCTGGACGATCACCGGTTTCACCCTGCTGCTGCTGGCCTACCTGGGCACCCAGTTCGTACTGGAAGTGGTGCTCCGGCGTTGAGGCGACGTTGATTGGATAGTATTTCCACCAGCACGCTTTTTGCCGTGCTTGCCGTTCTGCTGCTCACCTCGGCATTTTTTTCCACGTCCGAGACGGCGATGATGGCGATCAACCGCTATCGCCTGCGCCACGCCGCCGAATCCGGCGTGCGCGGCGCGATGCGGGCGCAGGCGCTGCTGGACCAGACCGACAAGCTCCTGGGCGTGATCCTGCTGGGCAATAATCTGGTCAATTCCGCCTCGGGTACGCTGTCTGCCGTACTGGCCATTCGCCTGTTCGGCGACGGCGAAATGGTGCTGTTCGTGGCGACGCTGTTGCTCACCTTCCTGATTCTGGTGTTCAGCGAAGTCACGCCGAAGGTCATCGGCGCGTCCTTTCCCGAACGCGTCGCCTACCCGGCGACGCTGCTGCTCACGCCGCTGCTGACGCTGGCGTATCCGGTGGTGTGGTTCGTCAACCTGTTCGTGCAGGGCATCCTGAAGCTGTTGCATATCAAGCAACCCGACCCGGGGCAGGGCAACAGCCTGGGGCTGCAGGAACTGCGCACCATCGTGCTGGAGTCGTCCGGCAGATTGCCGCGCGAACACCACCGGATCCTGATGAACCTGCTGGAACTGGAAGACATCACGGTGGATGACGTGATGACGCCGCGCAGCCAGATCGAAGCGATCGACATCGAGGACGACCCCGAACGGCTGCGCCAGCAGATTTCCACCAGCCATCACACGCGACTGGTGGTGCAGCAAGGTTCGCCCGACAATCTGCTCGGCGTGCTGCATGTGCGCCGGGTACTGCATGCGCTGACCGGCGACGAGCTTGACCCCGATACGCTGAAGGAAAACCTGGAAGCGCCCTACTTCGTTCCGGCGGGCACCCCCTTGTTCACCCAGTTGCGCAATTTCCAGAGCGGCCGTCGCCGGCTGGCGCTGGTGGTCGACGAATACGGCGAACTGCAGGGGCTGGTGACGCTGGAAGACCTGCTGGAGGAAATGGTCGGCGAATTCACTACCCAGGCGCCATCGGATATGGGGTATCTGCGGCAGGAAGGAAACGGCTGCTGGCTGGCCGAAGGTGGTGTGCTGCTGCGCCATCTGAACCGCAAGCTGGGCTTGTCGTTGCCGCTGGATGGCCCGAAGACGCTGAATGGCCTGCTGCTGCAGCACTTCGAGGACATTCCCGAGGCAGGGGTGAGCATCAAGCTGGGCGATGTGCCGGTGGAAATCGTCCAGACCCAGGACCGCGCGGTGAAAATGGCGCGCATCTACCTGCCGGATTCGGATGAGGCTTCATCCGAAAATACCTCAACTTAGTCGGGAAATCGCCGTTAAGGCCTGTGATTCCCCATCCGTCGCCTGGCCGGCGCGTCGATGCGGGCAATATTTTGACGCTGGACTTGTCAGGAACCGAGCTATGGCTGCTGTGACAAACACCAACAATTTAACCGGGCTGGCGCGTGCCATGGTCAACCATGGCTGGCTGTCCGAGGACGACGCCGAGGGTGTGTGGAAACGCGCCAGCCAATCCGGCGAATCGTTCGTGACCGAACTCATCAAGGGGCGGCGTTTCAAGGCCGGTCAGGTGGCCGAATTTGCCGCCGGTTCATTCGGCTTTCCTTACCTGGATTTGAATGCCATGGATGCCGACAGCCTGCCGCAGGGGCTGCTCGATCCCAAGCTGGTGCAGAAACGGCGCGTGGTCGCGCTGTATCAGCGCGGCAACAAGCTGTATGTGGCGACGTCCGACCCCACCCACCTGCAGGCGCTGGACGAGGTGAAGTTCCAGACCGGGCAGGCGGTGGAACCGGTGGTGGTGGATGACGACAAGCTCGGCAAGCTGATCGAGAAGGCGGGCGAAGCGGCCGACAACACGCTGGCCGTGCTGAATGCGGAAGACCTCAATCTCGACTTTGCCGACGAGGAAAGCGCTGCCGCCCAGCAGGACACCGGCGGCATCGAAATCGACGACGCGCCGGTGGTGCGCTACCTGCAGAAAATCATGCTCGATGCGATCAACCTGGGCGCATCCGACATCCATTTCGAGCCTTACGAAAAGTATTACCGCATCCGCTACCGGCGTGACGGTGTGCTCTCCGAGGTGGCGCAGCCGCCGATGGCGATCAAGGACAAGGTGGCGTCGCGCATCAAGGTGTTGTCGCGGCTGGATATTTCGGAGAAACGCGTGCCGCAGGACGGGCGCATGAAAATGGTGCTGTCGAAAAATCGTGCCATCGATTTCCGGGTCAGTACCCTGCCGACGCTGTATGGCGAAAAAATCGTCATGCGTATTCTCGACCCCACCAGCGCCCAGTTGGGCGTGGATGCGCTGGGCTACGAGCCGTGGCAGAAAGAAATCCTGCTGGACGCGGTGCAGCGCCCCTACGGCATGGTGCTGGTGACCGGGCCGACCGGTTCCGGCAAGACGGTGTCGCTCTACACCTGCCTGAACATTCTCAACAAGCCCGACGTCAACATCTCGACGGCGGAAGATCCGGCGGAAATCCAGTTGCCCGGCATCAATCAGGTCAACGTCAACGACAAGGCCGGGCTGACTTTCTCGGCCGCACTGAAATCCTTCCTGCGGCAGGATCCCGACGTCATCATGGTCGGCGAAATCCGCGATCTGGAAACGGCCGACATCGCCATCAAGGCCGCGCAAACCGGCCACATGGTGATGTCCACGCTGCACACCAATGACGCCCCCGGCACGCTGACCCGTTTGCTGAACATGGGGGTGGCGCCGTTCAACGTCGCCTCCTCGGTGATCCTGATCACTGCCCAGCGGCTGGCACGGCGTTTGTGCGCGTGCAAGCAGCCCGTCGATATCCCGCAGGAAGCCATGCTGGCGGCCGGGTTCACCGAAGAGCAACTGGACGGCGGCTGGAAACCCTACAAACCGGTGGGCTGCGATATCTGCGGTGGTACCGGTTACAAGGGGCGGCTGGGCATCTATCAGGTGATGCCGATCACCGACGCCATGACCCGCATCATTCTCAAGGGCGGGGACGAAACCGACATTGCCGACCAGGCCCGGCGTGAAGGCGTGCTCGACCTGCGCCAGGCCGGGTTGTTGAAAGTGAAAGCCGGCCTCACCTCGCTGGAAGAGGTCGAGGCCGTCACCAATATCTAAGGAATCCCCTCTATGGCAACAGCGGCAAAGGCAGTCAAGGATGCCACCTTCCTGTGGGAAGGCATGGACAAGCGCGGCAAGAAAGTCAAAGGCCAGCTGCAGGCCGGCGGCGAAACCGTGGTCAATTCCGTGCTGCGCAAGCAGGGAATCACCGTCACCAAGGTCAGGAAGCAGAGCACCCTGTTTTCCGGCAGCAAGCGCATCACCGACAAGGATGTCACGCTGTTCACCCGCCAACTGGCGACCATGATGAAAGCCGGAGTGCCATTGCTGCAATCGTTCGAAATCGTGGCGCGCGGGCATTCCAATCCATCGATGCAGCGCCTGCTGATGGAAATCAAGGCGGATATCGAAAAGGGCAGCAGCCTCACCCAGGCATTCGGTCGCCATCCGCTGTACTTCGATGCGCTGTTCTGCAATCTGGTGGGGGCCGGTGAATCGGCGGGCATTCTGGACGGGGTGCTCGAACGGCTGGCGGTCTACAAGGAAAAAATCCTCGCCATCAAGAGCAAGATCAAGTCGGCGCTGTTCTACCCCGTTTCCATTATCGTGGTGGCGTTTGTCATCACCGCCGTGATCATGATTTTCGTGATCCCGGCGTTCAAGGACTTGTTCAGCAGCTTTGGCGCCGACCTGCCGGGGCCGACCCTGGTGGTGATGGCGATCTCGGATTTCTTCGTCCAGTGGTGGTGGGCGATTTTCGGCGCCGTCGGCGGCAGCATCTATGCCTTGCTGCAGGCATGGAAACGCTCGCGCAAGGTGCAGATGTTCATGGACCGGGTGATGCTCAAATTGCCGATTTTTGGCGCAGTGATCGAAAAAGCCACCATCGCGCGCTGGACCCGCACCCTGGCCACCATGTTCGCCGCCGGCGTGCCGCTGGTCGAAGCGCTGGAATCGGTGGGCGGGGCGTCGGGCAACCAGGTATTCGTCGAGGCGACCAATAAAATCCGTGGCGAAGTATCGACCGGCACGGCGCTCACGGCGGCGATGCAGAACTCCGGCCGGTTTCCCAATATGGTGCTGCAGATGGCCGCCATCGGCGAAGAGTCCGGGGCGCTCGATTCCATGCTGGGCAAGGTGGCCGATTTCTACGAGGCCGAAGTGGATGACGCGGTCGAAGCGCTGTCCAGCCTGATGGAACCGATCATCATGGTGGTGCTGGGCACGCTCATCGGCGGCATGGTGATCGCCATGTACCTGCCGATCTTCAAGATGGGCTCGGTCGTCTGATGGCGTTGCTGCATGTCGAACCAGCCCTGTTCACCGGGCTGGTTTTTTTATTCAGCTTGCTGGTCGGCAGCTTCCTTAACGTCGCCATCCATCGGCTGCCCAGAATGATGGAGGCCGAATGGCATGCGCAGTGCGCCGAACTGCGCGGCGAGCCCGTTCCGGATGTGCCGCGCTACAACCTGTGGCTGCCGCGTTCGGCCTGCCCGCAGTGCGGCCATACGATCACGGCGCTGGAAAATATTCCGCTGCTGTCGTGGCTGTGGTTGCGCGGCCGCTGCTCGGCCTGCCGCGCGCCGATCGGCGCGCGTTATCCGCTGGTGGAACTGCTTACCGCGCTGCTGTCGGCGGCGGTCGCCTGGAAATGGGGTGCGAGCGTGCAAACCGCGGGCGCGCTGCTCATGATGTGGGCGCTGATCACACTGGCTTTTATCGACCTCGACACGGCCCTGCTGCCCGACAGCCTCACCCTGCCGCTGCTGTGGCTGGGGCTGCTGTTCAATCTGGGCGGGCATTTCAGCAGCCTGCCGGATGCGGTCGTCGGCGCCATGGCCGGCTATCTGGTGCTGTGGCTGGTGTACTGGCTGTTCAAGCTCGCCACCGGCAAGGACGGGATGGGTTACGGCGATTTCAAGCTGCTGGCGGCCATCGGCGCCTGGCTGGGGTGGCAGATGCTGCCTGTCACGTTGTTGCTGTCTTCCGTCGTCGGCGCGGTGGTCGGCATCGCGATGATCGTGCTGGTGAAGCATGACCGGCGCGTGCCGATTCCGTTCGGTCCGTATCTGGCCGGGGGCGGGCTGGTGGCGCTGTTCTTCGGCGCGGACTTGACGCAGGCCTACCTCGGGCAATTCTGATGTTCACGGTTGGCCTCACCGGCGGCATCGGTTCGGGGAAATCGACCGTTGCCGATTGCTTCGCCGTCCATGGCGTGCCGGTGATCGATACGGATGTCATTGCCCGCGATCTGACCGCGCCTGGCGGCGCGGCGCTGGAGGCGATCCGCGCGGCTTTCGGCGAAACGGTGATGCAGGTGGACGGCGGCCTGGATCGCGCTGCCCTGCGTCGGCGCGTCTTCGCCGACGCCGCCGACCGGCGCCGGCTCGAAGCCATTCTGCACCCGCGCATTCGGCGTGCGGTGGAGCAGGCGCGGTCGGCACTCACCGCCCCCTATGCCCTGATCGTGATCCCCCTGCTGGTGGAAACCGGCGGTTACCGCGACCTGCTGAACCGCGTGCTGGTGGTCGATTGCCCCGAAGAACTGCAGATGGCACGGGTGATGGCGCGCAGCGGGCTCGCCCATGACGAGGTGGCGGCCATACTCGCAGCGCAGGCCGGGCGCGCCGAGCGCCTGGCGGCGGCGGACGATGTGATCGTCAACACGGCTTCGCCCGAGGCATTGCGCAGCCAGGTGGCGGCGCTGCACCGGCGTTATCAAGCGCTCGCAAGTGCGCCGCCGCCTTGA
Source organism: Thiobacillus sp. (assembly GCA_035436705.1). Lineage (GTDB taxonomy): Bacteria > Pseudomonadota > Gammaproteobacteria > Burkholderiales > Thiobacillaceae > Thiobacillus. The sequence continues at coordinate 12,657 of DAOMWT010000012.1, read as the reverse complement.
TTTTCCGTCCGGATCGGCGACAATCGACCGATTGAAACCAACGCGTGCGGCGTGATCCATTACGAATATCCCCTGAGCGAACGCATCCGCACCCTGCTGCGGCTGGAAGATTTGTTCGACCGCTTCGATGCCTATGCCGCGTCGTCCGACCGGCACGCGCATCACGCGGCCCTGCTGACGCTGTTTGAAATGGCGGAAGTGGCGGCGCGCGCCGACCTCAAGTCCGACCTGTTGCAGGAGCTGGACCGGCAAAAAGCCGTGCTGGCCGCGCTGCGCGGAAATCCCCGCGTCCAGGGCCGTACCCTGGAAACCGTGCTGGCGGCGATCGAGGCCGCCCACCATGGCATGTATCAACTGCCAGGCAAGGTGGGCCAGCATCTGCGCGAAGACGACTGGCTGATGACCGTCAAGCAGCGTGCGGCCATTCCGGGCGGGATGTGTGAATTCGATCTGCCGTCCTACCACCACTGGCTGCACCAGCCGGCCGCGGAGCGGGCAGGTCATTTGCAACGCTGGCTGGCGCCGTTCTCGTCCATTCGCGCGGCGGTCGACATCGTGCTCGGCTTGCTGCGCGACAGCGGCCAGCCCGAGCTGCAGCATGTCGAGCACGGGCATTACCAGCGCATGCTGGAATCGCGCAACCCGCAGCTGATCCGCGTCACCCTGATCGACACCCTGCCGTGCGTGCCCGAGATTTCGGCCAACAAGTACATGCTCAACATCCGCTTCGTGCATGCCGGGGCAGGACAGATGCGCGCCTGCACCGATCAGCCGATCGACTTCGACCTGACTTTCTGCACCCTATGAAGCCATCTCCCAAGCCGCCTGTCGTGACCTGCCCGACCTGCGGCGCTGCCGTCAGCTGGACGGCGGCGAGCCGCTGGAAACCATTCTGCAGCGAACGCTGCAAGCTGATCGACCTGGGGCAGTGGGCGACCGAAAAATATCGGGTGCCCGCCGAGGAGCAGGAGCCGGAAGATGGGGCACCGCCAACACAGTGACGGATTCCCCCGTCGCGATCATTTCTTGTAAGTCTTGACGCCGGATTCGGTTCCCAGCAGCAGCACGTCCGCGCCGCGCCGCGCAAACAGGCCGTTGGTGACCACGCCGACGATGTGGTTTAGTGCCGCTTCCAGCGATACCGGGTCGACGATCGACATGCCGTGCACGTCGAGAATGAGGTTGCCGTTGTCGGTGGTGAAGCCTTCGCGCAGGCGTGGCTGGCCGCCGAGTTTCACCAGTTCGCGCGCCACGTAGGAACGCGCCATCGGGATCACTTCGACCGGCAGCGGGAATTTGCCGAGCACCCCGACCAGCTTGCTTTCATCGGCGATGCAGATGAACTGCTTGCTGCAGGCGGCGACGATCTTTTCGCGCGTCAGCGCGCCGCCGCCGCCCTTGATCATGGCGAAATGCTCGGTGATTTCGTCGGTGCCGTCGACGTAGATTTCGAGTTCGCCGACGCTGTTGAGGTCGAGCACCTGGATGCCGTGGCTTTTCAGGCGTGCGGCCGTCGCTTCCGAGCTGGCCACGGCGCCGTCGATGCGGCCCTTGACAGCGGCCAGCGCGTCGATGAAATAGTTGGCGGTCGAGCCGGTCCCTACCCCGATGATGCCGCCGCGGGCGTACTCCACCGCGGCACGCGCCACGGCTTGCTTCATTTCGTCTTGTGTCATGATGTTTTCGTCATTTGGTCGCAGCCCGCTAAGATAGCGGCATCCCCCTATTTTTTCAAACCTCGCACCTGCCGCCATGAGCCAACCCGTCGATTATCTCGAACGCATCCTGACCTCGCGCGTCTACGACGTGTCGGTAGAGTCGCCGCTCGAGGTGGCCCACAACCTGTCGCACCGCCTCAACAACCGGATCCTGTTGAAGCGGGAAGACCTGCAGCCGGTGTTTTCCTTCAAGTGCCGCGGCGCCTACAACAAAATGGCGAAGCTTGCGCAGGCCCAGCTGGCACGCGGCGTGGTGGCGGCATCGGCCGGCAACCACGCGCAGGGGGTGGCGTTGGCGGCGCAAAAGCTCGGCGTGACGGCGACCATCGTGATGCCGGCGACCACGCCCAGGATCAAGGTCGATGCGGTAGCGGCGCGCGGCGCGCAGGTGATTCTGCACGGCGACAACTATGACGAAGCCTGCGATCACGCCATCCTCCTTGCCAAGGAGGCCAAGGCCACCTTTGTCCATCCCTACGACGATCCGGATGTGATCGCCGGGCAGGGCACCGTGGCGATGGAGCTGCTGCGCCAGCATCCCGGCCCGATTCATTCGGTCTACATCCCGGTCGGCGGCGGCGGCCTGATTGCTGGCATGGCGGCGTATATCAAGCGGCTGCGGCCGGAAATCAGGATCGTCGGCGTCGAACCCGAAGACGCCGACGCGATGGCGCGCTCGCTGTGCAAGGGTAAGCGCATCACGCTGCCGCGCGTGGGTATTTTTGCCGACGGCGTGGCGGTAAAGAAGGTCGGCAAGGAAACCTTCCGGCTGTCGCAGCTGTATGTCGACGAAATCATCCGCGTCAACAACGACGCCATCTGCGCGGCGATCAAGGACGTCTTCGAAGACACCCGCTCGATTCTGGAACCGGCCGGCGCCCTGTCTGTTGCCGGGCTGAAAGCGGCGATCGCCGGCGATAAGCTCAAGGGCAAAACGCTGGTCGCGGTGGCCTCCGGCGCCAACATGAACTTCGATCGCCTGCGCCACATCGCCGAGCGCGCCGAGCTGGGCGAAAAACGCGAGGCGGTACTGGCGGTCACCATCCCCGAGACGCCGGGCAGCTTCAAGACCTTTTGCGGCCTGCTGGGCGCGCGCAACATCACCGAATTCAACTATCGCTATTCCGACCCCAGGATGGCGCGCGTATTCGTCGGGCTGTCGGTGCCGGGGGCGGGCGAGGGCGCGCGCGTGGTCGAACTGCTGCAGCGGCACGGCCTGGAGGCGATCGACCTGACCGACAATGAAATGGCCAAGCTGCACATCCGCCACCTGGTCGGCGGGCGCGCCCCCGAGGCCGTCAACGAAGTACTGTACCGCTTTGAATTCCCCGAGCGCCCCGGCGCGCTGATGCAGTTTCTGCAGAGCATGAGCCGCGGCTGGAACATCAGCCTGTTCCATTACCGCAACCATGGTGCCGACTACGGCCGCGTGCTGGTCGGCATCCAGGTGCCGGAAAAGGAAAAACCCGGCTTCCAGAAGTTTCTGGACGAACTGGGCTACCGCTACTGGGACGAATCCCGCAATCCGGCCTACAAGCTGTTTCTTGCCTGAAGCTTATTGCTTCAGGCCGCAGCTGTTGATGCCGAGCAGGCTGTAGGCCGGACAGAACCTGAAGAGCCCGGTCGCCAGCGGCAGCACGCCGATCCAGGCCCATACCGGGCCGCCCATGAGCGCCCAGGCGATGAGGGCGATGCCAGCAAGAATACGAATGATGCGGTCGATATTGCCGACGTTGGCTGTCATGGCGGTTTCCTTGGAAAGTGGCTACGAGGCCTTCACTATAACGTGCACTCCGTATCTGGGGTAATGGCAGCGCGTCGGGCCGCTCCATGGTGAATTCATTCCAGGCGATGCGCGGCGGCTGCATGTTACCCTCGCAGCATGATTCGGAACGGGGTTTTTCTGCTGCTGGCGTTGTCCACGGTGTCTGCCTGGGCCGCGCCGGGCGACGCCGCCGTGCTGAAGGCGCAGCAGGCGTTTGCCGCGCGCAAGCTGGCGAATCTGGAGCATGCCGCGCGCGCCGTGCCGGCCGATCATGTGCTGGCGCCTTATGTCGAATACTGGCGCCTGATGCTGGCGAGCCGTGCCGACGATACGCGCATCGCCGATTTCCTGGCGCGCTATCCGGGCAGCCGCATGGCCGAAGCGCTGCGCGCCGACTGGCTGAAATCGCTCGGCGCGCGCGAAGCGTGGCCGCTGTATCTGGCCGAATACCCGCGTCTCGTCAAGCCCGATATCGCGCTTCAGTGCTATGCCTACCGTGCCGAATCGGCGCTGGGCCATCGCAGTCACCCGCGCGAGGCGGTGACCCTGTGGTTCACCGGACGTGACATGCCGTCGGTGTGCACGCCTTTGTTCGAGCAACTGATCGAGGCCGGACTGATCCGCGAGGAAGACGTCTGGCGCCGCCTGCGGCTGGCGCTGGAAGCCGGCAACCCGAGCGTCGCCCGGGTTGTGTCCAGTGCCTTGCCCGAAGCCCGGCGCCCGGCCGCCGCGCTGTTCGACCTGGCCAGCCGCGATCCCGCGCGTCTGCTCGATGCCGGCAAGCTCGACTTCAGCCGGCGGGGTGACCGCGAAATCGCGCTTTACGCGCTCGACCAGCTGGCCAAACGCAGTACCGGGCAGGCGGAACAGGCGTTGCGCAGGCTGGCGCCGCGCCTTGGCACGGAGGAGCAGCGCACCGCCTGGGCGCGCCTCGCCACCTGGGCTGCGCGTCGCCACGAGACAAGCGCGTTGCCCTGGTTTCAGCAGGCGGGCGCCATGGCGCCCAACGATTTCCAGCGCGAATGGTGGGCACGCGCCGCATTGCGCGCGGCAGACTGGCAGGCCGTGCTGCGCGCGATCGATAGCATGGGCGAGGCCACCCGTGCGCAGTCGATCTGGCGCTACTGGCGCGCGCGCGCCTTGCAGGCCAGCGGCCAGCGTGCGGCGGCGACCCCGGTTTTCCTGGAGTTGTCGCGCGAATTTCACTACTACGGCCAGCTGGCGCAGGAAGAGCTCGGGCCGGTGATGCAGGCGCCGGCCGTCAACAACGCCAAGATGAGCGGCGATGACGTTGCCGCAGTTGGCCGCCAGCCCGGCATCGCGCGTGCGTTGGCCCTGAAGGAACTGGGTCTGCGTAGCGATGCCAGCCAGGAATGGAACTGGTCGATCCGCGAATTTTCTGACGCACAGTTGCTGGCGGCGGCCGAGTTGGCGCGCCGCATGGAATGGTACGACCAGGCGATCAACACAGCCGAGCGTACCCGCGAACTGCATGATTTTGAATTGCGTTTTCTCGCGCCTTACCGCGAACTGGCGCAGCAGGCCGCGCGCGAAAACCAGATCGACGAAGCCTGGGTGTTCGGCCTGATGCGGCAGGAAAGCCGCTTCGTCAACGTCGCACGATCCAGCGTCGGTGCCGCCGGCTTGATGCAGATCATGCCGGCCACGGCGCGCTGGATTGCGCAGCGTCTCGGGATCAAGCGATTTCATCCGGACGAGATGCAGAACCCGGCGAAAAACATTCAGTTCGGCGCGTACTACCTGAAGCATGTGCAAACCAGCCTGGACGGTTCGCCGGTGCTCGCCACCGCGGCCTATAATGCCGGCCCGAGCCGCGCGCAGCGCTGGCGCGATTCCCGGCCGATGGAAGCCGCGGTCTACATCGAATCCATCCCGTTTGCCGAAACCCGTGATTACGTCAAAAAAGTGATGAGCAACGCCATCTATTACGCGGAGCGTTTCGGCCAGCCTTCCGTGCTGCTGAAAGAACGGCTGGGCACGGTGCCGCCGCGCAAGGTCCCAGTTCCCGCCGCCGATCCGGACGCCCAGCTGGAAGTCGAACGGACGGGCGATTAGAATCAGCGTCGACTTATATACTGAAACGGCTCTCATCATGAAGATTGAACGCATCTGCATCCTCGGTGGATCCGGCTTTGTCGGCACCTATCTCGTCAGCCAGCTCGCCGCGCGCGGTCTGGCCGTGCGCGTGCTGAGCCGCCGCCGCGAAATGGCCAAGGAACTGATTTTGCTGCCGACGGTGGAGGTGGTCGAAGCCGACGTGCACGATGAGCAGGAGCTCATCCGCCACTTCCGCGGCATGGATGCCGTCATCAACCTGGTCGGCATCCTGCATGAAAACAAGGTCGGCCGCGTCGATCTGCCGGGCGCGCGCCGCGGTGATTTCCAGCGGGTCCATATCGAGCTGCCGCGCAAGGTCATCCACGCCTGCGGCGAATCGGGCGTGCGCCGCCTGCTGCACATGAGCGCGCTCGGCGCCAACCCGAACTCGCGCTCGGCCTACCAGCGCTCCAAGGGCATTGCCGAAGCGCTGGTGCGCGAGGCCGGGCGGCACCATGTCGAGCACGAAAACTGGTATCTGAACGGTCCCAAGTTCATCCACGGACACGGCCTCGACGTCACGATTTTCCGTCCGTCGGTGATCTTCGGCCGCGGCGACTCCTTCCTGTCGATGTTTGCCGGACTGTTGAAGGCCTTTCCGCTGCTGCCGCTCGCCAACGCGGGGGCACGCTTCGCCCCGGTCCATGTCGAGGACGTCGCGCGCGCCTATGCCGACAGCCTCGACAATCCGGCGACCTACGGCCAGACCTACGACCTGTGCGGCCCCAAGACCTATACCCTGCAGGAACTGGTGAATTATGTCGGCGAAGTGATCGGCAAGCGGCGCAGCATCATTCCACTGGGTAAATGGCCGTCGTATTTCCAAGCCTGGGCGCTCGAATTCAAGCCCGGCAAAAAGCTGATGACGCGCGACAACTACTACGCCATGACGACGGACAACGTCTGCAGCGGCGGCTGGCCATCCGTGTTCGCGTTCCCGCCGGCGGCGCTCGAAGCCATCGCCCCCGAATACCTGCGGGCCGACACGCCGCGCGCGCGCTACGACGCGTACCGGGAAAACGCCCGCCGTTAGGCCCGCCCGCCGCCATGAAAGCCTACATCGTCGGCGGCGCAGTGCGTGACCGGTTGCTGGGCCTGCCGCTGGCCGACCGCGACTACGTCGTCGTCGGCGCCACGCCCGACGACATGATCGCGCTGGGCTACCAGCCAGTCGGCAAGGATTTCCCCGTCTTCCTGCACCCGCAAACGCACGAGGAATACGCCCTGGCGCGTACCGAGCGCAAATCCGGACAGGGCTACAAGGGATTCAAGGTGTACGCCGCGCCGGACGTCACCCTGGAAGAGGATCTGCGCCGCCGCGACCTCACCATCAACGCGATGGCCGAGGACGCGGCCGGCACGCTGGTCGATCCCTATGGCGGACAGGACGATCTGGCTGCACGCGTTTTTCGCCATGTGAGCGAGACGTTTGCCGAAGATCCGGTGCGCATCCTGCGGGTGGCGCGCTTCGCCGCCCGTTTCACCGACTTTGCCGTCGCTCCGGAAACCAACGCGCTGATGCGGCGGATGGTCGACAACAGCGAAGTCGATGCGCTGGTGCCCGAGCGGGTGTGGCAGGAAGTCGCGCGCGGCCTGATGGAAGCGCAGCCGTCGCGCATGTTCCAGGTGTTGCGCGACTGCGGTGCGCTGGCCCGGCTCTTCCCTGAAATCGACCGCCTGTTCGGGGTGCCGCAGCCGCCCGAACATCATCCCGAAATCGATACCGGCGTGCATGTCATGCGGGTGGTCGACTGGGCCGCGCGGCAGGGTTTCAGCCTGCCGGTGCGCTTCGCGGCATTGACCCACGACCTCGGCAAGGGCACGACGCCGCCCGAGTATTGGCCCAGACATCATGGCCACGAAGCCCGGAGCGCAGACCTGGTACGCGCGCTGAGCAAGCGCATCCGCGTGCCGGCCGACTGCCGCGAACTCGCCGTCGCGGTGGCGCGCGAACACGGCAATGTCCATCGTGCGCTGGAATTGCGTGCCGGCACGGTCGTCGAACTGCTGGAGCGCGTCGATGCGTTTCGCCGCCCGGAGCGTTTCGAGGAATTTCTGCGCGCCTGCGAATGCGATTTCCGCGGCCGACCCGGTTACGAGGACAAAGCATTTCCCGCGCCGGCGTATCTGCGGCAGGCGCTGCAGGCGGCGCAGACCATCGATGCCGCCGAAGTGGCGCGCCAGGCCGACCCCGCGCGGATCCGCGACGCGATCTTTCAGGCGCGGACCCAGGCGGTGGCAGCCTGGCGCGCGCGCACGGGAGACTAGGCCCGGAAACATTTCCCGCCCCCGGCCGGCATGGGGGTGCGTGGCGCCGCCCCTCGCCCGGCGGATTTCAGAAACCGTCGCGGGGCGCTTGGCGGCTGCCGGCCTGCTCCCGCAGCTCGGTCTGGGTCGAAGCAGGGATGCCGGGGATTCGCTGTGCGGGCGGAAGCTGCTCTTCGTCGCGATACAGGCCATGGCGGAACACGTACGCCGCATGCTGATAGAACGCGGTCGCCTCCTGCTGCAGCGCCGGGTCGGCGCGCGGCGCCACGGGCAGGTTCTGCGCATCGACGGCAAAGACTTCCGCCTTGCGCCGGGGCTGCAACACGGCCAGGCGACCGTTTTTCAGATAGCCCAGCGTCTGGTAGTTGGCGACGAAGGCGCGGTCGCCCGCTCGCGGGGCGTGCAGGATATCCCGCCCGAAGAACTTGCTGTAGTAGCTCACCCCGAGCATGCCCAGCAGCGTGGGCGCAATGTCGATCTGCGACATGAGCCGCTCCACCCGCTGCGGCTTGAGGTGTTTGGGCGCATAGAAAAACAGGGGAATCCGGTACTTGTCCACCGGGATGTTCACCGTGCCGCGTGCATTGGCGCCATGGTCTGCGGTGACGATGAACAGGGTGTCATCGAACCAGGCTTGCTTGCGCGCCTCGGCGAGCAGATGGCCGATGGCGTAGTCGGCATACTTCACCGCGCCCTCGCGCCCGCTGCCCGAGGGGATGTCGATACGGCCCGCCGGGTAGGTGTAGGGGCGATGATTGCTGGTGGTCATGATGTGCACGAAGAACGGCCGCGAACCCTCGCCGCGCTGCGCCGAACGATGGATATGGCCGAGAGTGTCGAGCACGTGGTCGAACAGGAACTCGTCAGCGACGCCCCAGATATTGGCGAAACCAATGCGTTCGGCGGGAATGTCGGTGCGATCGATGGTGCGGTAGTCGTTGCGGTCGAAGAAGGCGTTCATGTTGTCGAAATAGCCGTAGCCGCCGTAGGCGAAGCGCACTTCGTAGTTGAAATCCTCGAGCACGCTGCCGAGCGAGAACAGTTCCTCGTTCCTCGGGCGCCGCACGATCGACTGGCCGGGCGTCGGCGGCAGCGCCAGCGCCAGCGCCAGCGCCTCCAGGCCGCGCACGGTGCGGTTGCCGGTGGCGTAAACGTTCGAGAACCACAGGCCTTCCCGCGCCAGCCGGTCCAGGTTCGGCGTCAGGCCGCGCGGGTCGCCATAAGCGCCGAGAAATTCCGCGCCCATGCTTTCGATGCTGATCAGCACGACGTTGAGGCGCTGCGGCGCCGCGGTCGACGGGATCAGCCGCTCCACCCCGCCGGCAGGCTGTTTCGCCAGCCACGCGCCGCCGTCCTGCGCCAGCGTGCGGCGCACGATGGCGAAAGCCTGCTGCGGCGGCAGCGCGGCATAGAAGCGTTCGAAATCCAGCTCGTTGCGACGGTTGGCGGCGAAGAAGGAATAGATGCCATTGCCGGCCAGCTCGTTGACGTGATCGCTGGCGCTGCGGTTCTTGAGATCGCCATCGAGGCCTGCGGCCAGCCCCGCCACGGCGGCCGCCCAGGCGCCGACCCAGAGCAGACGGGAACGCCAGGGCCAGGGCGCGCGGGCTGCGGCATAGATGCGGCGCATGAAGGGCAGCCACCACAGCACCGCCAGGACCGCGAGTCCGGCAAGGACTTTCCCCACCGGATAGCTCTCGCGGATGTTGCCGATGACCTCGTGCGAATAGAGCAGATAATCGACGGCAATGAAATTGAAGCGGGCGCCGAATTCTTCCCAGAAGAACCATTCCGACACCGCGGTCAGCAGCAACACGAACGTCAGCGCGACCAGCAGCGCCATGCCGGCTGCGCGCATCACATGCCAGCGCGCGAAGCGGTCCGGCATCAGCGCCAGCAGCAGGACCACCGGCGCCGTGAAATACACCGCCGCCGCCAGATCGAACAGCAGGCCGAAGCCGAAAATCTGTACATAGGAAGCGATGCCCGGCGGAATGCTCACTTCCGGCCGCGTCATCAGGACAAGACGGGTCGCCATGGCAAACACGATCAGGGTCAGGGCGAGGGCAAAGGCAGGGAGCAGGCGCTGCGGGGGGGATGCGTTCGGCATGGGCGTGGGCCAGTTCCTGGCAGGGTGAGATGTCCGGGGCAATGATGGTAGGCCAAGTCGGCACGCCGCTCCAGCCGGATTACCGGAATGAGAGCCGCGCTGCGGGAAACGGTTCACTGCAGCCCATGCCTCATCGCATGACGGCAAAGCCCCGCTGCCGCTCGGTTTGAAAAACCCGCACGCCTTGTCACAATGACCCGAACACGGAGGGAACCCCATGCGTATCTGGATCGGGCTGGCGGGAGGAATGTGGACGGCGCTGGCGCTGGCCACCCAGGTGGTGGATTTTTCGCCGCAGGGCAGCGTCAAGGACGTGCGTCAGGCAGCGGCAAGATTCGACCAGCCGGTGGTGGCGCTGGGCGATCCGCGCGCAGCCGATCCGTTCGAGGTGGATTGCCCGGTGGCGGGCAGCGGCAAGTGGCTCGACGACCACACCTGGATCTACGACTTCGAGCGCGGCCTGCCGGGTGCTGCGCGCTGCGCGTTCACGGTTCGTGAGGGGCTGAAGGATGCGGCCGGGCAGCCGGTGAAAGCGGAAGACTTCCGGTTCGACACCGGCGGTCCGCAGGTGCTGGCGCTACGCCCCGTCGATGGCAGCAGTGACATCGACGAGCGGCAGACCTTCGTGCTGACATTCGATACGCGGGTGAAGCCCGGCACCCTGGCGAGCCGGGCGTCGTGCCAGGTGACGGGACTGGCCGAGCGCATCGAAGTGGAGGTGCTGCAGGGGGCGGCGCGTGAAGCGGCCCTGCGGCCATTGAAAGACGGCAACGACCCTTTGTTCCGCCGGCGCTTTGCGCCCAATGCCGATACCACGGAGGTGCTCCGCTGCCGGCGCCCGCTGCCGAACGAGAGCCGGGTCAGCCTGGTGCTGGACGCCGGCGTCGAAGCGGGCAATGGACTGGCGAGTCGCGACGCGCAGACGTTTGCGTTCCGTGTGCGCCCGGCGTTTTACGCGCGCGCGACATGTGGCAAGGTCAACCCGCGCGCGGCGTGCAATCCGCTCACGCCGATCCGGGTCGGCTTCGGTGGCGCGATCAGGCGCGAAGACGCACGCCGGGTGCGCCTCAGCGACGCCGCAGGGCGCAGTTGGGCGGCGCTGCCGGAAACCGGCGCGGCGGATTCCCCGTGGCTGGAGCGGCTGCGTTTTGCTGGCCCCTTTCCGGAAAAGACGGTGCTCACGCTGAGCCTGCCCGCCGCGCTGCGTGACGAGGACGGCCGCGCGCTGGCCAATGCCGCGCAGTTTCCGCTGGCGCTCCGCACCGATGCCTATCCGCCGCTGGCCAAATTCCCGGACGCGTTCGGCGTGCTCGAAGCGGCGCACCCAGTGTTGCCGGTCACGCTGCGCAACCTGGAAACCGCTGCCGGCGGCCGCGCCCTGGCGCTGCCGGGCAAGCTGGCAGCGGTGCGCGATGGCGCCGACAGCATGGTGATCAACTGGCTTCGGCATCTGGAAAGCGTGCGCTACGGCCGCCCGAGCCCCGGCGCCCGTCCGCAGAAGCTGCCCGCGCGTCAGCCCGCGGGCAGCTTTTCGGTGCTGGAAAACGTCAGCCCGCTGGCTGGATTGAGCGTATCCAAGCCGGGCGGCAGCCAGGCTTTCGAGGTCGTCGGCATTCCGCTGCCAGGACCGGGGTTTTATGTGGTCGAACTCGCCAGTCCGAAACTTGGCGCGGCCTATCTCGACGGCCAGGGCGCGTATCACACCCACACTGCAGCGCTGGTCACCAATCTGGTGGTGCATTTCAAGGCCGGGCGCGAGTCCTCGCTGGCGTGGGTGACGGCACTGAATTCCGGCCAGCCGGTGGCCGGCGCGCAGATAGCAGTGAGCGACTGCAAGGGCACGCTGAAATGGCAGGGGGCGACCGACGCACAGGGGCGCGCCCGCATTGCACAGACCCTGGGCGAGGCCACGCACTGCAGAAACTGGCCAGGCGGTTGGTTCGTTTCGGCGCGGGTCGGCCAGGATCGCAGCTTCACCCTGTCGTCATGGGACAACGGCATTGAATCGTGGCGCTTTAACCTGCCCGCGAGCGAGGTGTGGACGCCGGAGATCGCGCATAGCGTGCTCGACCGCAGCCTGTTCCGGGCGGGCGATACGGTGGCGATGAAGCATTTCATCCGGCTGCGCTCGGGCAGCGGTTTCGCACTGGCGGCGCAAAAAAGCCTGCCGAAAAAACTCACCCTCACCCATGCCGGCAGCGGGCAGGCCTATATTCTGCCGGTGAAATTCGACCCGCAGGGCATCGCCGAAACGCAGTGGGCCATTCCGCGCGAGGCCCGGCTGGGCGCGTACGACATTACTCTGGGCGAAGGCGAGCGGGCGCGGCAGTCGGGCCGGTTCACCGTGGCGGCGTTCCGCCTGCCGACAATGCGCGCACAGATCAGTCTGCCGCAAACTGCGCTGGTGAGCACGCCGGCTGTCAGCGTCGATGTCGGGGTGCAGTACCTGTCGGGCGGCGGCGCCAGCCTGCAGCCGGTCAAGCTGCGCAGCCTCGTCGAACCGGCCACTTATGCCAGCGCGGCATTCCCCGGCACCCTCTTTGCCAACGGCAACGTCAAGGAAGGGGTCAGTCGCGAGGCGGCGGTGGGCGACGGATTTTATGAGCTGGAAGACGGTGCCGATCCGGTCGTGCCGGCCGCGCGGCAGACCCTGGCGCGCACGCAGGCGGCCACGCTTG
>DAOMWT010000011.1:0-36629 GCA_035436705.1 Thiobacillus sp. | reverse complement strand
CGGCATCGAGGAGGGAATAGCGGGATTTGGACTGCATGAGGAAGCGGACGAGGCCCTGCGCGCAGGCGCGACCGACCTGGTGATCGGGCGCCCGATCACGGGCGCGGCCGATCCGCTGGCTGCGCTCAAACAGATTCAATCCGACATTCAAAATGCTTAGGGAGGAGGCGCAGTGAAAATTACCGTGATCGGCACCGGCTATGTGGGCCTGGTGACCGGAACCTGTCTGGCCGAAGTCGGCAACGAGGTGCTCTGCCTCGACGTCGACCCCACCAAGATCGAGATCCTGAAATCCGGCGGCATCCCGATCTACGAGCCGGGCCTGGAGGACATGGTAAAGCGCAACGTCGCCGCCGGCCGCCTGCATTTCACCACCGACGTCGCCGAATCGGTCGCCTTCGGCCAGATCCAGTTCATCGCCGTGGGCACGCCGCCGGACGAGGACGGCTCGGCCGACCTGCAATACGTGGTCGCCGCCGCGCGCAACATCGGCCGCCACATGAGCGAGTACAAGCTGGTGGTCGACAAGTCCACTGTGCCGGTGGGCACCGCCGACAAGGTGAAGGCGGCGCTCGCCGAAGAGCTGGCGAAGCGCGGCGTCGCGATCGAGTTCAACGTCGCGTCCAACCCCGAGTTCCTCAAGGAGGGCGCGGCGGTCGACGACTTCATGAAGCCCGACCGCATCGTCATCGGCACCGACAGCGAGCGCGCCACGGCCCTGCTGCGCCAGCTCTACGCGCCGTTCCAGCGCAACCACGACCGCCTCACGGTGATGGATGTGCGTAGTGCCGAGCTTACCAAGTACGCCGCCAACGCCATGCTGGCGACGCGCATCTCCTTCATGAACGAGCTCGCGGTGCTGGCGGAGAAGCTCGGCGCCGACATCGAGCAGGTGCGCCACGGCATCGGCTCCGACCCGCGCATCGGCTACCACTTCCTGTACGCCGGCTGCGGCTACGGCGGCTCGTGCTTCCCCAAGGACGTACAGGCGCTGCGCCGCACCGGGCAAGAGAACGGCATCCCGCTGCGCGTGCTCGATGCGGTGGAAGAGGCCAACGACGCGCAGAAGCAGGTTCTGGTCAACAAACTGACCGCGCGCCTGGGCACCGATCTCAGGGGCAAGCGCTTCGCCATGTGGGGGCTGGCGTTCAAGCCCAACACCGACGACATGCGCGAAGCGCCCAGCCGCAGCATGCTGGAAGCGCTGTGGGCGATGGGCGCGAGCGTGTCGGCCTACGACCCGGCGGCGATGGAGGAAACTCGCCGCATCTATGGCGAGCGTGCCGACCTGCTGCTGGTCGACAGCCCGATGGATGCGCTGAAGGGTGCCGATGCGCTGCTGATCGTCACCGAATGGAAGGTGTTCCGCAGCCCCAATTTCGACACCATGAAGTCGCTGCTGAAAACGCCGCTGGTGTTCGACGGCCGCAATCTCTACGAACCGCAGGCAATGCGCGAGATGGGCTTCGATTATCTGCCGATCGGACGTCAGTAAGACATGTACAAAACCCTTGAAGACTGCGTCGGCAACACGCCGCTGGTGCGCCTGAAGCGCTTGCCCGGAACGACCAGCAACACCGTGCTGGTCAAGCTCGAAGGCAACAATCCCGCCGGCTCGGTGAAGGACCGCCCGGCGCTGTCGATGATCGAGCAGGCCGAGGCGCGCGGCGAGATCAAACCGGGCGACACCCTGATCGAAGCCACCAGCGGCAACACCGGCATCGCGCTGGCGATGGCAGCGGCGATGCGCGGCTACAGGATGATCCTGATCATGCCCGAGCACCTGTCGATCGAACGGCGCCAGACCATGCGCGCCTTCGGCGCCGAACTGCAGCTGGTGAGCAGGGAAGCCGGTATGGAAGGCGCGCGCGACTTGGCGGTGGCAATGGAGAAGCAGGGCATCGGCAAGGTCCTCGACCAGTTCGCCAACCCTGACAATCCGGATGCGCACTACCGTACCACCGGCCCGGAACTCTGGCGCGACACCGCAGGCAGGATCACCCATTTCGTCTCCAGCATGGGGACCACCGGCACCATCATGGGTTGCTCGCGCTACCTCAAGGAGCAGAATCCCGCCATCCAGATCGTCGGCGTGCAGCCGACCGAAGGCGCGCAGATCCCCGGTATCCGCAAATGGCCGGAAGAATATGTGCCGGCAATCTGCGACCCCGGCCGCGTCGACCGCATGATCTACGTCAGCCAGCAGGACGCCGAGGACACCACGCGTCGGCTGGCGCGCGAGGAGGGCATCTTCGCCGGCATCTCGTCCGGCGGCGCGCTATGGGCGGCGCTGCAGCTGTCGAAGGAAGTCGAGAACGCGGTGATCGTTTCCATCGTGTGCGACCGCGGCGACCGCTATCTGTCCACCGGCGTGTTCCCGGCCTGACCGGAACGCAAGCTGATGGCCAAAGCAAAAACGATCTACACCTGCACCGAGTGCGGCGGGCAGTCGCCCAAGTGGCAGGGCCAGTGCCCGGCGTGCAATGCCTGGAACACCCTGGTCGAAACGATTGCGGAATCGGCCAAGCCGCGCTTCGCTTCGCTGGCGGCGACCAGCACCGCACAATTCCTGCATGACGTCGAAGCCTCGGAAGAGAGCCGCATCGCTACCGACATCGGCGAGCTCGACCGCGTGCTCGGCGGCGGCCTGGTGCCGGGTGGCGTGACGCTGATCGGCGGCGACCCCGGTATCGGCAAATCGACGCTGCTCTTGCAAGCCTTGGCCGGCCTGTCCGGCAGGCTCAAGACGCTCTATGTCAGCGGCGAGGAATCGGCGCGCCAGGTTGCGCTGCGCGCGCGCCGACTGTCGCTTCCCGAGACCAATCTGCCGGTGCTGCCGGAAATACGGTTGGAGGCCATTCTTGCGCAGCTCGCCGAGATGAAGCCCGAGGTCGCAGTGATCGATTCGATCCAGACCGTGTATTCGGAAGCGCTGACCTCGGCACCGGGTTCGGTGGCGCAGGTGCGCGAATGCGCCGCGCAGCTCACGCGCCACGCCAAGCAGACCGGTACCGCGATCATCCTGGTCGGTCACGTCACCAAGGAAGGCGCGATCGCCGGGCCGCGCGTGCTCGAGCACATCGTCGACACCGTGCTGTATTTCGAGGGCGACACCGGCTCCTCGTTCAGGCTGGTGCGTGCGTTCAAGAACCGCTTCGGCGCGGTGAACGAGATCGGCGTGTTCGCGATGACCGAGAAGGGCCTCAAGGGCGTGTCAAATCCCTCGGCGATTTTCCTGTCGCGCCACGGCGAGCCGGTGCCGGGTTCGTGCGTGCTGGTGACACAGGAAGGCACGCGGCCGCTCTTGGTGGAAATCCAGGCGCTGGTCGATGCCAGCCATGCGCCCAGCCCGCGCCGCCTGTCGGTCGGCCTGGAGCAGAACCGGCTCGCCATGCTGCTGGCGGTGCTGCATCGCCACGCCGGTATCGCCTGCTTCGATCAGGACGTGTTCGTCAACGCCGTCGGCGGCGTCAAGATCAGCGAGCCCGCCGCCGACCTCGCCGTGCTCGCCGCGATCGTTTCCTCGCTGCGCAGCCAGCCCTTGCCCGACAAGCTGGTGATGTTCGGCGAAGTCGGCCTCGCCGGCGAAATCCGCCCGGTACAGCGCGGCCAGGAACGCCTCAAGGAAGCGGCCAAGCTCGGCTTTACCCAGGCCATCGTACCGGCCGCCAACCAGCCCAAGCAGAAGATCCCGGGGATGGCGATCCACCCCGTGCATCGGCTGGACGGAGCGATCCATTTTTTCAGGGAAAACCGAACCCACTGAAGGTATTCAGGATGCGGGTTCATCGGGCCGAATCAGGGCCCGTAATTCCGGAAGCCGATCGTAGCGCGCTTATCTCAGATACGCCTCCGTGGCGTAGCGACGCATCATGCGGTGGCTGTTGAAGAAGGCCGCGTTCCGGCTGATGGCGCCTTTCATGACGGCAGTCCAGCCCGCCCGGTCCCCATACCAAAGCGGCAGGATCACCTGCTCCAGCTTGTCGTACAAGGCCATGGCATCGTGCCCGTTGGCGGTCGGGGTATCGTCTCCGATAGCCCATCCTGTCACCCCCTCCAGGCAGCCTTCCACCCACCATCCATCCAGCACCGATAACTGCGGCACGCCATTGAAGGCGGCCTTCATGCCGCTGGTGCCCGAGGCTTCCAGTGGCCGCAAAGGGGTGTTGAGCCAGAGATCCGATCCGGACACCATGTGCAGCGCCAGCTCCATGTCGTAGTCGGGCAGGAAAACCACGGGGATTTCCCTCGCCAACTCGCGAATATGGCGGTGAAGTGCCTCGATGAGCTGCTTGCCTGCCATGTCGTTCGGGTGGGCCTTGCCGGCCATGACGATCTGGAATGGAAACTTTCCGGCAATACGCTTGAGACGTTCAAAATCGGTGAACATCAGGTCCGCCCGTTTGTAGGCAGTCATGCGCCGCGCAAAACCGAGAATGGGCTGGTCTGCGCTGAGGCTCACCCCGGCGAGTTCCCGAACCTTGTCCAGCAGCGCCTGCTTGGCGTCCCGGTGCGCCGCCCAGAGCAAGTCGTTCGGGATGCGGTCGGCCCGGGTGAGGAGTTCCGGCTCATGGCCCCAGCCCGGTACATGCTGGTCATAGAGTGTGACAAAGGACTTGCTGGTCCAGGTGGAGGCATGCACGCCGTTGGTGACCGCGTGCACCACATAGCCGGGGAAGATCTGGCGGGAAACCTCGGCATGACGCTTGGCCACTCCGTTCACGTACTCCGACAGGTTAAGGGCCAGGCGGGTCATGTTGAGCTTGTCCTCGCCGGCCAGCAGTTTCACTGTGTCCAGGTCTAGCAGGTCACCATAGATGCGCCGCACCAGGTCGTAATCGAATTTGTCGTGTCCCGCCTCCACCGGCGTGTGGGTGGTGAAGGTGCACAGTTGCCGCACGAGGGGCAGATCGTAGGAGCTTTCTCCAGGCCGCAGACCTTCGCGGGGGCGAGCGTAACGCCGAAGCAGTGCCAGGGTGAGGAAGGCCGAGTGTCCCTCATTCATGTGGTAGCCCATGAGCTTGAAACCCAGGGCCTGGAGCATGGCGACGCCGCCGACGCCCAGCACCACCTCCTGCTTGATCCGATAGGCATCGCCAACGCCATAAAGATAGTGGGTGATGTCGCGGTCGCGCGGGTCGTTCACCGGCAGGTCCGTGTCCAGCAGCAGGATGGGTACGCCTTCACCGATCCAGGAATTCATCACGTAGAGCCAGCCTCCCACCCACACCTGGCGGCCTTCCAGTTCCAGCGCCACGGCGGCCTGTAACCGGGCCGCATAGCGTGCCGGTTCCCAGTCGTCGGCAAGCTCGATCTGTCGGCCTTGAGGATCGATTGCCTGGCGGAAATACCCGGCCCGGGACACCAGGGTGACCGCGACCATCGGCACACCGATGTCTGCCGCGGCGCGCAGGGTATCGCCTGCCAGCACACCCAGACCGCCGCTGTAGGTCGGGATGTCGTTCTCCATGGCGATTTCCATGGAGAAATAGGCCACACGGGGTTTGTGAGTGTAGCTTTCGGTCTTGCTCGCGGCTTCGGACATGGGGGAGCGGTAGAGGTTGCGGTGCGGCGACGGCGGTCGGCCCGACCTGAATGACGCCGGGCGACGACACCCCGGGATTGCCGTGCGTGTGGCCCTGGATGCCTTGGAGCAGGCGGTCTAAGTGCTTTTTTTCTTTGATTCCTTCCTGATTTCGGCCATGCGTGCGCGCCACTCCTGCAACTCCTCGTCTTCGATTTCGAGCTGGATGGCCACGGCCTCCTGCACGCTCATTTTTCTGTTTTCCAGCCTGCGCGTGAGCTTGGAGCGCATTCTTGCCAACAAGCGTTCGGTTTCTTCTTCGCTTAATTGGCCGGCCTTTTCGAGGTACTCATCCTCTGGTTTTCTCATCGCAACGCATCCTTATATTTTCTGGAAATATGATCTAAGTTACACCCATATCTGGTTGTTTCGCTACCTTGGCCGGTGACGCGAAAGCCTTAAATGCTACCGACGGCTGGCGCATCCTGCGCCAGCGTACACAAAAACTTATTGCCCTTGTCGCAGAGGGCTCATTTTCAGGAGGGTAAAATCTTGATCCCAAATGGAACGATGGAGCCATTCATGGCGACAGCAAGCATTCTGCCGGTGAAAAGCCCGCAAGCGAATATGCCGCGCCTTTCCGACATTCCCGAAGCCCGGCCGAACGATCTCTGCACATTCACCCTGGATGACATGGGTACGATTCGTGATTGCAGCAGGGCATGTGAGCAGATATTCGACTATATGCAAGAGGAGCTGGTTGGCCGTCATATTTCCATGCTCCTTCCACAGCTGACGAACGTCGATCTGGTACAGGAAGGCGGCATCAACTCACGGCTGGCTTTTCTCTGCCACTGCGCAGTTGTCTTCCAGGCGCGGTGCCGCGATGGCCAGTCCTTTATCAGCGAATTGTTTATCAACCGCCTCAATACCCACAACGTGCTGGTGCTGGTGCGTAATCTCGACATTTCAGGATCGAGTGGCGGCATTCATTCCGTCAAGCCGATCTAACAAGACGTATCCATTGCAGTATGGATTCCCGGCCGGGTCTGGATGGGGGTGCAATCTTAGCCGAACCTGGCGAGCATGCCCCCAACAGCCGAACTGATGGCGCGCTATAAGAATTTTTTGGGCGAAGCTGTTCAGGTTTTTATTCATGGCGACACCATGATGTGGATGATTAAGTCAGCTGGAACGGAGTTTAACTAATCCGGATTCTTCTCACCTGTTCTATCTCATCACCTGCCCATGCTCCCGCGTGTCGTGGAACGCGACCTTGGGCCAGCGCTCCTGTGCCAGCGTGAGATTCACCCGCGTGTCGGCCAGATAGACCAGGTTGCCGTCGACGTCCTTCGCCAGCTTGAGCGAATTGGCCTTGGTGAACTCGGCGAGGTGGTGTGCATCCGGGCAGGTGACCCAGCGCGCGGTGTGGATGCCGGCGTTCTCGAAACTGGCGTCGACGCCATATTCGGTTTTCAGGCGATGGGCGACGACCTCGAACTGCAGCTGGCCGACCGCGCCGATCAAGAGCGTGTTGTCGGCGAACGGCTCGAACACCTGCACCGCACCTTCCTCGCCGAGTTCCAGCAGACCCTTGTTCAGCTGTTTGGCGCGCAGCGGGTCGCGCAGGCGCGGGCGGCTGAACAGTTCGGGTGCGAAGTAAGGGATGCCTTTGTATTGCAGCGCCTCGCCCTCGGTCAGCGTGTCGCCGATATGCAGCTGGCCGTGGTTGTGGATGCCGATGATGTCGCCCGCCACCGCGTCTTCCATGCGGGTGCGCTCGTTGGCCATGAACACCACCGCGTTGGCGATCTTCATGTCCTTGCCGGTGCGGCGGTGGCGAACTTTCATGTTGGGGCTGTAGCGCCCGGAGCAGACGCGGAAGAAGGCGATGCGGTCGCGGTGCTGCGGGTCCATGTTGGCCTGGATCTTGAACACGAAGCCGGTGAATCTGGGCTCGGTGGGGTCGACCGTGCGCTCGACTGCCTCGCGCGGCTGCGGCGGCGGCGCCCAGTCGGCCAGCGCGCGCAGCACTTCGCGCACGCCGAAATTGTTGACCCCGGAACCGAAAAACACCGGTGTCTGCCTGCCCGCCAGGAACGCATCGAGGTCGAAGCTGGCGCCGGCGCCGCGCACCAGTTCGATTTCCGCCAGCAGGGCGTCGGCTTCCAGCGGGAAGCGCGCCTTCAGCGCGGCATCGCCCAGGCCCTGCAGCGATTCGAACGGCTGGTCGGCGTTTTCCTCGCCGGCCCTGAAGCGCAGGATCTCGTCATTGATCAGGTGATACACGCCGTGAAAGCGCTTGCCCATGCCGATCGGCCAGGTCACCGGCGCACAGTGGATTTTCAGGATCGATTCGATCTCGTCCAGCAGTTCCAGCGGCTCGCGCACCTCGCGGTCCATCTTGTTGATGAAGGTGATGATGGGCGTGTCGCGCAGGCGGCACACTTCCAAGAGCTTGATGGTCTGTTCTTCCACGCCCTTGGCGGCGTCGACCACCATGATGGCGGCGTCGACCGCGGTGAGCACGCGGTAGGTGTCTTCCGAGAAGTCCTTGTGGCCTGGGGTATCGAGCAGGTTGAAGACGCAGTCGCCGTGGGAAAACTGCATTACTGAACTCGCCACCGAAATGCCGCGTTCGCGCTCGACTTCCATCCAGTCGGATGTGGCATAGCGGCCGCTCTTGCGCGCCTTGACCGTGCCCGCCATCTGGATCGCGCCACCGAACAGCAGCAGCTTTTCGGTCAGCGTGGTTTTACCCGCGTCGGGGTGGGCAATGATGGCGAAGGTGCGGCGCTTCTTGACATCGCGCGCAAGGGGCGATGCGGACGTGGTTTCCATGAGGGAGGTGCAGGCAGGAAAACCCGGCATTTTACCGGAGCCGCCGCACTTGGCGAACCGGTATCGATGCCGATATCAAACCTGAGCCGGCTGGTCATGTCGCCCCCGACGGGTTTGCCGTAATGGGGGGCGGCATTGGATATCCCCCGAGAACGGAGGCTGCCGCCATCAAAAAACATTGCCGTTGTTCACAATAAACGTTATCTTTTACGTTAACTGTGAACAAAGGTGGATGACATGATGACGATTCCCATGCTCAATCTGTTTCTGGATAGCCTGGAAGAGGGGGTGCTATTTCTGGACAAGAACCGGAAAGTGCTGGCGGCCAACAGGGCGGCCACACAGATGGTCGGGCGTGAAGGCGAGAATCTGGTCAATCTGCTCTGCCCCAGCATCTTCAAGGGGACGAGGTGCGCCCAGGCGTGCGAAACCCGGGGGAGATGTGCGCTGACCCAGGACTGGAAGGCCGGCGACGTCATTCAGGATATTGTGCTGCAGCGCCCGGACAGCACCTCCGTATTCCTGCGGATGTGGGCCAGATTGCTGCCGCCGTCGGAAAACCTGCCGCTGTCCTGCGCGATCATTTTGCGAGACCGCTCGCACGAAGCGGAGCTGGAACAGAAAGTCACGGAACGTCTGCAACTGGGCAGCATGGTTGGCCATGGCCCCGCGATGCAGAAGCTTTATTCGCAGATCCTGCGGGCGGCCCCGAGCAATGCCAGCGTGCTGCTGACTGGCGAGAGCGGAAGCGGCAAGGAGCTGGTCGCCAAGGCGCTGCACGACAATTCCGAGCGCTGCAAGGGGCCGTACATCCCGGTGCATTGCGCGTCGCTGCCCGAAAATCTTCTCGAATCGGAGTTGTTCGGTTATGCCAAGGGCGCTTTCACCGGCGCGACCGTGGCAAAAATCGGCCGCTTCGAGGCTGCCGAGGGGGGGACGCTGCTGCTGGACGAGATCGGAGAAATTCCGCTGGGCACGCAAGTCAAGCTGCTGCGCGTGTTGCAGGAAAAAGAGGTGGTGCGATTGGGCGAGAACCACGCTCGCCCGATAAATGTCCGCGTCATCGCGGCGACGCACCGGAATCTGGCGTCCATGGTCGAGCGCGGCGGATTCAGGGAAGACCTCTACTACCGGTTGCGCGTGCTTCCTCTCCATGTTCCGCCGCTGCGCGAGCGCAAGGAAGATATTTCCATGCTCGCCAACAAATTGCTTGGCGATCTGGGAAAGCGCTACAAGCGGGACAATATGCGGCTCACCCATGAAGCACTGCTCGCCCTCGAAGCCTACGACTGGCCGGGAAACATCAGTCAACTGTTCAATGCGCTCGAATATGCGCTGGTGCACGCGGATGGCCCGATCATCCAGCCGCAGCATTTCCCGCCCGAGATCGAGTATGTTGCGCCGCCTGCGCCCGGCGTTACGGCGCCGGAACCGTCGCTGGCGCGGCCCTACTATCGCCCGCAACAGCAGCTTGTAAACGAAGCCGAAATCATTTCCCGGGTGCTCGCCGAAACCGGCGGGAACAAGGCCGAGACGGCACGCCGGCTGGGAATGTCGCGCACCACCTTATGGAAGCGGCTCAAGCAGGTCCCCATCTAGGGCGTGTTAACACTAATTTCACGCCCGCGACGAGGCCTATTCGGGATGCAGGCCGCGAAGCGAGACGCGCTGCAGTGTCGTTCACTGCAAGCGGCTCGCGCCAAAGGCATGCGCCCGAATCGGCCCGTCCCTTCGGGTTGTCCCGAGAAAGCGCGTCTGCGGCGTTGCGCCGCTTGGCAAGGGATGGCCCTTGCCGGCGCGACGCGCCTTGCATCCATCGCTTTCTCGGGGCAACGCGGACGCGAAATTAGTGTTAACACGCCCTAAACCGGCAGACGCCGGTGCCACAACCAGTACAGGGCGGGGATGACGAAGAGCGATAGCAGCGGCGCGGTCAGCATGCCGCCCACCAGCGGCGCCGCAATGCGCTTCATGACATCGGAGCCGGCGCCGTCGCTGAACATGACGGGCAGCAGGCCGGCCACGATCACCGCCACCGTCATCATCTTGGGCCGCACGCGCAGCAACGCCCCCTGAATGATCGCCTGCCGCAGCGCGGCGTGGTCGGTCAGGTGCCCGGCCTGCCGCGATTCCTTGATGGCGTTGTCGAGATACAGCAGCATGACCACGCCGAATTCCGCCGCCACCCCGGCCAGCGCGATGAACCCGACCCCCACTGCGACAGACAGGTTGTAGCCTAGCCAGTAGGTGAGCCAGAAACCGCCCACCAGCGAGAAGGGCAGGCAGATGGCCACCAGCAGAACCTTTCCGGGGTGGCGGAAATGCAGATAAAGCAGCAGCAGAACGAGCAGCAGGGTAAACGGGATGACCCATTGCAGCCGCTCCCTGGCATGCTGCATGTTCACGTACTGCCCCGACCAGGCGATGGCGTAGCCCGGCTGCAGCTTGACCTGCGTTTCGACGGCCCGCTTGGCGGTATCGACATAGCCTCCCAGATCGCGCCCCTCCATGTCGACGTAGACATAGCCGGTAAGCCGCCCGTTCTCGCTCTTGATCTCGGCCGGCCCGTCGCTGATGCTCAGCTTCGCCAGGGTTCCGAGCGGTACCTGGATGCCGGCCGGGGTCGTGACCCGGCTGGCGGCCATGGCTTCCATGGAGTCGCGCAGGGCACGCGGGTAGCGCAGGTTGACGGAATAGCGCTCGCGTCCGTCCACCACGGTGCTGATGTTTTCTCCGCCGATGGCGCTCTGCACCAGGCGCTGCACGTCGGCCACCGTGACGCCGTGGCGCGCGGCCTGGGCGCGATCGACATCGATGTCCAGATAGCGCCCGCCGGTCACGCGCTCGCCGAATACCGTGCGCGTTCCGGGAACCTGCTTCAATACCCGCTCGAGCGTTTCCGCCAGCGCGGCGATGCCAGCCAGGTCGGGGCCGGTGATTTTGATGCCGACCGCGGTGCGGATGCCGGTGGAAAGCATGTCGATGCGGGTGCGGATCGGATAGCCCCAGGAATTGGTCAGTCCCGGCAGCCGCACCGTCCGGTCTAGCTTCTGGATCAGCTGATCCACGGTTTCGCCGGCCGGCCACTCGCTTCTGGGCTTGAGCAGGATCGTGGTTTCCAGCATGGACAGCGGCGCCGGGTCGGTGGCGCTGTCGGCACGGCCGGCCTTGCCGAATACGCGCTCCACTTCGGGCATCTGGCGGATCAGGCGGTCGGTGATCTGCAGGATATGCGCCGCCTCGTCGACCGACACGCCGGGCAGCGTGGTGGGCATGTACAGCAGGTCGCCCTCGTACAGCGGCGGCATGAATTCGCTGCCCAGGCGGGAAACCGGCCAGGCCACGCTGGCGAGCAGCAGCACGGCCAGCAGCAGCACGCTCCGGGGCCGCTTGAGGGAGGCCAGCAGGGCCGGCCGGTAAAGCGCCTGCAGGATGCGGTTGAGCGGGTTGCGGTGTTCCGCCGTGATGCGGCCGCGGATGAAATACCCCATCAATACCGGCGTCAGCGTCACCGCCAGGGCGGCACTGGCCGCCATGGCATAGGTCTTGGTGTAGGCGAGCGGCACGAACAGCTTGCCTTCCTGGCCGACGAGCATGAGCACCGGCAGAAAGGAAACTGTGATGACCAGCAGGGAAAAGAACAGCGCGGGGCCGACTTCCACCGCGCTCGCCCGCGCCACTTCCCAATGGTCGCAGCCGGGGCCGGCGCGCTCGAGATGCTTGTGCATGTTCTCGATCATCACGATGGCGGCATCCACCATGGCGCCGATGGCAATCGCGATGCCGCCCAGCGACATGATGTTGGCGGTGACACCCTGTTGCTTCATGAGGATGAATGCGGTCAGGATGCCGACCGGCAGGGTGACTACCGCCACCAGGGAGGAGCGCAGGTGGAACAGGAACAGCAGGCAGACCAGGGCCACGACCAGCGATTCTTCCACCAGCTTGCTGCGCAGGTTGTCGATGGCGCGCTTGATCAGGCCGGAACGGTCGTACGTGACCACCAGCTCGATGCCGGGCGGCAGGCCCGTCTTGAGCTCCTTGAGACGTGCCTTGACGCGCTCCACGGTTTCCAGCGCATTGTGGCCATAGCGCATGACCACGATGCCGCCGGTGACCTCGCCCTCGCCGTCGAGGTCGGCCACGCCCCGCCGCAGTTCCGGCCCGGTCTGGATATGCGCCACGTCCTGCAGCCGGATCGGGATTCCCTCGGCGTTCGTCCCTAGCGGAATCTGCCGGAAATCGTCCAGCGTCTTGAGGTAGCCGCGGGCCCTGACCATGTACTCGGCATGTCCCATCTCCACGATCGAACCGCCGCCGGACTGGTTGCTGTCGCGCACGGCTTGGCCTACCTTGTCCAGAGAGAGGTTGTAGGCCGCCAGCCGGTTCGGATTCACCTCGATCTGGAATTGGCGCGCCATACCGCCCACGCTGGCTACTTCGGCCACGCCGGGCAGGCTTTGCAATTCGTATTTCAGGAAGAAGTCCTGGGTGGCGCGCAGCTGGTCGGCGTCGTAGCGGTGGTGCCGGTCGACCAGCGCGTATTCGAATATCCAGCCGACGCCGGAAGCGTCCGGCCCGAGCGTGGGGGTAACGCCCGGGGGCAGGCGCGATGCCACCTGGCTCAGGTATTCCAGCACCCGCGAACGCGCCCAGTAGGGGTCGGTGCCTTCCTTGAAAATGATGTAGATGTAGGACTCGCCGAACATGGAAAAGCCACGCACCGCGGTGGAGCCGGGTACCGACAGCAGCGCCGAGGCAAGCGGGAAGGTCACCTGATCCTCCACCGCCTGCGGCGATTGGCCGGCGTAGCCGGTCTTGACGATGACCTGCGTGTCGGACAGGTCGGGGATGGCGTCGAGCGCCATGTGCTGCGCGGAATAAACTCCCCATCCCGCCAGCAGCAGGGTACCCAGCAGTACCAGCAAGCGGTTGCGCAGCGACCACTCGATCAGGCGCTGTACCATGCCTAGTGTCGCGGCTCGGAAATATCGCAACATGAAACGGCGTCTTTTTCCGCATGGCGGCGGTGCTCGCCGTTGCCAAAGAGCCGGCTATGTCGCCCACCCGCAAGGGGTAGGCCGTGGTTGTAAAGCCGATAAATCGGCAACAACCACGCTCTCCTCGCGCCTTGCCCTGCGAGAAAATCCATCCGTTTCATTCCGTTTCCCTGTTTCCGAGTCATGACACTAGTGATCGCCCTGCATGCGCTGCGCCGCATCGCTCAGGGACGCGGCGGCATCCAGCAGGAATTGGCCGTTCACGGCAACCTGCGCGCCTTCCTGCAGCCCCTCCGTGATTTCGATCAGATCGCTGCTTTCAATGCCGGTCTCGACCGGAAACGGGAGGAAGTGCCCGCTGCCGCGGGCGAGCATGACCATGTTGCCCTTGCCGGTTCGCATCACCGCGGATCGCGGCAGCGCCAGCGCCTCGTGCGGGCGGGCGGCGACGACGACATCGACGAATGAGCCGGGCCGCAGCCGCTGCTGCGCGTTATTCACGGCAAGCCGCGCCCGCACGGTGCGGCTTGCATTGTCCAGCGTCGGGCTGGCGAATTCCAGGCGGCCCTTGGCCAGCAGCGCATCGGAGTGCGGCAGCTTGACCGTCACTTCGTCGCCTTCCCTGACCCAGGCCAGCTGATCGGGATACAGCACGATGTCGATCCAGACCGTGGCGGTATCCGCGAGCGAAAGCAGATTGGTTGCCGGCCCGACATAGCTGCCCTCGCGCGCGCCAATTTGCGTGACGAAACCGGAGGCAGGCGCGCGCACGGCCACCACATCCACGGTGCGGTAGGTTTTTTCGATCCTGTCGAGGATGTCTGCGTCGACGTCGGCGTAGCCGAATCTTTCGCGACTGCGAATCCGCTCCCGCGCCAGGCTCGCCGCCACCTGGGCGTTCTGCCCGGACATTTCGGTCATGCGCTGCAACAGTTGATCGCGCCGCTGCAGCAATTCGATGTATTCGCGCTGGCGCTGCACCAGCTCCGGCGAATAGATCTCGTACAGGATTTGTCCAGCGCGGACCGGCTGTCCCACCGCGTTGACATGCAGCTTGCGGATCCAACCTTCGATCTTCGGGCTGACGTTATGGATCGATGCTTCGTCGATCGCCACATTGCCGTAGGTTTGCAGCTCCCGGCTGAGGTTCTGGCGCTCCACGCTTGCCAGCCTGACCCCCATCCGCTGCAACGAGGCCGTGTCAACGTGAACGCCTTCGCTGTCATGCGCCTGCGTGCCGCCGGATTCGACCAGATCCATGCCGCAAATGGGACAGGAGCCCGCATGGTCCTGGAGTATGTGCGAGTGCATCGGGCATACCCAAAGCGTCTTCGCGGACCTTGCCTCATCCAGGTGGTCGATGCCGCTCTCCGCACGGACGGGCGGCGTCGTGCGGCTGGCGTCCTGGTGCGGCTGGCGTCCGGCGTAATAGCCGATGGCGGCCGCGCCGGCAGCGATGATCAGCAGCAAACCAAAATAGCGCAGCATGGCGAACCGGTTCGTCATGCGTTGTGCCCTGCAAATTGCGACGATAGCCGGATGGCAGGCAGGCACCGGTGACCGGCCGGCACCCAGGCGGTCCCGGTCGGGCTGGATTTGTTCATCCGGCCTAACCGTTCCGGTTTTTCACTTTCACCAGATCCATTTTGCATATCGGACATTTGCCTGGCCCATGCTTGTGCACCTCGGCGTGCATCGGGCAGGTCCAGCCTTCCCCGGAATTTTTTGTCGACAGGGTGTCCAGCGGGCCATTGGCGGCAACGCGGGCACTGCTGGTGATGGCGCTGTCCGCTGCGTGCGGGACAGCGGGTTGCGCAGCGGATGCAAGGCCGATGCCCCCCGCCACGCCATGCAATAAGAGGAACGTCAAAATGCCTGTAAACATTTTGAATGTGCGTTTGCAATTCATTTCGTGATCCCTGCCAGGCTGGCCGTGCGATTGCACGGACCAGCCAACGTTGAGAAGGCCGCATGGCCTGAAGACGGCGGGGCAGGAGGAAACGGCTTCCTTCCTCCTGGCAACCCGACTTATCGTACGAGGATCTGCTCGCCGCGACCCATCTTCGGGTCGGCGTCTTTGCTGTACATCAGCACCGCGATCGCACCGGTCAGCGCACCTTTCAGCGAATGCGTGACGATCGCGTTGGCGCCCTCGACCGGCGAAATCAGATCGAAGGTGGCAGCGTCGCCCGGGCCGACGGTGAAGCTTTGCAGGCCGTGCTGGACGTTCTTGGGATTGCCGCTCGCATAGACCTTGTCCCAGATGCCGGCGATGGGGTGGAAGGAAGAGAACTCGTTGGGGCCGGCGTTCACGAAGTAGATGCGCACGCGCTCGCCGGGCTTGGCCTGCAGCCAGCGAGTTGCGGCCGGGTCATGCACCGGGTCGTATTTGAAGATGCCGCCGTTGAACATGACGTTGCTCCACTTGTTCTGCATCATCTCTTCCTTGGCATCCGGGTTCGGGTAGAGCTCGGATTGAATCAGCACGTACTCGCGATCCGCCTTCGGCATGGCACTGGCGTCTTTCGGGTCGACGATGATGGTGCCGAACATGCCCCGTGCAATGTGCTGAATCATCGGATCGGAACCGCAATGGTAGAAGAACACACCCGGGTAATTCGCGGTGAAGGTGAACTTCTTTTCCTCACCCGGCTTGATGGAACCGAAATCCGTGACCACGTCCAGGCTGGCCGCATGGAAGTCCATGGAATGCGAATTCTTGTTGGCTTTGTCGTTGATCAGCGTGAACTCCACGGTATCGCCCTCGGTGACGCGCACCAACGGGCCGGGCACCTTGCCGTCAAACGTCCAGCTGCGATACATCGTCCCTTTGTTGTCGATCGGCAAATCCACTTCCTGCGCATGCAGCGTGATTTTTACCGTTTTCGCTTCGGCCTGGAACGACAGCATCGACATTGCCATCAAGCCAGCCAGAGCAATCCCCAGCATCCTGTTTTGTTTCATTTTTTAAAGCTCCTTGTTATTTACCTGAACCGCAGTTGCACACATGGCGCAGATATGCCGCCATTTCCCTGATTTCCGTATCGTTCAGCACATTGCCCCAAGCGGGCATGAGCACCGACTTGTTCACCGCCAGGCCGCCTTCCTTGATGACCTTGAGGATTTCGTTTTCCGGGATGTCGCCCATGGTCTTGGCATCGGTGTGGTCGCGCGGCTGGACCGACATGTCGCGGCTGTTGATGCCGCGGCCGTTGCGGTTGATGCCGTGGCACTGGACGCAATAGGTGTCGTAGTTGCGCACAGCCTTGGCGTACTGCTCGTTCGCGTCAGCGGCATGGGCCGGCAGCATGAAACAGGAAGCCAGGACGAGTCCCGCCAGGGAAAATGTGGAAGCGAGTTGCCTGCTATTCATCATCATTTGGCCTCCGTTGCGCCGAGTTGAAGGATGTAGCCCGTCAGCCGCTGCAGATCGGGTTCGGCAAGATTGAGCGTGGGCATCCAGATGTGCGGATCGAACAGCTGCGGGTTCTTGATATAGCTGTAGATGTAATCCCCCTGCAGGCGCTCGCTAGCGGTATAGAGTTCGGGGCCGGACGAGCCGCCAAAGCCGGGTTTGGCCATATGGCACGCACCGCAGCCACGGAGCTTGCCAAAGAACATGCCCCCCATCGCCATGCTGACTTTCTCGCCCTTGAATGCCCCTTTACTCACCAGTTCGGCCGGGGCGACAAGCGTCATGAGCGCTGCGGCAGCCGCTTCGGCATCCGCCTGGGACAGCTTGGGATGTGGTGTCAAGCCTGACTCGTCCACCACGTCTTCCTTGTCGCTGCCTTTCACATGCCGGGTGTAAAACTCCCCGGCCGGGCGGATACGTGCCGGATTTTGCAGCCATTTTTCCAGCCATGGCTTGTTGAATTTGCTGCCCGCGTAATAGAGGTCCGGTCCCTTCCGTTCCCACAGGCGGTCGAGGCTGGTGTTTTCCGGTTTTACGATGGCGTGGCAGCTGATGCATTGCGACTTCAGGAGGCCGGCGCCGTTGCCGTCAGCGGAAAGTGCCGGGCCGGCGATAAGTCCCAACCCCAATGCAGCCAGGATGTGTCGATTCATTATTGATCCTTTCGCTTATTGAATGGCCTGTCCCTTGAACACGGCGGCGTCGTGCATGCCGTAGGGCTTTTTCAGTGATTCCTCATAGTAGAAATCAGGGACGAACTGCTTGCCTTTCCAGGCGTAGAGCGGGTCGTTGTGGTTGATTTCGTTGTATTCGATGACTGTCATCACGCCGCCCATCGGCTTGGTGCCATTGACGGTATGGACATCCACGTGGTCGTGAATCGCCCAGCGCCCGGGGTTGTCCATGGTGAGAATGAGGTCGTAGCGCTCGCCAGGCCCGACCATGATGGTGTCGGCATCGTAGGGATAGGGCAGCGCGTGGCCGTCCTTGAACGCCACCTTGAAGACATGGCCGTGGATATGGATGGCGTGGGTCAGTTCGCCCGCGCCGATCAGGCGGATACGGATCACGTCGCCCCGGCTCACGCGCAGCGGCTGGGTATCGGGGAAGGCCTTGCCGTTGATGGTGAAGTAGTTGAACACATCCCCCGGCACCCCGCCTTCTCCCGGCTTGGACGCCCATTTGGTGTCCCAGCCCGATAGCATCATGATGAAATCCTTGGTGACTTTCTTCTCGATCGGCTTGGGGTTTTTCGGGACCACGATGAAGGGCCCCCACATGCCGCGCATCGACACATGCTCGTTGACGTTGACGTGGCAGTGGTACCACATGGTGCCGGAAGGCTCGGCCACGAACTTGTAGGTGAAGCTGTCGCCGGGCTTGATCGCCACCTGCGTGACGTCCGGTACCCCGTCTTGCTGCCAGGTGCCGCGTTGCAGCAATCCATGCCAATGGATCGTGTGCGGCAGGGTAGTGAGGTTGTTGACGTTGACCGTGACCTCGTCGCCTTCCTTGACGTGAATCAGCGGCGCCGGAACCTGGCCATTGAATGCAAACGTGTGGAATGCCTGCTTGTCCACCAGCATGATTTTGGTGTCTTCGATCGTCATCTCGAACGTCCGCTTTTCCGCCCAGCTGGCAGTAGACACTGTCAGCAGGACAAGGA
Source organism: Thiobacillus sp. (assembly GCA_035436705.1). Lineage (GTDB taxonomy): Bacteria > Pseudomonadota > Gammaproteobacteria > Burkholderiales > Thiobacillaceae > Thiobacillus. Next base: position 18,183 of record DAOMWT010000011.1, on the reverse strand, counting down.
CGAAAGCCATGCTTTTCAAATGGGACGCAGCAGTGAATGCAATGGTTTTTTGGGGCATATGCGCTACTTTCTCAAGCGGTCGGGTGTTTTTCATGGGGTTGAATCGATCAGTTCATACAAACACATTTAAGCTATATCCATGCCAGATTTGTAATCTATTGATTATTAGTAAAAATATGTTTTTTGCTCGAAATCTTTGGGGTGTTTTGTTAACAATGAACTGAATTATGAACGTTCACTAAGAACGGTTTATTGTTAACAATGAACGTTTCCGCCGAGGTGCTATCGGGAAGCCAAAGCTCGATAAGCGCCTTGCGGAGCAAGAGAGCGGGCCGTGCAATCCGGCGGGAAGCGAATTGTTGGTGGATACCGGACCGCGCACAGCGCGTCGGCCCGCACGTGGCGCGAACTTTGTCGCGCGCAGGCCTATGAAGCAGGCCTATGAAGGTTGTGGATGTGAAAACGAAAAAGCTCCGCTGCGGGCTTTTTGAATGGGCGTGTCCGAAGAGATGAATCGGGACATCAGGAATTCGGTTCGCGTCTCTGGTGCCATGGATTCATTCCCGCGGCTGGAATGCAAAAAGGCCGGCTCCTTGATGGAACCGGCCTTTCTGGTATGTGGTGCGCCCGAAGAGATTCGAACTCCTGACCCCTTGGTTCGTAGCCAAGTACTCTATCCAGCTGAGCTACGGGCGCTTTGAAGGTTGCGCATTATACGCAGTTTTTGCGTCGATGGCAGGGGCAAAGACACATAATTATTTGGCGGAGACGGAGGGATTCGAACCCTCGATGCAGGTTTAAGCCCGCATGCTCCCTTAGCAGGGGAGTACCTTCAACCACTCGGCCACGTCTCCGAACCGCCGCGCATTGTAGCGGAATGCGCGGACGAACGCCACCTCAGGCTGTGGCTTTGTCCAGCTCGAACGCCTGATGCAGTGCGCGCACGGCGAGTTCCATGTATTTGTCTTCGACCACGACCGAGATTTTGATCTCGGACGTGGAGATCATCTGCAGGTTGATGTTTTCGACCGACAGGGTCTCGAACATCTTGCGGGCAATGCCGACGTGCGAGCGCATGCCGACGCCGACGATGGAGATTTTGGCGATTTTGTCGTCGCCGGTGACCTCGCGTGCGCCGATGCTGGCCGCGGTTACCTTGACGATGTCCATCGCCTTGGCGAAGTCGTTGCGGTGCACGGTGAAGGTGAAGTCGGTGGTATGGGTGTGCCCCACGTTCTGCACGATCATGTCGACGTCGATGTTGGCATCGGCCACCGGACCGAGAATCTGGTAGGCGATGCCGGGGTGGTCGGGCACGCCGACCACGGTGATCTTGGCTTCGTCGCGGTTGAATGCAATGCCGGAGATGATGGCCTGTTCCATGTTGTCGTCTTCCTCGAATGTGATGAGCGTGCCGTCGCCTTCGTCCTGAAAGCTGGACAGCACCCGCAGTTTGACCTTGTATTTGCCGGCAAACTCGACCGAGCGGATCTGCAGCACCTTGGAGCCGAGGCTCGCCATTTCCAGCATTTCCTCGAAGGTGATGGTCTTCAGCCGGCGCGCCTCGGGCACGATGCGCGGATCGGTGGTGTAGACGCCGTCGACATCAGTGTAGATCTGGCATTCGTCAGCCTTGAGCGCGGCTGCCAGCGCCACGCCGGTGGTGTCGGAACCGCCGCGCCCCAGCGTGGTGACGTTGCCCTGTTCGTCGACTCCCTGGAAGCCGGCGACCACGACCACATGGCCGGAATCCAGGTCGGCGCGCATCCTGGATTCGTCGATCGACAGAATGCGTGCCTTGGTGAAGGCATTGTCGGTGAGGATGCGCACCTGCGCGCCGGTGTAGCTTTTCGCTTTCAGGCCCAGGTCTTTCAGCGCCATCGCCAGGAGCGCAATGGTGACCTGCTCGCCGGTGGATACCATCACGTCCAGCTCGCGCGGGTCGGGGGTGGACTGAATCTGTTTGGCCAGCGCAATCAGCCGGTTGGTCTCCCCCGACATGGCCGAGAGCACCACCACCACCTGATGCCCGAGCATCTTGAATTTGGCTACGCGTTCGGCTACTGCGCGGATACGTTCGACGTTGGCGACCGAGCTGCCGCCGTATTTTTGTACGATGAGTGCCATGGTTTTCGATAATGAGTTAAGCGCGTGAGTTTAATGGATTAGCGCTGGAATAGCGCAATCGACTCCACATGCGCCGTGTGCGGGAACATGTTGGCGACGCCTGCCGCTTCGAGCCGGTAGCCCTTGAGGTGCACCAGCACCTCGGCGTCGCGCGCCAGCGTGGCAGGATCGCACGAGACGTAGACGATGCGCTGCGGCCCGCCGCTGTCAGGCAGGGATTTGACGACCTCGATGGCACCGGAACGCGGCGGATCGATCAGCAATTTGTCGAAATGCCCGAGGACGGCGAATTTTTCCGGCGTCATCTCGAACAGATTGTCGACCGCGAAGCGGGCATTGGGCAGGCGGTTGCGCAGGGCGTTTTCACGCGCGCGGGCAACCAGTTCGGCACTGCCTTCGATGCCGAGCACCTCGGCGCCGCTGCTGGCGATCGGCAGGGTGAAATTGCCCAGGCCGCAGAACAGGTCCGCGATGCGCTCGCCGGCCTGGGGCTGCAGCAGGCGCAGTGCGCGGCCGACCAGGGCGCGGTTGATGGCGGTGTTGACCTGGGTGAATTCGGTCGGCCTGAAAGGCATGACGAGGCCGAACTCCGGCAGGCTGTAGCTGAGTTCGGGCGCAATGTCCGGCCAGAATGGGCGCGCGGTGTCGGGGCCTTTTTTCTGCTCCCACACCTGCACGCGGTGGCGTTCGGCGAAGCTGCGCACTTTGGCGGCGTCCTCGTCGCTCCATGGCTCAAGCAGGCGGAACACCAGCACGGTGACGTGTTCGCCGACGGCGACTTCGATCTGCGGGGTGCGGTCGGCGTTCGACAACTGCACGATCAACTCGCGCAGCGGCTGGATCAGCGCCGAGACATCGGGCGTGAGGATCTCGCAGCTCGCCATGTCGGCAATGAAGCTGGAGCGTTTTTCGTGGAAGCCGACCAGCACGCCGCCTTTCTTGTCGACCAGACGCGACGATAGCCGCGCGCGGTGGCGATAGCCCCAGCTGGGGCCGTGCAGGGCGGACAGGATGACGTCGGGGCGGACCTTGCCGATGCGGGCGAGGCTTTCTTCCAGCACGCGCTGCTTGGCGGCAACCTGGGCGCTGGCCTCCAGATGCTGCATCGAGCAGCCGCCGCAGCGGCCGAAATAGCGGCAGCGCGGCGCGGCACGCTGGGCGCTGGCGCCGAGGATGGCGACCGCGTTGGCCGAATTGTATTTGGCATGCTTGCGGTAGACCGATATTTCCGCGCGTTCGCCCGCCAGGGCGCCGTCGACGAAGGTGACCTTGCCGTCGATGCGCGCCACGCCATGGCCCTCGTGGTCGAGGGAGAGGATGTCGACGATGGGATTCATGCCCAGGCTGCCAGGAACTCCTGCCAGTGCGGGGCAGGGTGGGCCTGCACGGTGCTGCGTGCAAGTTCGATCTCGGCGGCGTAGGCCGATTCGGAGAGCGTGCCGCGTATTTTCTGGAAGCGCAGATAGACCAGCCAGGTGTTCATCACGTCGGTTTCGCAGTAATTGCGGATGGCCTCGATTTCCCCCTGCTGAAAGGCCTCCAGCACTTTCGAGCCGTCCATTCCCAGCTTGCCGGGAAAACCGCACAGCTTGGCCATCTGGTCGAGCGGCGCATTGGCACGCGGCTGGTACATCGCCAGCACGTCCATCAAATCCAGATGGCGGGTGTGGTAGCGGCTCAGATAGTTATTCCACTTGAAGTCCTTGTCGTCGTCGCCCCAGTCCCAGTAGCGTGCCGCCGCCACGCCATGGATCAGGCTGCGGTAGTGCAGCACCGGCAGGTCGAAGCCGCCGCCGTTCCATGACACCAACTGCGGGGTATAGCGCTCGATGCCGTCGTAGAAGCGCTGGATCAGTTCGGCCTCGCTGCTGCCGGGCTCGCCTAGCGACCATACCTTGAGCTGGTCGCCGCTTCTGAGCACGCAGGATATGGCGACGATGCGGTGCAGGTGATGTGGCATGAAGTCGCCGCCGGTTTTCTGGCGGCGGTTCAGCAGTGCCAGTTCGGTGAGTTCGGCGTGCGGGAGCGCCGCTTCGTCTATGCCGTTGACCGCGGCGAATCCGGCGAGGTCAGGGATCGTTTCAATGTCGAAAACCAGGGTGGGATGCATGGAACGGGCGCGCGGACAAAACCGCCATTTTACGCTGCTTCAATGCAATGCTGTGTCGAGCGCCGAGGCCGCGATCAGGGCATCCAGGTAGGCTACCGAAATCTGATGCAGCGGGATATCCAGCTGCTGCGCATAGCGGGCCAGTACCTCGGCATCGTTGTTTTCGCAGGCGTGCGCCAATTGCAGCATGGCACCTTCAGGGGAGGGGTGTGCGCTCAAGGCCCGTGCACTGGTCGCCGCCAGCCCCAGCTTGCGGATCAGCGCCTCCAGCGGTAGCGACAGCGCATGGGGGGCGGCCGACAGCAGGCCGATCTCGAATGCGGCGGCAGCGCTCTCAGCCGGTGCGCCCAGACGCGTGACTTTGCCCATGAAGAGTGCACGTGTGAGCGCGGTCACGGCATAGTGGCGCGTGGCGTCGCCCGGCTGCTTGCCGGTCAGGGCCAGCAGTATCGCCACGCGGGTGGCGCGCTGGGGACCCAGCATGATCAGTGCATGGGCGACCGATTCGGCGGGACGGCTCAGACCGCCGATCGGTGAATTGGCGATCGCGAGCAGGCGTGGCGCCATGTCCGGGTTCAGCCGGAAAAACTGGATCAGCGTATCGAGCGAATGGCGTAGCGCGATAGCCAGCAAGTCGAGTTGTACGGCCTGCTCGTAGGTATGGACAGCAGGCTGGGTGTCGCCCGAAAACAGGCTACCTTTGAACCAGGCGTTGGCAGGCCAGTGGATCTGGGGGTGGATGTGCCGTGCCCCCTCCACGATCAGGCGCGCAGGCACTGCGGGTGGAATGTCGTCGGCGCGGCAGGCCAGATAGCGCCAGGCGGAAGCGCTGTCCTGCACTATCGCGTGGCCGCGGTTGAGGCTGGGGCAGAACGTCAGTCCGGCGTCCTGCAGCGCGAGGGCGCGCGCCAGATGCTGTTCGTTATCAAGGCTTACGCACCAGATCAGCTGACGGTGATCGAGTTGCTGGGGGATGTCGCTGAACAGCACGTCTGCGCTGATCCGCACCAGCAGCGGCAATTCAGTGGTCAGGCCGTCCCGCGTCAGCGAATACAGGCCGGTCAGCAACATGTCCTCGTCCATTTGCCGAAGTTCGGGCGGCGCGTCGGCGGCAGCGATGCGTCCGCGCAGCACCAGCTGGTGGGCGACCAGGCTGGAGTTGGCGTCGAACAGCGGATCGAACGACAGGAAGCGCTCCCGCAGGGCTTCCTCGCGAACCGGGTTGCTGCTGGCGATACCCAGCATTTGCGTCACCACCACGGGCTGCTCGGATTCGCGGGTATTGATGCCGCCGCCGACTATGCGGGATGGATGGAGATCGTCTGCGCTCATGGCTGTCAGTGCAAAATGTGTTCGGCCATTCTAGCGCTGCGAACTATTTTCCGTGTGTATCGGGCATCATGCCGGTTGCCGCAAAACATGAAGGAGACGACATGACGAAGAAGCTGCTGCTGAATGCAATGATGGCCGGGCTGCTTGCCACTTCTCAGCCAGGCTGGGGCGCGTCGGGCGGTGAGATCGGCAGTACGTCCGCCGATCAGCAGGGCGTCGCGGTCACCATCTACAACGACAATCTGGCTTTGGTGAAGGATGCGCGGCGGGTCGGGCTCGCGCGCGACTTCAACCGGCTGGCGTGGCGCGAAGTCTCGGCGCAGATGCGCCCGGAGACGGCTCAGCTGCGCAATGTGTCGAGCCCCGCCGGATTCCGCTTGCTGGAGCAGAACTTCGATTTCGATTTGCTGACGCCGCAAAAGCTGCTCGAAAAATACATCGGACGCGAGGTCGGCGTTATTCGCACTCACCCCGCCAGCGGCGCGGAAACCCGCGAAACGGCGAAGGTGCTGGCGGCCAACGGCGGCGTGGTGCTCAAATTCGCCGATCGCATCGAAACCGGCATGCCGGGACGGCTGGCGTTTGCAGGCGTGCCCGACACCCTGCGCGACAAGCCCACTCTCGTCATCTCGCTGAACAGTCCGTCGGCGGGTGTACAGGATCTGGAATTGTCCTATCTGACCGGCGGGCTGTCGTGGCGGGCCGATTATGTCGCCGAGCTCAATGCCGCTGACGACCGGATGGATCTCAACGGCTGGGTGACGCTGACCAACCAGAGCGGCGCAGCCTATCCCAACGCCAAACTGCAACTGGTGGCGGGCGATCTCAACCGGGTGCGCGATGCCCAGCCGGTGCCGCGCGCGACAATGGCGATGGCAGCGAAAACGGCCGACGCTGCCGAGATGCAGCAGGAATCCCTGTTCGAATATCACCTCTACACGCTGCAACGTCCCACCACGCTGGCGGAAAACCAGACCAAGCAGGTGGCGCTGATGTCGACCGGCCGGGTACCGCTGAAGAAGGCGTTCCTGCTCGAAGGCGCGGCTTATTACTACTCGGGTCAACACGGCGAGCTGGGACAGAAAATCAAGGTGGGCGTGTTCGTCGAATTCGACAACAAGGGCGAAGGTCTGGGCGTGCCGCTGCCCAGGGGAGTCGTCCGGGTCTACAAGAAGGACAGCCAGGGCAACGCGCAGTTTGTCGGCGAGGATCGTATCGACCACACGCCGAAGAACGAGACCGTACGCCTCAAGCTGGGCGACGCCTTCGACGTCACCGCCGACAGGAAGCAGACTGACTTCAGGAAACTCGCCGGCACCGGCCGCACCAACTACGTGTTCGAGTCGGCCTACGAGATCGTGCTGAAGAATGCCAAGCCGGAAGCGGTCATCGTCACGGTGCGCGAGCCGATGCCGGGCGACTGGACGATGCTCTCCGAATCGCAGCCGCACACCAAGGCGACTGCCGGCACTGCCGAATGGCGGGTGCCGGTGCCGGCCGAGGGCAGGGCGACGCTCAACTACCGCGTGCGCGTCAGGTACTGAGGCCGCGCCGCCGGCGGATGTCGGCGATCAATCCGAGGGTGGAGCCGTCGTGTTCGCCGATCGCACGCACCGAACTCAGTGCGGCGCGGATCGGCGGCGCCAGCTGCTTGCCGAGCTCGACGCCCCACTGGTCGAAGCTGTTGATCTGCCAGATCACGCCCTGCACGAACACCTTGTGTTCGTAAAGCGCGAGCAGCATGCCCAGCGTGTGCGGATCGAGCTTCTGGTAGAGCAGAGTGTTGCTGGGACGGTTGCCCGGGAATACCTTGTGCGGCGCCAGCGCACGCGCGGCCTCGCGGCCCATGCCCTGGGTGATCAGTTCGGCTTCGGCCACCGCGCGCGACTTGCCTTTCAACAACGCTTCGGTCTGCGCCAGGCAGTTGGCCAGCAGCCACTCGTGCTGGTCGGCAAGTGGGGTGGGGTTGACCGCGGCTGCCAGAAAGTCGGTCGGAATCAGCCGCGTGCCCTGGTGCACCAGTTCGAAGAACGCGTGCTGGCCGTTGGTGCCCGGGGCGCCCCACACGATGGGGCCGGTGTTGTAGTTGACCCGCTTGTTGGCGCGGTTGACGTTCTTGCCGTTCGACTCCATGTCGAGCTGCTGCAGGAACGGCACCAGTAGACGCAGGCGCTGGTCGTAGGGGAAGATGCCATAGGTGTCGGTGCCCCAGAAGTTGGCGTACCAGATACCGAGCATGCCAAGGATGACCGGCATGTTGGCTTCCAGCGGTGCCTCCCTGAAATGGATGTCCATTGCGTGGGCGCCGGCCAAGAGCGCCTGGAAATTGCCCCAGCCGATCTGCAGCGCGATCGACAGGCCGATCGCCGACCACAGCGAATAGCGTCCCCCCACCCAGTCCCAGAAGATGAACATGTTGTCGGGGTCGATGCCGAAGGCCTCGACAGCCTGCGCGTTGGTCGACAGCGCCACGAAATGCCGCGCCACCGCGGCGGGGCTGCGTAGCGCAGCCAGCAGCCAGGCCTTGGCCGAATTGGCGTTGGCCAGCGTTTCCAGGGTGGTGAAGGTTTTCGAGGCGACGATGAACAAGGTGGTCTCGGGATCGAGCTGCTTCAGGGTTCCGGCCAGATGCGCCGGATCGAGGTTGGAGACGAAATGCACCCGCACGCTTTCCAGCGCGTAATGGTCGAGCGCCGAACACACCATGGCCGGCCCCAGGTCCGATCCGCCGATGCCTATGTTCACCACGTCGCGGATCGGCTTGCCGGTATGGCCGCGCCAGCCGCCGTTGTGGATCGATTCGACGAAGCGCTGCATGCGCCTGAGCACTGCTGCGACTTCACGCTCGACATCCACGCCTTCCACCACCAGCGGCGGGCGTACCGGCGCACGCAGGGCGGTATGCAGCACCGCACGCCGCTCGGTGAAGTTGATGCGCTCGCCACTGAACATGGCATTGCGCATGCCCTCCAGATCGGATTCGCGCGCCAGTTGTATCAGATGCTGCATGGTGTCCGTCGTGACGCGGTTCTTCGAGTAGTCGAGCAGCAGGTTGCCGCAGCGCAGCGACAGATGCTCAAAGCGATGGGCGTCTTCGCGGAATGCGCTGCGCATGTCGAATGCGCGCATGTCCTTGAAGTGCTGTTCCAGCGTTTTCCAGGCGGGCAGGTGTTTGAGTGGTTTCATGGCGGGCGGTGTGTGGGGCAGGCTTCGAAGGTATCATAGGCAGCAGGCGGCGCAGATTCCAGCGAGGCCTTGGCGCAGCGCTTTCTTTGACGGTTCGGGATGGGACAGCATGGTTACCGTGACACACAACAAACTCGTATATATCACCTATTCAATACTCGATGCGCGTGGCATGGTCGTCGAGCAGCACGACATTCCGGTCGGCTTTGTGCACGGCGCCAACAGCGGTATTTTGCCGGCGATCGAGTCTGCGGTAACGGGCCGCAAGGTGGGCGACCGGGTCGAGATCACGCTGGCGCCCGAGGAGGGGTACGGGTTGCGCGACGAGAGCCTGGTATTTGTCGAGGAACTGGACAATGTGCCGCCGCAATTCCGCCGGGTTGGTGCCGAAGTCATGTTTGAAAACGGGTCGGGCGAGACCAAGGTTTTTTACGTCACTTCGATCGAGGACGGAAAACTCAGGCTGGACGGCAATCCCTCGCTGGCCGGTCAGAGCGTGACCTGCCTGGTGAATGTGATGGACATCCGCGATGCCACGCCGGAGGAAATCCGTAATGGCCGGCCGCTCGACGCGGCCCAGGGTACGATGCATTGAGGCGACCGGGTGAGGCGGGAGAGATTGCCCTGGGTTTCCAGCCCGGCCGGACCAGATGTTTTTATTGCGCGAGTATCTTCGAGCAGTAGCGGGTATCGGCAGCTAAAGAGCCGTCATTCCGCAGCGTGGCCAAAGCGGAAGCTCGATGCCGTTACGCCGCCGAAGAAGCCCTGCTCGTGATAAATGCAGGCGGCCGCTTCGTCTTCGGCTGCGCCGACTGCCACCATCAGCGGGATCAAGTGGTCTGCCTGCGGATGGGCGCGCCGGGCCGATGGCGCGTGTTCCCATTGCAGCAGGCGTTGCGAACGCTGGCCGGGCGGCGTGCGCACGAGGGTCTCCTGCAGCCATTCATCGAATGCCTCCGATGCCGTCTTGGCCTGCTCGCCGAACTCCCGCAGATTGTGATAACTCAAGCCGCTGCCGACGATCAGTATGCCTTCGTCGCGCAGAGGCGCGAGCGCCCGGCCTGCAGCAAGATGGGTTTGCGGGTCGTAGCCAGTCTTCAGCGATAGTTGCACGATGGGGACGTCGGCTTCCGGATACATCACGGCCATCGGGGTGAAACAGCCGTGATCGAAGCCGCGATTCGCATCGAGCCGGGCTCCGAGGCCCGCCGCTTCGAGCAGATTCTTCACGCGGCCGGCCAGTTCGGGCGAGCCGGGCGCATCGTAGCGGACATGGTAGGTGTGCTCCGGAAAACCGTAGTAGTCGTAGACCATGGGCGGGCGCGGGCTCGCCATCACGGTGAATTCACTCGCCTCCCAGTGGCCCGATATCATCAGGACCGCGCGGGGTTGGTCGCCGAGTTCCCGCGCAAGCGCCTGCAGCGATGCTTCGAGCAGGCGATAGTGCGCACGGAGCTCACCCGTGAGGTACGGCCACGGGCCGCCGCCGTGGGACAGAAAGCAGGTAGGTAGTCGTTTCATGTCGAGCTCCATTCGGCACAGGACGGGATGCTGCGGCCGCATTCATGACGGTGCGCATGCGCGGACCGCGCCGGCATGAACCGGCACAACGATACTAGCGGAGGGTGCAACTCATCGCCAGCCGCCGCCAAGCACCTTGTACAGCGCCACGCGATTCGCAGCCTCGGACAGGCGCACGCCGATCAGGTCCAGCTCGGCGCCGTAGAGTGAACGCTGTGCGTCGAGCAGTCCGAGGTAGCTGTCGACACCGCCCTTGTAGCGCGCTTCCGACAGGCGAAAGCCGGCTGCGGTGGCTTCGACCAGGCGCCGCCGCGCATCAAGCTGCTCGGTGAGGGTGGCGCGTTCGGCGAGGGCGTCGGCCACTTCGCGGAACGCGCTCTGGATGGCTTTCTCGTACTGCGCCACGTTGATGTCGCGCTGCACCTCGGCCACGTCGAGGCTCGCCTGCAAGCGGCCAGCCTCGAAAATCGGGATGCGGATCTGCGGCATGAAGCTCCAGGTGCCGGATCCGCCGTCAAACAGGCCGCCGAGCGTGCTGCTGGCGGTACCGGCGGCAGCGGTCAGGCTGATGCTCGGGAAGAAGGCCGCGCGTGCGGCGCCGATGCTGGCATTGGCTGCGCGCAACGCACGTTCGGCCTGCAGGATGTCGGGGCGGCGGGCGAGCACGTCGGAAGGGACGCCGGCCGGCAATTCGGCTAGCGCGCTGACGCTGTCGGTGAGCGTGGCGGGCAGCAGTTCGGCGGGCACCGGTGCACCGGCGACGAGTGCGAGCGCGTTCTCGTCCTGCGCGACGAAGCTGCGGTAACGCGCAACGTCGGCACGGGCGCTTTCCAGCAGCGTCTGCGCCTGGTGCAGATCGAGCGCCGAGACCGCGCCGGCTTCGAAGCTGCGGCGGGTCAGATCGTAGGACTTCTGCCGCGTCTCGTAGGTGCTGCGCGCCAGCGCCTGGCGCTCACGGTCGGCAGCGAGGATCAGCCAGGCGCCAGCGACTTCCGCCACCAGGCTGATCTGCGCGCTGCGGCGCGCTTCCTCGGTGCCAAGGTAAAGCTCCAGCGCTTGCGCGTTGAGGCTGCGAATGCGGCCGAAGAAATCCAGTTCATAGGCAGCAAAGCCTATCGTGGCGCTGTACTGGCGGGTGACGTCGGCCTCGCCGCTGCTGCTCAGATCGCCCGGCAGGCGCTGTGTGGTCTGGCTGCCGCTGGCGCCGATCGCGGGGAACAGGTCGGCGCGCTGGATGCGGTATTGCGCGCGCGCCTTCTCGATGTTGAGCGCGGCGACCCGCAGATCGCGGTTGTTGGAAAGCGCCAGCGCGATCACCTCACGCAGACGGGCATCGGCGAAGTAATCGCGCCAGGCGATGGTGTCGGCCGCTGGTGTTGCCGCGGCAGCCTGCGTTGCATCGGGAAAGCTTGCCGGCACCGGCGCCGCGGGGCGCTGGTAATCCGGGATCAGGCTGCAGGCGCTCGCCAGGGTGGCGGCGAGGGCGATGGCCAGGGTGCGTAACGGGAACATCATTCGGTCTCCTGCGGGGCGGCAGCGGGGGCGGCGCCTGACGCCTGCGGCTTGTCCTTGAATATCCGCTTGATCACCACGTAGAACAGCGGAATGAAGAAGAGGCCGAGCACGGTGCCGGCGATGGTGCCGCCGAGCACTCCTGTGCCGATCGCGTTCTGGCTGCCCGAGCCGGCACCGCTGGCAATCGCCAGAGGCAGCACGCCGAGGCCGAAAGCGAGCGAGGTCATCAGGATCGGGCGCAGCCGCATACGTACTGCCTCCAGTGTTGCGGTGATCAGGTCCTTGCCTTCCTGTTCCATCTGCGCCTTGGCGAATTCCACGATCAGGATGGCGTTTTTCGACGACAGGCCGATGGTGGCCAGCAGGCCGACCTGGAAGTAGACGTCGTTCGACAGGCCGCGCCCGGACGCGGCGAGCAGCGCGCCGAGTACGCCGAGTGGCACCACCAGCATGACGGCGAACGGAACCGACCAGCTTTCATAGAGTGCCGCCAGGCACAGGAACACCACCAGCAGCGACAGCGCATACAGCGCCGGTGCCTGCGAACCGCTGCGGCGCTCTTCGAACGAGGTGCCGGTCCATTCGTAGCCGATGCCGGGCGGCAGCCTGGCAATGATTTCCTCGACCGCCGCCATCGCCTCGCCCGACGACAGGCCGGGCGCAGCCTGGCCTTGCAGTTCGGCCGACGGCTGGCCGTTGTAGCGCTCCAGCCGCGGCGAGCCGTAGGCCCAGTGCGCGGTCGTGAACGCCGACAGCGGCACCATGTCACCCTGCTTGTTGCGCACGTACCATTTGGCCAGGTCCTCCGGCTTCATGCGCGCCTCGGCGTCGGCCTGCAGATACACCTTCTTGATGCGGCCGCGGTCGATGAAGTCGTTGACGTAGGTGCCGCCCCAGGCGGTGGCGAGGGTGTCGTTGATGTCCGCCACCGCCACACCGAGCGCCCCCGCCTTGGCATGGTCGATGTCGAGCTGGTACTCGGCGACATCGTCCTGGCCGTTCGGGCGCACGCCCACCAGGCGCGTGTCCTGCGCGGCCATGCCGAGGAACTGGTTGCGCGCCGCGATCAGCGCGTCGTGGCCGAGACCGGCGCGATCCTGCAACTGGACGTTGAATCCGCTCGCGGTGCCGAGTTCGATCACCGCCGGCGGCACGAAGGCAAACACCATCGCCTCGCGGATTTGCGAAAACGCAGCCATCGCGCGGCCGGCAACCGATTTCACGTCCTGTCCCGGTTCATGGCGTTCGTCCCAGTCCTTCATGCCGACGAAGCCGAGGCCCATGTTCTGGCCGCTGCCGCCGAAGCTGAAGCCGGCTGCGGTGAAGAGCGACCTTACGTTGTCCTTCTCGTTCACGAGGAAATGATGCTCGACTTTCTTCAACACCTCGACGGTACGTTCCTGGGTCGCACCGGCGGGCAGCATGATCTGGGTGAACATCACGCCCTGGTCCTCCTCAGGCAGGAAGGAGGTCGGCATGCGCATGAACAACAGCGCCAGCACGCCGATGATCACGGCATAGATCGCCAGGAAACGGAAGCTGCGCTGCAGGATCTTGCCGACAGCCGATTCATAGCGCGCGGTGTTGCGGGTGAACATGCCGTTGAACCAGTGGAAGAAGCCGGAAAACCAGCCTCCCTCGCCGTGTTCATGGCCCTTTTCGATCGGCTTCAGCATCGTTGCGCACAGCGCCGGCGTGAACACGATCGCCACCAGGACCGACAGCCCCATCGCTGCTGCGATAGTGATCGAAAACTGGCGGTAGATGACGCCGGTCGAGCCGCCGAAGAAGGCCATCGGAATGAACACGGCCGACAGCACCAGGCCGATGCCAACAAGCGCGCCGGTGATCTGGCCCATCGACTTCTTGGTCGCCTCCTTCGGCGACAGGCCTTCCTCGCTCATCACGCGCTCGACGTTCTCGACTACCACGATGGCGTCGTCGACCAGCAGGCCGATGGCGAGTACCAGGCCGAACATGGTCAGCGTGTTGATCGAGAAGCCGAACGCCGCCATCACGCCGAAGGTGCCGAGCAGCACCACCGGCACGGCGATGGTCGGAATGATGGTGGCGCGGAAGTTCTGCAGGAACAGGTACATCACCAGGAACACCAGCAGAATCGCTTCAGCCAGCGTCTGCACCACACCCATGATGGAGAGCTTGACGAAGGGCGTGGTGTCGTAGGGCACCACGACCTCGATGCCGGCGGGAAAGTAGGGCTTCATCTGCTCGACCTTGGCACGCACCGCATCCGCCGTTTCGAGCGCGTTGGCGCCGGCGGCGAGCTTGATGCCGATGCCGGAGGCGGGCTGGCCGTTGTAGCGGCCGACGATGCCGTAGTTCTCGGCACCGATCTCAACGCGGGCGACGTCCTTGAGGCGCACTTCGCCCCCCTGCGCCGAACTGCGCAGCAGGATCTGCTCGAACTGCCCAACCGTCTGCAGCCGGCTCTGCGCCGTGATCGAGGCAGTGAAGCCCTGACCCTTGACCGCCGGCGTGCCGCCGAGCTGGCCGGCCGAGACCTGGGCGTTCTGCGCCCGCAGCGCGGCCTGCACGTCGGCCGGCGTAAGCTTGAAATTGGTCAGTTTGGCCGGGTCGAGCCAGATGCGCATGGCGTACTGGGCGCCGAACACCTGCACCTCGCCGACGCCGGTCACCCGCGACAGCGGATCCTGCACCGTGGCGGTAAGGAAGTCGGCGAGATCTTCCCGGCTCAGGCTGTCGTCCTTGGCGACGAAGCCGAGCACCAGGAGGAAGTTGAGCGTCGATTTCGCCACCTGCACACCCTGCTGCTGCACCGCCAGCGGCAGCAGTGGCAGACCGATCTGCAGCTTGTTCTGCACCTGCACCTGGGCGATGTCGGGGTCGGTGCCGGCGTCGAAGGTCAGCGTGGTCGTGGCGCGGCCATAGGAGTCGGACGACGAGCTCATGTAGAGTAGGTTGTCGAGGCCGGTCATCTTCTGCTCGATGATCTGGGTAACGGAGTCTTCCACCGTCTTCGCCGAGGCACCGGGATAGAAGGCGTTGATGGCGACGGTGGGCGGCGCGATGGCCGGATACTGCGACACCGGCAGCGTCAGGATGGACAGCCCGCCGGCGAGCATGATGACGATGGCGATGACCCACGCGAAGATGGGCCGGTCGATGAAAAAGCGGGCCATGGTGCGTTACCTCACTTCGCCGCGGCCGCTGCGGGCACCGCTGCAGCAGCGGCTTCCTGCGCCTGCACCGGCGCGCCCGGTTTCACCTTCTGCAAGCCTTCGACGATGACGCGGTCGCCGGCAGCCAGGCCCCCGGTCACCACCCATTTGTCGCCGACCGATTGCTCCGCCTTGACGCTGCGCGCCTCGACCTTGGCCTCGCCGTTCACCACCATCACCTGCGCCTCGCCGCGCGGCGTGCGGCTGACCGCCGCGTGCGGCACCAGCATGGCAGCGCGATTCACGCCCTGCGTCAGGCGTGCGCGAACATACATGCCGGGCAACAAATCACCCTTCGGATTGGGAAACACCGCGCGCAGCGTCACGCTGCCGGTGCCTTCGTCGACAGATACTTCCGAGAACGCCAGCCGGCCTTCGGCACCGTAGACGCTACCGTCTTCCAGCACCAGTTGCACCGGTACAGTATTGCCCGTCGCTCGCTGCAGCTTACCGGATTCGAGATCGCGTTTCAGGCCCAGCAGCTTCGCACTGGACTGCGTCACGTCGACATAGATCGGGTCGAGTTGCTGCACCGTGGCGAGCGCTGCTTGCTGGTTCGCGGTAACCAGTGCCCCCGCCGTCACAGTCGAACGGCCAATGCGTCCGGCAATCGGCGACGTGACACGGGTGAAGTCGAGATCGACGCGCGCCTTGTCGAGTGCCGCCTTCGCCGTGCCGACATCAGCCTGGGCCTGCTTCTGTGCGGCCTGTGCTTCTTCGTTGGCCTGAGCGCTCACCGCCTCGATTTTCACCAGATCGGCGTAACGCACAGCCTTCAGCCGCGCCGCCTCCAGATTCGCTTGGGCCCGCGCCAGATTGGCCTGGGCGCTGTCGTAGGCCGCCTGATACGTTGCCGGATCGATCCGGTACAGCACCTGGCCCGCCTTGACATCGCTGCCCTCCTTGAACAAGCGCTGCTTGACGATGCCGCTCACCTGCGGCCGCAATTCGGCCACCAGATAAGGCGACGTGCGCCCAGGCAGTTCGGCTGTCACCGGCACCGACTCGGGCTGCACCGTCACCACCGTCACGGCAGGGGCAGCGGGGGCGGCGCCAGGTTCCGTTTTGCCGCAGGCCGCAAGCAATAGGGCACTCAGCAGCACGAGGCTGGCCGGCTTGGACATGGATAATCCTTGTTGGAGGGGGCTGAGGGCGGGCTCGGGATGGGCAATCATCGGTCTTGGCCTTGGTGGACGTTGGATAGGATGGAGCGCATTCGTTTATTCGTGCTGCAGGGCTTGAAGCAGGGCGGCAAAACGGCGTACCTGTATGATCACTAGCATTGATAGCCGCTTCAGCCGATAAAGCATATTGCATTATTATCTATCTAGCAAGATAATTAATTGTATTATCGCTCCATGAGTAAGCGCCCCGACATGGCTGAAAGAATCACCAATCCCCTTGAGATGCATCGCCAGCACTGGCCTGAATCCTACGATGCGCAGATGCTGCCATTGGGGCTCGCCCTTGCGCAGGCCTACACGGCGCAACATTCCCGCGCGGCCAGGGTCATGGCCGCCAACGGCTTGAGTTCGGCTGAATTCGATGTGCTGGCCAGCCTGCGCCGCACCCCGCCGCCCCATGCGCTGACGCCGTCGGATATTCAACGCACGGTGTTGATCACCTCCGGCGGGCTGACCAAGGTGTTGCGACAACTGGAAGCGCGGGGCCTGGTCACCCGCTCGATGCAGGACGCCGACCGCCGCGTCAAGCCCGTTGCGCTCGCCGCTCAGGCGATGCCTGTTCTGGAGAAGACGATGTCGGAACTGCATACGGTTATAGGCGACTGGATGCGCCGATCGCTGACGGATGCCGAGATCCGCCGACTGGCCTCGCTTCTCACCAAGCTGGTGAATGGAGACTCCTCGACTTGAGCGAACGGCGGGGGATCTGCCGAACCGGTTTTCGGTCATGTGCCTGGCAATATCCCCTGATGTAGCGGCGTAAAAAAGCCGGGAGTCTTCCCGGCTTTTTTACGCCTGCGGCAAGCTTACTTGGCAGGGCAGGCCTGGTCGCCGGGAATTTTGCCCGGCAGCCGCAGGAAGGCCTCGAACGGCCCCATCACGCTCATGGCTTCCATTTTCGGGCCGGTGAACTTGAGGCGGCCGAACATCATCGCCTTCATCGGGCCGTATTCGCCCGCACCCATTTCATTCCAGCGTTCGGTGGTGGCGTGCATGGTGTAGTCGACCGCGTGATCCATCTTGGCGTTCTGCACCGCGCCACCGTAGACGCACATGGCTTTGCCGTCCTTGTGGACGATCTTCAGTTCCGTCTGGGTTGCCTCGCCGCAGTCGGTGCGGTACAGGTGAATGATCTTGTAGCCGCGTTCCTTGTCGTTCTTGATCCATTTGTCGCCCAGGCCGCCGGTCAGGGCTGCGTCCTTGTTCCAGGCGTCGCAAGCCTGCGCGGTCCACTCGGTGGACATCATGGCGGGTGCAGCGTGCGCAGCGGTGGCGAATGCTGCCAGGGCGGCCAGTGCGATTGACGTGTATTTCATGGTACCTCCTCCTTTTATTGATTGAGTGTTGGGTTACAACTTATTTGTATGTACGAAGAAGAAATTCTCCGAGGCTGCACGTTAATCATGCCGTGCAGGCTTGTCAATGCGGCCCAGCAGGCGTGCCCGCCCGGTTGCCGCGCAAACCCGGCGCCGCCCGCGTCGCCACCCAATGCGGCGCAAGAATGCGGTCGAGGAATGTAGCGATGGCCCGCGTTTGAAGGCGGGTTTTATTTGTCGCCCGGCGCGAGGCTCTGCTCGACCAGCTGGATGCGTCTGGCAAGCCGGGCCTGTTCAGCGGTGTCGCCCCGGGCCACGGCCTGTTTTTCCTGCAGCTTCAGGTAGGTCAGCAGGGGTTGCCGCCAGCCCTGGGCGGAAGCGGTTTCCGCGGCCAGCGCCAGCGTGGCGGCATCGGCTTCCCGGCGCAGCACCAGCAGGCTGGCGTCGAGCAGGCGCGCCAGCGGATCCTCGATACTGCCGAGCACCTGGTGCCGCTTGCCGGCCGTTGCGCTCACCAGATCGCGGTGCTGGCTGGGCAGCTGGGCCGTTGCGACGGCTTCCCAGCGCAGGGTGACGAAATGGTAGTAAGCCCGATCGGCGGCATTGGGTTCGAGCGGCGCCAGTTCGGCATACTCGGTGCAGGCATCGTCGATCAGCATGGCGCGGCGGGTGGCGCAGCGCACCAGCCACAG
>DAOMWT010000010.1:0-37809 GCA_035436705.1 Thiobacillus sp. | reverse complement strand
GTTGTGGGAGACCGGCCAGTCCGCGCCCTTCGCCCCCGCAGCCCTGCATCAGGCCTGGTCGGCCCGGCTGAACAGTCCGGCCAGTTCGGCGGTCGGCCGCCTGTTCGATGCCGCGTCAGCGCTGTGCGGCATAGGCACTCACGTCAGCTTCGAAGGTGAAGGCCCGATGCGACTGGAAGCGGCAGCGTCGTCCGCCGCAGGCGAAGTCGTCGAACTGCCCCTGGAACGCGACGCCACACACGTGTGGCGTACCGACTGGGCGCCGCTCTTGCCCATGCTGACCGACGCTGCCCGTCCCGTTGCCGAACGCGCAGCTGGCTTTCATCTCAGCCTGGCGCAGGCGCTGGTCGAGCAGGCAAAGCAACTGCGCGCGCAAACCGGGATTCGGTCCGTCGGCCTCACCGGCGGCGTGTTCCAGAACCGCATGCTTGCCGAAGCCGCAATCAGCCGGCTCCAGCGAGCCGGTTTCAGCATCCATCTGCCCCGGCGTGTTCCCGTCAACGATGCCGGGTTAAGCTTCGGCCAGGTCATCGAATTTCTGCACGCCTGAAAACCCATGGACGACACTCGCATTCTTCTTGCGCACGGCAACGGCGGCCGCCTGATGCGCGAACTCATAACCGACATCTTTTCCCGGCATCTCGGCAACCCGCTGCTCGATACCGACGCCGACGCCGTCACGTTGCCACATGTAGACGGCGACATCATGGTCACCACCGACGGCTTTACCGTCGAGCCGCTGGAATTTCCTGGCGGCGACATCGGTTCGCTGGCCGTGCATGGCGTGGTCAACGACCTGGCGGTGGCCGGGGCCGATCCGCTCTACTTCACCGTGTCCGCGCTCATCGAGGAAGGACTTGAAGTCGCCGCGCTCGACCGCTACATCACCAGCTTTGCACGGGCCGCGCGGCAGAACCACGTCGCCGTGGTAGCCGGCGACACCAAGGTGGTGCGGCGCGGCGAAGGCAGCGGCCTGTACCTGTCGGTCGCCGGCATCGGCGCGAAACGCGCCCGGGCACCGCTCGACATCACGCGCATCGCGCCGGGCGATACGGTGCTGGTGTCCGGCCCGGTGGGCGATCACGGCATCGCGGTGATGCTGGCGCGCGAGCAGTTCGGCCTGTCCGGCGAGCTGTGCTCCGACTCGGCCTCCGTGCTGCCGCTGGCGCAGGCAGTGCGCGACCTGCCGGGTCTGCGCTTCATGCGCGATCCCACGCGCGGCGGCCTTGCCACTGTGGCTCACGAGATCGCGCGTGCCTGCGGCCACATCGTGATACTCGAACAGCGCGCGGTGCCACTGCGCCCGCAAGTGGTGTCGGTGTGCGAGATGCTGGGCTACGATCCGTATTACCTCGCCTGCGAAGGGCGCATCGTCGCGGTGGCTGATGCGGTGGCGGCGGATGAAATCCTTGCGCGCTGGCAGGCGCTGCCCGAAGGAGCCGGGGCCCGCATCATCGGCCGCATCGAAACCGGCGCCAGCCGGGTCATCCTGGAAACCGACCTGGGCGGCCGCCGCATACTCGACGAACTGGAAGACGACCCGCTGCCGCGGATCTGCTGAATCGATCAGGGGAAATACCGCCCGTTCCGGTCCATGGTGCCGGTCGCGGTCAGCGTTCCGGATTGCCCCCGGCTGGCGCCGGCAATCAGCCGGTCAGGGTTTGACCTGCCGCCGGCAGCGGTCGGCCCAGACGGCGGCTTCCACCCGTGAGCGCAAGTTGAGCTTTTTAAGCAGATGCTTGATGTGCACTTTCACGGTGCCCTCGGCAATCCCCATGTCCTTGGCAATCAGCTTGTTGCTCTTGCCGTCGACCAGGTGTTCGAGAATGCGGTTTTCCTGATCGGTCAGCCCGGCTTCGGCCAGACTGGCGGGACGGCTCTTTTCGCGCAGCGAAGCCACCAGCAACTGGGTGAGGCGTGCGCTGATGGTGATCTTGCCGCGTGCGGCCTCGCCCAGTTGCTGCATCAGATCTTCCGGTTCCATGTCCTTCAGCAGATAGCCGTCCGCGCCGGCCTGCAGCGCGGCGATCAGGTCTTCCGCCTGATCCGAAACGGTCAGCATGATGACGCGCGAATCGAGCCCGTTGTCCTTGATCGCTTTCAGCACTTCGACGCCGTTCATGTCCTTCATGTTGAGGTCCAGCAGGATCATGTCGGGTTGCAGGGCGCAGGCGAGTTCAACGCCCTCTGTTCCGCTGGGGGCCTCGCCCACGAACCGGAATTCGGGCACCGCCTGAATCAGCTGAATCACGCCCTTGCGGAACAGCGGGTGGTCGTCGACGATCAGAATGGTCTGGGGAGCTGCCGGATTCATGAATACCTAGGCCTGGGCGGGGTGGATCGGTACCGGGATTTTACGCCGGTTGCTCGGCGTGAAATGCAGGGTGACGCGGGTGCCGAACACAGGCAGCCTCTCGACCGTCAACTGGCCGCCCAGATTTTTTGCCCGCTCTTCCATGATCGTCATGCCGTAATGATGTGCTCCCGCTGCCCGATGGACGCCAATGCCGTCGTCGGTGACGGTGGCCAGAACCGATCCATCGCCGGTGCACGCCACTTTGACTTGCGCCTGCCGGGCCTGGGCATGGTTGAGCACGTTGGAGAGAGCTTCGCGCACAATTTGCAGGGCATGGATTTCTTCGTTCGGGGTGAGTGTGCAGCCTGCCAGGTGGGCTTCCAGCGTGATCGGAATGTCGCCGCGGCTGGAGAATTCGGCCACGGTGGTCTGCAGGGCGGCCGTCAGTCCCGCGCCATCGATGCGCAAACGGAAGGTCGTGAGCAACTCGCGCAGTTGGCGATAGGCACTGTTCAAGCCTTCGCGCAGTTCTTCCAGCACATTCCCGGCTTCGTCGCCGCGTTGCGGGTTGTCCACCAGCGGCTTCAGGCGGCTGACCTGGATTTTCATATAGGCCAGCGATTGCGCCAGCGAATCGTGCAGTTCGCGGGCCAGTGCGGCGCGTTCTTCCAGCAGGGGCAGCCGGCGGCTCTGTTCGGTGCGCCGCGCGGTGCCGATGGCAATGCCGATATGACGCGACAGCGCCTCCAGCAACTGGATCTGCCATTGCGCCAGCTCCTTGCCGGGCGGCATTTCCAGCTGCAGCACGCCGTAGTGATGCTCGGTATCCATGAGCGGCAAAGCCATCACGCGTCGGCCATCGTGCAGCGGATGCACGGCCAGCGCCTGATGCTTCAGGCATTCGGCGCAGCTTATCAGGCCGCACTGGCCGGCATCGCCGCTGTTCGGCTGCAGGGTGCTGGCGATCACCCGTGCACGCGAGTCGCCGGCTTCCACCAGGCAGGCCAGCCCTTGCCCCACGCCGAGAACGTTTTCCAGGTCCTTGAGCAGGATGACGTAGGTATCCGGCGCCACCGGCCCGTTATAGAGCCGCGCGATGGAGTGATAGAGCAGTTCCAGCGAGCGGTTGGCGATGGTGAGCTCGGCGGTTTTTTCCTCCACCCGCGCCTCCAGGTTCTGATACAGCTTGGAAAGATCTTCGGCCATGTGGTTGAACGCCCGCCCCAGCCGCCCCAGTTCGTCGTTGCCGGTATGCTCGGTGCGCGCCGCCAGGTTGCCGCGCCCGACGTTGGCGGCGAAGGCGAGCAGGTCGCGCAGCGGCAGGATCAAGTCGTTGCGTGCCAGATACAGGGTGAGCGCACCGACCAGCAGGGTCATCAGCAAGGCGGCGCCGAGCACCATGCGCAACACCAGGATCTTGGCCTCGGTATCGCGTTCGATCTGTTTGACCAGATCGTGGATCTGGTCGACAAACAGCGTGACCTCCCCGATCAACGGCACTTCGTCCGCCGGTGTGGCCTTTTCCGCCACCGCCAGGATGCGCGGCTTGATCCGGCCGTACCATGCATCCCGCACCGTCACATAGCTGCTGGACAAGGCCGTCTTGCTCTGCTTCATCATCAAGGCAGTGATGCGCGCATCCTGGAGGGTGGCCTCGAAGGTGTCGACCGCCTTGTGCAGCGGGGCTGCAGCATCGGCGCCCTCCGGCAGGCGCGCCGACAAGGCAAGACTGGTCATCTTGTAGGCTTGCATACGCAAGCTGCCCGCCAGGTTGATCGCTTCGCCGCTGCCTTGCGCCGATTCGGCGATGATGCCCGAACTCGCCATGCCAAGGATGGCAAAGCAGGCGATCAGCGCCAGTGCGCCGCCTAACTTGAGCAGCAGCGAATGCTGCAGAAATCCGCGTTTTTCTCTCATGTCCGTCTTTCGCCAGGATGGATATCCGGGAATATTAAGGAGTACCTCTAAAGTGCATGGCTCGGCAGTCCCGTCGGGGAGAAATGACTATTCAACGTTAAAACAAGGCCTTAACACCGTACTCCCAGTGTCGTTCCGGAACAACACCCGCTTGATCGCGTGAGGGCCTGCAGACGGCCATTTGTCGGGATCAATGGATTTGCTTATCTTTTTTTGCTAGAGTTCGACTGCGGCGTATTGCCGCAGTGGCGGGCGCTCGACAGCCACGCCTTTTCGAACGATTCGGGTTGTTTTTTCTTTCCGCGAATCGAAAGTCAGCGGTTAATTTTGACACATGGAGCCGGGCAATCATGACACAGGACGACGACATCAAAACACTCGACACCCAGCCTGACCTGGGCCGCCGCAAATTCCTGGGTACCACCGCACTGGTTGGTCTTTCCGGCGCGGGGCTTTCGCTGGGTCTGTCAGCCTGCAACAAGGAATCGGCCCCCGCTGCCGCTGCCCCCGACGCCTCGGCCGGGAAGTCCGAGCACGGCAAATACGAGGTGCCGCCAGGCCAGCTCGATGAGTATTATTCATTTTCAAGTGGCGGCCATTCGGGCGAAGTGCGCATCTACGGGATGCCGTCCGGCCGCGAACTGAAGCGCATCCCGGTCTTCAACATGGACTGCCTGGTGGGTTGGGGGGTAACCAACGAATCCAAGGCCATTCTCGGCACCAAGCCCAACGGTACGCCGAAATACACCACCGGCGACACCCATCACGTACACCAGACCTACACTGACGGCACCTACGACGGCAAATACATGTTCGTGAACGACAAGATCCACGGCCGTCTGGCGCGTGTCCGCATGGACACCATGGAATGCGACAAGATCACCGAATTGCCCAATATCCAGGGCTTTCACGGCACCTTCACCGACAAGCGCGATCCGGTCGATCCGAAAATCAATCACACCACCCGGGTATTCTGCGGCGCGGAATTCGCCATTCCGCTGCCCAACGACGGGCGCGATCTCGATGACGCCAGCAAGTACAAATCGCTGTTCAGCTGCGTCGATTCCGAGAGCATGGAAGTGCGCTGGCAGGTGCTGATCGACGGCAACTGCGATCTGGTGGCATCCTCCTACGACGGCAAGCTTGCGGCAACCAACCAGTACAACACCGAGAATGGGGTCCATTACGAAGACATGATGGCTTCGGAAATGGATGCCTGTCTGTTCTTCCACGTCGCACGCATCGAAGAAGCGGTGAAGGCCGGCAAGGTGACCACCATCGGCGGCTCCAAGGTTCCTGTGGTGGACGGCACGAAAGCCGCCAACCAGGATCCGAAAACCGCCCTGACCTGCTACGTGCCGATTTCGAAGAACCCGCACGGCGTGAACATCAGCCCGGACGGCAAGTATTACGCCTGCTCGGGCAAGCTTTCGCCGACGGCTTCGGTGATCGAGCACGAGCTCGTGCTGAAATGGTTCGATGGCGACCTCGCCAAGCCGCGCGACGCCGTGGTCGCCGAAGCCGAAATCGGCCTCGGGCCACTGCACACCGGCTTCGACAACAAGGGCAATGCTTACACCACGCTGTTCCTCGATAGCCAGATCGTGAAATGGAATGTGGAAGCGGCGATCAAATCGTTCAAGGGCGACAAGAACGTCAAGGTGGTGCTGGACCGCATCGACGTGCATTACCAGCCGGGGCATGGCTTCACCTCGATGGGCGAAACCAAGGAATCGGACGGCAAGTATTTCATCTCGGACAACAAGTTTTCCAAGGACCGCTTCCTGCCCGTGGGCCCGCTCCATGCCGAGACCGCTCAGTTGATCGACATCAGCGGCGACAAGATGAAACTGGTGGCCGATCATTCGGTGTATTCGGAGCCGCACGATTCGATCATCGTCCGTCGCGACATCATCAAGACGCGCCAGATCTACAATCTGGACGACTTCCCTCACGCAGTGAAGGATGCGAAGGAATCGGGTGTCTTCCGCAACGGCAAAAAGGTAACGGTCAAGCTCACCAGCCAGGCTCCGGCCTTCAGTCTGCGTGAATTCAAAGTCAAGAAAGGCGATGAGGTCACCATCATCCTGACCAATCTGGACAAGGTGGAAGATCTGACGCATGCGATGGCGATTCCGAAATACGACATCAACTTCATCGTCAATCCGCAGCAGACCCAGTCGGTCACTTTTGTCGCCGACAAACCCGGGGTCTACTGGTGCTACTGCACCAACTTCTGCCACGCCCTGCACCTTGAAATGCGTACCCGCATGATTGTCGAGGCTTGAACGACCGCCCCATTCCCCGAATAAGGGGAATGGGGTATCGTTGCCGTGCGCCCACGGTAAACTGGGCGAATAAAATCTGCACCCGAACGGGCGCCGCAGGTTGGTTATGCTTGTTCGGGTCGATGTTCAGAGGCTTGCTGGTCTTCCCATGATTTATCCTGCCGGTTTTTTTGCCCGCTTTCTTGCAGCGCTTTACCTGTTCTGTACCTGGGGGCTGGCCGTCGGCGGGAGCTATGAAGCGCCGCTGCCGGCACAGTTGTCCACCGACCCCGACCTTTGCGCCTACGTCCCCTGCAAGGATGTGCTGCCTGGCGCCGACAGCTTTTCCCATCGCATGGGCAAGCCGGCCTATGTCGAAGCCTACCAGAGCAGGAAAGGCGACCATGGCGAAAAAGGCGGCCATGGCGAAAAAGAGCGCCATGGCAAGAAAGACGACCGGAAACTGATCGGTTACGTCTTTCTGTCCACCGACATCGTCGACATTCCCGCCTATTCGGGGAAGCCGGTGGTGACCCTGATCGGCATGGACACCAAGGGAATCATCACCGGGGTCCGGGTGCTGCGGCATTCCGAGCCGATTCTGCTGCTGGGCATCCCCGAGCTGGAGCTCACCAAGTTTGTCAATCAGTATCTGGGCAAATTTGTCGGTTCCAAAATCGAAGTGGGCGCGGGCAGACCGGATCAGGGCATCATCGGCCTGGACGCCATCACGGGGGCCACCGTAACCGTGATCGCGGAAAACCAGGTCGTCCTGCGCAGCGGCCTGGCGGTTGCAAAACAGGTGGGCATCATCGAGCCGACCATTCGCCCCCAGGCGAAATTCAGCCAGATCGAGGGTAAACTGGACTGGAACGCGCTACTCAAGAACGGCGGCGTCCAGCGACTCAAGGTCGATACCGTGGCAGTCGGGATGCCACGCTCGGACCAGCCCTACATCGACATTCATTTTGGCTACCTCAATGCCCCTGCGGTGGGACGCAGCGTGCTGGGCGACGCCGTTTATCAAGGCCTGATGTCCCGCCTCAAGCACGGCGAACATGCCATCTTCCTCATCGCCAGCGGCCTGGAGTCGTTCAAGGGCTCGGGCTTTGTGCGCGGCGGGATCTATGATCGGGTGCAGGTATCGCAGGATATGGATACCTTCACCTTCCGCGATCTGGATTACCTCAACCTGTACGGGATCGAGGCGGCCGGTGCGCCGGCCTACCGGGAATCGGCCATCTTCATTATCCGTTCGCAGACATTCAGTGCGGCCTACCCCTGGAATCTGGTGTTCCTGGCCAACAAGATGGACCCGCAAACGGGCAACCGGACCTTCGTCAACTTTGATCGCGAGTACTGGCTGCCCGGCCGCTATCTGGAGGGGGGACGACCGGAAATCGTCAAGCCGGAAGCGACCTGGGTGACGGTGTGGAAAACGCGCAAGGTCGAGGTCGTGCTGTTTTTGCTCTGGCTCGCCGCGGCGGGAACGGTGTATGCATTGCGCGACAAGCTGGTCCGGCGCTCAACGCTGAAAGACAAGCGCTGGAAGGATATCCCCAAATACCTGCTATGGATTTCGTCGATCGGTTTCGTCGGTTTTTACCTACTGGCCGTGCCATCCATTACCCAGGTGCTGACCTTGTTCCACTCCATCCTGTTCGAGTGGCGCTGGGAACTGTTCCTGTCCGATCCGTTTATCTTCCTGTTCTGGATTTTCATCATCGTCAGTGTGTTCTTCTGGGGACGCGGGATGTTCTGCGGCTGGATGTGCCCCTACGGCTCGCTCGCGGAACTGGTCTACCATGTATCCGGCAAACTTGGGCTCAAGCGCTACCAGCGCCATCTGCTGCCACAAAATTGGCATGACCGC
The DNA here is from genome assembly GCA_035436705.1 of Thiobacillus sp. Classification (GTDB taxonomy): domain Bacteria; phylum Pseudomonadota; class Gammaproteobacteria; order Burkholderiales; family Thiobacillaceae; genus Thiobacillus. The sequence goes on along the minus strand of DAOMWT010000010.1, from coordinate 29,456 downwards.
CTGAAATGGATCAAATACGGCGTTTTTGCGATTTTGCTTGGCGTGTCTTTCTATTCCATCGGACTGGCTGAAAAGCTCGCCGAGATCGAGCCCTTCAAAACCACCTTCCTGGTGGGCGTGTGGAACCGCTCCTGGCCTTTCGTGACCTTCTGGACGGTACTGATCGTGGCTTCCGCCTTTTTCGAGCGCCCGTTCTGCAAGTACCTATGCCCGCTCGGTGCCGCCCTGGCCGTCCCCTCCACGTTCCGCTGGTGGGGCCTCAAGCGCAAGAAGGAGTGCGGCCCCTGCGCAGCATGCGCCGTCGGCTGCGGCTCGCAGGCCATCGACGAAAGTGGTCGCATCGACCAGCGCGAATGCCTGCTGTGCCTGGACTGTCAGGTGCTGTATTACGATCCCCATGCCTGCCCGCCGCTGGCCCAGGAGCGCAAGCGCCGCACCAGGGCTGGTGAACCGCTGACCGCGATCGGGGCGGACGGCTATTTCATCCCCATCGTGCCGGCCGCCGCGGCGCCCTCTTCTGCTGCCACGGCGCGGCAGAGCCTGCCCGTCTTCATCGGCCAGGAATTCTTCGATCACCTGTTCCCCTGGAGCCGCAAGGTATTCCAGCAACCGATTCTGCTGCAGGCGATCACGTTCGCCCTGACCGTGATGGTGACCTGGGTCTGGGTGCTCGGCGCCGCCGGACAGATCGGCCCCGGCATCGTGCTGGGCTGGTGGCTGGCCTGGAGCGTATATGAAATGGTGGTGCGCATGCGCTGCAAGCCTTATGTCAAGGACGGCCCGTGGTGGGGACGTAACCTGCGCCCGGCTTCGTGGGCCGACATGGCTTCCTACGTGGCGTTCAAGAACCTGCTGATCGCCGCTGCGCTGTTCCTGATCATGAAAGGCACCGGCGTGCTGGACTACCTGCAAGGACTACCCGCGTTGCAATGGCTGTACTAGCTCGGGTCGGCGCGCTTTTCTGCCTGCTTGCCGCTGCTGCTAGCGCACTTGCCGGCGGACTGACGGTGCAGGCAGGGCAGTCCATCGCCGCTGCCATAGCACGGGCCGCGCCCGGTGACGTGATACGGGTGGAGCGCGGCCACTACCCGGAACGGCTGCTGATCGACAAGCCCCTGACCCTGAAGGGAATCGATCGGCCCACACTGAGCGGTGGCTTCAAGGGCGACACCATCCGCATCATTGCCAAGGATGTCGTCATCGATGGGCTGATCGTGCGCGATTCGGGCGACAGCCTGCTCGAGCAGAATGCCGGCATCTACATCCAGCCCGGTGCGCACCGGGCGGTCGTGCGCAACTGCGACCTCAGCTACAACCTGTTTGGCCTGTGGATCGAGAAGGCCAATGACGTGCGCATCGAAAACAACCTCATCACCGGCAAGCGCGATTACCGTTCCTCCCAGCGCGGCAACGGCATCCAGCTCTACAACACGGATGGCGCGCGCATCATCGGCAACCGCATCAGCTTCGTGCGTGATGCGATCTATGTCGACGTCTCACACCATGCAATCTTCCGCGGCAACCGCCTGCACCACAGCCGTTACGGCACGCATTACATGAATTCTTACTACAACCTGTGGGAAGACAACGACTCGTACCACAACCGCGGCGGCCTCGCGCTGATGGAAGTGCGCAACCAGGTGGTGCGCAATAATCGCGCGTGGGCCAATTCCGACCACGGCATCATGCTGCGGACGATCCAGGACGCGCTGGTGGAGAACAACGTGGTAGCCGGCAATGCCCGCGGATTCTTCATCTACGACGCCGAGTACAATACCCTGCGCGGCAATCTGGTGGTCGACAATATCGTCGGCATGCATGTGTGGGCCGGTTCCATCAACAACCAGATCGAACGTAACGATTTCATCTCCAACCGCGAGCAGGTCCGCTATGTGGCTGCACGTGACGTGATCTGGGGTGCCAAGGAAGGCAATCACTGGAGCAATTATCTTGGCTGGGATCGCAATGGTGATGGAACAGGCGACGTCGCCTACGAAGCCAACGACGTGGTCGACCGGCTGTCCTGGCGTCATCCGATGATGAAGTTGCTGCTCGCAAGCCCGGCCGTGCAGACCCTGCGGATAGTGGGGCAGCAATTCCCGCTGCTGCGTGCGCCCAGCATCGTGGACCCGAAACCGCGCATGCATCCCGACCATAAAGACTGGAGAAACTGGCTTGGCAAGTATTTCACCGGCGCCCGCTGACGTGCGTCCCGCTTCGAAAGCCGAAACCGTCGTCGTCACGCGTGGCGTCACCAAACACTATGGCGCCGTGCATGCGGTCGACGGCGTCGATCTCGAAATCGTCCGCGGCGAACTGTTCGGGCTGATCGGCCACAACGGCGCCGGCAAGAGCACCCTGTTCAAGATGATGCTGGGCCTGATCCCGCTCACCTCGGGCGAGATTCTCATCGGCAATGCGTCGGTGTCGGGCAGCGGATTTCGCGCGGTTCGGCGCAAGATCGGCTACCTGCCCGAAAACGTCGTGCTCTATGAAAACCTGACCGGGCTGGAGACCCTGCAGTTCTTTTCGCGGCTGAAAGGCGCACCCCTGCAGGATTGCGCCCCTGCACTGGAGCGCGTCGGGCTTACCCACGCGGCCAGACGGCGCGTGCGCGAATATTCCAAGGGCATGCGCCAGCGCCTCGGCTTTGCCCAGGCCCTGCTCGGCCGGCCGCAGATACTGTTTCTCGACGAGCCGACCACCGGCCTGGACCCGGAAGCAATCCGCGGTTTTTACGCGATCCTGCGCGGGCTCAGAGCGGAAGGGGTGACGGTGGTACTGACCTCGCACATCCTGGCCGAGATCCAGGAACGGGTCGACCGCCTCGCGATCATGGCCGCGGGCAAAGTCCAGGCCATCGGCAGCGTCCAGGCGCTGCGCGAGCAGATGGATCTGCCGCTGTGGTTCGACATCCGGATTGCGTCCGAACATCTTGACGCGGTGCGCTCCGCGCTCGGCCATCTGCCGATCCGCGCCATCGAAGCCCGCGACGACCACGTTGCGGTGCAGTGCCGGCGCGAAGCCAAGATGGCGGTGCTCGAAGCCCTTGCCGTGCTCGACGGCAAGGTGCTCGACCTGCACGTGCGCGAGCCCTCGCTCGAAGACGTGTTCTTCGGCTTTTCCGATTAAAGGGGGCGCTGATGGAATTCAGACAAATCGGCATCATCGCCGGCAAGGAATTCTGGGACCGCATCCGCAACCGCTGGGTGCTCGCGGTGGCGCTGGTGTTCACCGTGTTCGCGCTGGCCATCGCCTACTTCGGCGGCGCCCAGCAGGGCGCAGTGGGATTCCGCTCGATCGAGTTCACCATCGCCAGCCTGGTCAGCCTGGTGATCTACCTGATTCCGCTGATCGCGCTGATCCTCGGCTTCGATGCCATCGTCGGCGAACGCGAACGCGGCTCGCTTGATCTGTTGCTGTCGATGCCGATCACCCGCTTCGAACTGCTACTGGGCAAATACCTAGGCCTGGCCGCAGCGCTGGCGTTCTCCACCGTGGCGGGCTTCGGTCTGGTCGCCGTTGTGCTATCCACGCAACTCAACCTCGCCGCCTTGCTCCACTACTTCGGCTTTATGCTCAGTTCGGTCCTGCTCGGCATGGCCTTCCTCAGCCTCGCGGTGATGGTGTCGGTGTTCGCCGCGGATCGCACCCGCGCATCGGGCATGGCCATCGCGTTGTGGTTCTTCTTCGTGCTGGTGTTCGATCTGCTGCTGCTGGGTGCACTGGTCGTCAGCGGCGGTCACTACGGCGGCGAGATTTTCCCCTACCTGCTGCTGGCGAACCCGGCCGACGTGTTCCGCATACTGAACATCTTTACCCTGGACGACGTCCGCACCCTGTATGGACTGGCGACCGTTTTTCCCCGCGCCCTGGCCGATCCCTGGCTGCTGAGTCTGGTGATGTTTGCCTGGATTGCGGCACCATTGGGCATTGCAACCTGGAGATTCCGCAAATGAAGCTTGTACGATCCACGCTCATCCTTGCCGCGCTGGCCGCCGCTGCACTCACCGCCTGCGGCCAGTCGGAGACCGCGAACGCGGTTGTCCCGCTGGAGATCGGCCAGGGCACGTCCTGTGCACTCGACGGCATGCTGCTCGCCGATTATCCCGGCCCCAAGGCGCAGATCCATTATGCCGGTCAGGCAGAGCCGGATTTCTTCTGCGACACGGTGGAAATGTTTCACCTCTATCTCAAGCCCGAACAGGTCCGTGCGGTGCGCGGTCTGTTCGTGCAGGACATGGGCAAGGCCGACTGGGAGCAGCCTCGCGATCACTGGATCGATGCGAAACGCGCCTTTTACGTTCACGGCAGCAAGCGACATGGCTCCATGGGGCCGACCATCGCCAGTTTCGCGCTGGAACAGGATGCGGCCAAATTTGCCGCTGAGTACGGCGGCAAGGTCTACCGTTTCGCCGACGTCACACCCGACATGGTGGTGCTGGACGGCGGCGCGCTCCACGACAGCAACATGTAGACATCATGGCCAGTTTCTTTGAAAACCTTGATTACGACACGGCAGCGGAACTCGAACGGCTGTCGCAATTGATCTATGAGCTGCGCCAGAACCACAATGCCATTCTCCGATCCCATGGCGCAGCGGACGCGGCGGCACTGCTGCAGCAAATCCAGCACGGCGCGGTGGCCGAGCATCCCGCCTACGAACACTATCTGGCCGCCCGGATTCTTGACGATACCCGCGATCTGGCCCGCGCCATGGTCGGCGAACGGCTGAAGGAGGCCCGCCAGAAATGAGTCTGCACCTTGAACTCGGCTCGGCGATCGAGGCCGCCTTCGGAGACGATCTCGATTCACCGGTCGAACAGAAGCAGGATGCAATGATCGTCCGTCTGAAAAATGGCGTGACGCTGGACGTGCGCTATGCCGCCGCGGATGCCTATTCGCTGCGCTGGGTCTATGGCGATGCCGAGTCCGGCATCGATACCGCACCCCTGCACCGCGGGCTTGCGACCTTCCCGCATCATTTTCACGATGCGGCTGGCCGCATCGTTGCGGACCCGATCACACGCCCCGATGCCTCCCCGGAAGACAATCTGCACAGGCTGATCCATGCCCTGATCGCCGACCCGATGCTCGGCGCCCGGGACATCGCCTGATGCGCCTGCCGGCGCGGCTGCTGTCCCTTGGGGCGGTGGCGTTCGCCGTTGCAGCCACGATCGCACTGCTGCCCTCCGGCAGCCGGACGATCCGCCAGCCCGAGCCGCCCACGAACGATTTTTGCGTCGTAGCCCCGGCAACGCCCTACGATCCCGCTTCCGGCCTGGCGATGTACGAGCCGAGGCCGATTCCCGCCGAGGCGCGCTGCCCGGTATGCGGCATGTACCCCGCCCGCTTCCCGCGCTGGGCGGCGCAAACCCTGTTCAGAGATGGCGCCGCCCAGTATTTCGATTCGCCGGTCAATCTGTTCGTGTTCCTGCACAGGGTCGATCGATACAACCGCAGCTACACCCTGAACGATGTGGCCGCCAGCTTCGTGACCGACTTCGAAAGCGGACAATGGATCGAACTCCAAAAAGCCTTCTTCGTCCGCGGCTCCGCCGCCCTGGGGCCGATGCGTGGCGCCGATCTGCCGGCTTTTGCCAGCCGCGCAGCGGCGGACGGTTTTATCCGCAGCCGTGGCGGCCAGGTGCTGACATTCACGCAAGTCACGCCCGAACTGGTCCGGTCCATGGATGGCAACGCACCTCATCGCCACTGAGACCGGGTTGCCGGATGCGCAGATGAAAAAAGCGGGGGGAGATCTGCATCTCCCCCCGCTTTTGGTTTTCAGTGCCGGATTGTTCGTGTCTGGCGTTTATTTCGATTGGGCGACCATGAAGTCCACCGCCGCCTTGACATCGTCGTCCGACAGGGTGGTGGAGCCGCCGCGCGCAGGCATCATGCCTTTTGCACCCGTGAACCCTTCAAGCGCATGCTTGTGGAGGGTATCCACGCCCTGCGCGATACGCGGCCCCCAGTCGGCTTTGTCGCCGGGCTTCGGCGCGCCGGCAACACCCGCCGCGTGGCACATCGCGCAGACGTTGCCGTAAACCTTCTTGCCCAGGTCGCTGCCTTCCGCCACCTGCGTCTCCTCCACCTCGGCTGCCGGCGCCGCTGCCTCCGGTGCTGCGGGGGCAGGCGCTGCGGCTTCCGGCGTGGCGGGGGCAGAGGCTTCCGGCGCGGCACTTTCCTGCTTCCCGCAAGCACTCAACAAAGCCGCCAGTGACACGGCCAGTACGAGTGATGTCATCTTCATTTATATCTCCTGTTGAGTCGGGGCCCGTTGGAAAGCCCGGAATGGGTAATGGATAGAGCCGATGCAACGGGCTACCGTCATGCAATGGCGGGCAGCCCCGGGTTTGATTGGGTGTAGCAGCATCGACACGGCCGAAATATAACACACCCCATTCCGGCATATGCCGGGGCTGAAGGATTACCCCCAATCCATCAAGCACACCGACCTTCACCCGGCAAAAACCAAACAATCATTTAAATAACATTGGCTTATGTTACTGCCACCCATACTCCTTTAGGGGTAGCTCCAGGCTGAATAACAGGAACACAAGCTCTTTTCATCTGCTTTACGCTGCATATACTGTGTCCAGTATTTCGGATAAATCAATCCTGAATAGCCGGAAAGGACGCAGCCATGTCTAACCAGTCGCACAAGCAGATTTCGGTGCTTACCCTGAGCACGCTGGCGTTCACCGTGTGCTTTGCGGTGTGGGTGATGTTCTCCATCATTGGCATTCCGATCAAGGCCAACCTCGGCCTCAATGAAACCCAGTTCGGCCTGTTGGCTGCCACACCCATACTCACCGGTTCGCTGATCCGCCTGCCGCTCGGCATGCTCACCGACAAGATCGGCGGCCGCATCGTGTTCTTCGTGCTGATGCTCTCGACTGTCATCCCGATCTATCTGATCAGCCTCGCCACCCAGTACTGGCACTTCCTGGTGCTCGGCCTCTTCGTCGGCGTGGCGGGCGGCGCGTTCTCGGTCGGGATCTCCTACGTCGCGCGCTGGTTTCCCAGGCAGAGCCAGGGCTTTGCCATGGGCATTTTCGGCGCCGGAAATGCAGGCGCCGCGGTGACCAAATTCGTCGCCCCGTCGCTGCTGGTGGCCTACGGCTGGCAGGCGGTGCCGCAGGTCTATGCCGTCGCCATGCTGGCGATGGCCATCCTGTTCTGGATCTTCACCTATACCGACACCGCCCACCATGTGCCGGGTCACATCACCGTCAAGGAGCAGCTCGCCGCACTCAAGGACCCCAATGTGTGGAAGCTGTGCCAATACTACTCGATCGTGTTCGGCGGCTACGTTGCGCTGAGCCTGTGGATGACCAAGTACTACATCACCGAATACGGCTTCGGGATGCAGACCGCCGCGCTGCTGGCCGCCATCTTCGTGCTGCCGTCCGGCATCATCCGCGCGATGGGCGGCTGGCTGTCCGACAAATTCGGCGCACACAGGATGACCTGGTGGGTGATGTGGGTGTCGTGGATCTGCCTGTTCCTGCTTTCGTATCCGCAGACCGAGATGGTGGTGCAGACCACCAAGGGCGAAATGTCGCTGCACCTCGGCCTCAACGTCTGGGTATTCACTGCCCTGCTGTTCATCCTCGGGATCGCCTGGGGCTTCGGCAAGGCCTCGGTATTCAAGTACATCTCCGACGAATACCCGCACAACATCGGTGTCATCTCCGGCATCGTCGGCCTGATCGGCGGCCTCGGCGGGTTCTTTCTGCCCATCCTGTTCGGTGCCATCGTCGATATCACCGGCGTCAACAGCGGCATCTTCATGCTGATGTATGGCGTCACCTGGGTGTCGCTGATCTGGATGTACCTGACCGAAGTGCGCAAGGTGCCGATGATCAGGAAGACCGCCGCAATCGACACCTTCAAATAATTATCTGCCTTCCAATCAGGAGCGTTCAATGTCCACCAACATCAAGGAATGGAACCCGGAAGACCCCGATTTCTGGGAATCGACCGGCAAGAAGATCGCCTACCGCAATCTCTGGATTTCGGTGCCGGCCCTGCTGTGCGGCTTTGCCGTGTGGCTAATGTGGGGAATCATCACGGTGCAGATGTCCAACCTGGGCTTTCCCTTCAGCAAGGAGGAGCTGTTCACGTTGACCGCGATTTCCGGCCTGGCCGGGGCGACGATGCGCATTCCCTCCTCCTTCTTCATCCGTCTGGCGGGCGGGCGCAACGTCATCTTCCTCACCACCTCGATGCTGCTGGCGCCGGCGATCGGCACCGGCATCGTCCTGCAGCACCCGGACTGGCCGCTGTGGAGCTTCCAACTGATGGCGCTGTGGTCGGGCGTCGGCGGCGGCAACTTCGCCAGTTCGATGTCCAATATCAGCCCGTTCTTCCCCAAGCGGCTGCAGGGCACCGCGCTGGGAATCAACGCGGGCCTTGGCAACTTCGGCGTCACCACCATGCAGATCCTCATCCCGCTGGTGATGACGGTGAGCGTCTTCGGCGCGCTCGGCGGCGACTCGATGACGCTGGTGAAGGACAGCGGCTGGATTCTCGGCAAGATCACCGCCGGCACCGAGACCTTCATCCAGAATGCCGGCTTCACCTGGATTTTGTCGCTGGTGCCGCTGGGCGTCATTGCCTGGTTCGGCATGAACAATCTGCTGCCGGTCTCGCCGGATGCCGGCAATACCCTGTCCGCCTTCATCAAGGTGACCTGGCTCTATACCCTGGCCTTCATTCCGGCCATCGGCGGCCTCTATCTCTATCTGCCGGCGCCCACCGGCCTCGGTCTGCTCAACATGTGGGTGGCGATGCCGTTCATCATCATCGCCACGCTGCTGATCCTGAAGCTCGCCGCCTTTGGCCCGATGAAGGAGAACATCAGCAAGCAGTTCGCCATCTTCAAGAACAGGCACACTTGGTCGATGACGGCGCTGTATCTGGTCACCTTCGGCTCCTTCATCGGGTTTTCCATGGCTTTGCCGCTATCGATCACGGTGATCTTCGGCGATACCCACATCCTCGATGCCGCCAGCAATACCTGGGTGCATGCGAAAAATCCCAATGCGCCGTCTGCGCTGACCTATGCCTGGATCGGCCCCTTCGTCGGCGCGCTGATCCGTCCGGTGGGCGGCTGGATATCCGACAAGCTGGGCGGCTCCATCGTCACCCAGGCCATCTCGGCGGTCATGGTCGCGGCATCGGCTTACGCCGGCCACATCATGATGCAGGCATTCCATTCCGCCACGCCCGAGGTGTATTTCACGCAGTTCCTCATCACCTTCGTCGTGCTGTTCGCGGCCACCGGACTCGGCAATGGCTCCACCTTCCGCACCGTCGGGGTGATTTTCGACCGCGTGCAGGCCGGCCCGGTGCTCGGCTGGACTTCGGCGGTCGCCGCCTACGGTTCCTTCATCGCGCCGGTGGTGATCGGCGAGCAGATCAAGGCGGGCAGCCCGGAAAACGCCATGTACGGATTTGCCATCTTCTACGCCGTGTGTCTGGTGTTGAACTGGTGGTTCTATCTGCGCAAGAACGCCTACATCAAGAACCCATGAGCACCGATCAAAACCTGCAAGGAGCAATGCAATGAGCCACTTCCTCGACAGATTGACTTTCTTCAAGAAGACCGTCGCCGAATTTTCCAACGGCCACGGTGCCGTCAGCAACGAAGACCGTAGCTGGGAGAATGCCTACCGCAGCCGCTGGCAGAGCGACAAGGTGGTGCGCTCCACCCACGGGGTGAACTGCACCGGGTCGTGCAGCTGGAGGATTTTCGTCAAGAATGGGTTGATCACCTGGGAAATCCAGCAGACCGACTACCCGCGCACCCGCCCCGATCTGCCCAACCACGAGCCACGCGGCTGTCCGCGCGGCGCCAGCTACTCCTGGTATGTGTACTCGGCGCAGCGCGTGAAATACCCGCTGATCCGCGGCCGTCTGATGGACATGTGGCGCGAGGCGAGGAAAACGATGGATCCGGTGGAAGCCTGGAAGTCGATCAGCCAGGATCCGGAAAAAGCCAAACGCTACAAGTCGATCCGCGGGCAGGGCGGTTTCGTGCGCGCCAAGTGGGACGAGGTGACGGAAATGATCGCCGCCGCCAACGTCTACACCATCAAGGACTACGGCCCCGACCGCATCTACGGTTTCTCGCCGATCCCTGCCATGTCGATGGTGAGCTATGCGGCCGGGTCGCGCTACATGTCGCTGATCGGCGGCGTCTGCGGCTCCTTCTACGACTGGTATTGCGACCTGCCGCCGTCGTCCCCGCAAGTGTGGGGCGAGCAGACCGACGTGCCGGAATCGGCCGACTGGTACAACTCGACCTATCTGATGGTGTGGGGCTCCAACGTGCCGCAGACGCGCACCCCCGACGCCCACTTCTACACTGAGGTGCGCTACAAGGGCACCAAGACCGTCGCGGTATCGAGCGACTTCGGCGAGATGGTGAAGTTCGGCGACATCTGGCTGGCGCCCCGCCAGGGCACCGACGCCGCGCTGGCGCTGGCGATGGGTCATGTGATCCTGTCCGAGTTCCACAACAAGGGCAAGAGCGAATACTTCGATTCCTACTGCCGCCAGTACAACGACCATCCCATGCTGGTGATGCTGAAAGAGCACGAAGGCAAGCTGATCGCCGATCGCTACCTGCGTGCCTCCGACCTTTCCGGCAATCTCGGCCAGGACAACAACCCCGAGTGGAAGACGGTGGTGGTCGACGAGAGCACCGGCTACCTGGTGGCGCCCAACGGCTCGATCGGGTTCCGCTGGGGCCAGTCCGGCGCGTGGAACCTCGAAATGCGCGACGGCTATTCGAACAAGGACGTGAAGCCGCAACTGACGCTACTGGGCAGCCACGACGAAGTGGTCGAGGTGGCACTGCCCTACTTCGGCGGCGACGACCACAACGCCTTGCTCAGCCGCAACCTGCCGGTCAAGGTGATCAGCATCGGTGGCCAGGACGTGCGCATCGCCACCGTCTACGACCTGACGCTCGCCAATTACGGCGTCGACCGCGGGCTGGGCGGGCCGAACATTCCCACCAGCTACAACGATGAAGTGCCCTACACCCCGGCCTGGGCGGAGAAGCATTGCGGCGTGCCGCGTGCCGACATCATCACGGTGGCGCGCGAATTCGCCGACAACGCCGACAAGACCCGCGGCAAGTCCATGGTCATCCTCGGCGCGGCGCTGAACCACTGGTACCACAACGACATGATCTACCGCGGCATCATGAACCTGCTCATGATGTGCGGCTGCATCGGCCAGTCGGGCGGCGGCTGGGCGCACTATGTCGGCCAGGAAAAACTGCGCCCGCAGACCGGCTGGGCACCGCTGGCCTTCGGCCTCGACTGGCACCGCCCGTCGCGGCAGATGAACTCCACCTCCTTCTTCTATGCGCACACCAGCCAGTGGCGCCACGAGAAGCTGGCGGCGTCGGAAATCCTCTCGCCCACCGCCGACAAGAACCTGGGCGACTACCGGCTGATCGACTTCAACGTGCGCGCCGAGCGCATGGGCTGGCTGCCGTCCGCCCCGCAGCTGGAAACCAATCCACTGGAAGTCACCAAGGCCGCAGATGCGGCAGGCATCGACCCGGTCAAGTATGCGGTCGAGCAGATCAAGAGCGGCGCGCTCAAATTTGCCTGCGATGACCCGGACAATCCGAAGAACTTCCCGCGCAACCTGTTCGTCTGGCGCTCCAACCTGCTGGGCTCCTCGGGCAAGGGCCACGAGTATTTCCTCAAATACCTCCTCGGCACGCAGAACGCGGTAATGGGCCCGGATCTTGGCGAACTCGGCGAAGCCAAACCGAAGGAAGTGGTATGGCACGACAAGGGCGCCGAGGGCAAGCTCGACCTGCTGGTGACGCTCGACTTCCGCATGTCGACTACCTGCCTGTATTCCGACATCGTGCTGCCGTCGGCCACCTGGTACGAGAAGGACGACCTCAACACCTCGGACATGCACCCCTTCATCCACCCCTTGAGCGAGGCGGTGCAGCCGCTGTGGGAATCGAAGTCGGACTGGGAGATCTACAAGACCATCGCGAAGAAGTTCTCCGAACTCGCGGCGACCCATCTGGGTACCCAGAAAGACCTCGTGCTGACGCCATTGATGCACGACACGCCGTCCGAGCTGGGCCAGAGCATGGCGGTGCGCGACTGGAAAAAGGGCGAAATCGACCTCATTCCCGGCAAGACCATGCCGAGCATGACGGTGGTGACGCGCGACTACGGCGACACCTACCGTAAGTTCACCGCGCTCGGCCCGCTGCTGACCAAGATCGGCAACGGCGGCAAGGGCATTGCCTGGAACACGGAAGACGAAGTGCGGCAGCTCGCCGAGCTGAATTACACCGTCACCGAAGAGGGCGTGGCCAAGGGGCTGCCGAAGATCGAATCGGCCATCGACGCCTGCGAAGTGGTGTTGATGCTGGCGCCGGAAACCAACGGCCAGGTGGCGGTGAAGGCCTGGGAAGCGCTGTCGAAGATTACCGGCCGCGACCACACACATCTGGCCATCCCGCGCGAGGACGACAAGATCCGCTTCCGCGACATCCAGGTGCAGCCACGCAAGATCATCTCCTCGCCGACCTGGTCGGGGCTGGAATCCGAACACGTGTCGTACAACGCCGGCTACACCAACGTCCATGAGCTGATTCCCTGGCGTACCCTCACCGGCCGCCAGCAGTTCTACCAGGATCACCCGTGGATGCTGGATTTCGGCGAGGGCCTGTGCGTATACAAGCCGCCGGTCGATACCAAGACCATCGCGCCGCTGCTGGGCAAGAAACCCAACGGCCACCACGAACTGGTGCTCAACTGGATCACTCCGCACCAGAAATGGGGCATCCACAGCACCTACACCGACAACCTGCGCATGCTGACCTTGTCGCGCGGCGGCCCCCACGTCTGGGTGTCGGAGATCGAGGCGAAGCAGGCTGGCCTCGTCGACAACGACTGGGTCGAGGTGTTCAACGTCAACGGCACGCTCACCGCGCGCGTCGTGGTCAGCCAGCGCGTTCCCAAGGGCATGTGCCTGATGTATCACGCGCAGGAAAAGATCATCAACGTGCCGGGTGCCGAGACCAGCGGCTTTCGCGGCGGCATCCACAACTCGGTGACGCGCACCATCACCAAGCCCACCCACATGATCGGCGGCTACGCGCAGCTGGCCTACGGCTTCAACTACTACGGCACGGTGGGCTCCAACCGCGACGAATACGTGATCGTGCGCAAGATGAAGAAGGTCGACTGGATGGAAGGTCCGCTGGTCGAGCGCTAGGCGAAAAAGCTTCGAGGGCGGCGTCTCCCGCAGCCCTCCCCCGCGCCGCCTCTCTCCGACGCGGGTTTTTTGTACAACGACCCGGGGCGCTGCCCCGGTCAGGCAAGGAGTTACAACATGAAAGTGCGTGCCCAAATTGCCATGGTGCTGAATCTGGACAAATGCATCGGCTGCCATACCTGCTCGATCACCTGCAAGAATGTGTGGACCTCGCGCGAAGGCATGGAATACGTGTGGTTCAACAACGTCGAATCGAAGCCCGGCATCGGCTATCCCAAGCAGTGGGAAAACCAGGACATCTGGAACGGCGGCTGGAAGCTCAAGGGCGACGGCAAGCTCGAGCCGCGCCAGGGCAGCCGGCTGAAGATCCTCGCCAACATCTTCGGCAACCCCAACCTGCCGGAGATCGACGACTACTACGAGCCCTTCACCTACGACTACCAGCACCTGCAGAAGGCGCCGTTGTCCGAGACGCCGCCGACCGCGCGCCCGGTCTCGGCCATCACCGGTGAGAAGATGGACAAGATCCACTGGGGCCCCAACTGGGAAGACGACCTCGGCGGCGAGTTTTCCTCGCGCGGACGCGACAAGAACTTCGACAACGTGCAGAAGGAAATGCACGCCACCTTCGAAAACACTTTCCTGATGTATCTGCCGCGGCTGTGCGAGCACTGCCTCAATCCGACCTGCGTCGCCTCCTGCCCATCGGGCTCGATCTACAAGCGCGAGGAGGACGGCATCGTGCTGGTCGATCAGGACAAGTGCCGCGGCTGGCGCATGTGCATCTCCGGCTGCCCGTACAAGAAGATCTATTACAACTGGAAATCGGGCAAGGCCGAGAAATGCATCTTCTGCTACCCGCGCATCGAGGCCGGCCAGCCGACCGTGTGCTCGGAATCCTGCGTCGGCCGCATCCGCTACCTCGGCGTGATCCTGTACGACGCCGACCGCATCGAGGAGGCCGCCAGCGTCACCGACGAGAAGGAACTCTACGAGGCGCAGCTGAAGATCTTCCTCGACCCGTCCGACCCCGCGGTGATCGCCGCCGCGCGCGCCGAAGGCATCCCGGAAGCCTGGCTCGACGCCGCGGTGAAATCCCCCGTGTACAAGATGGCGATCGACTGGAAGATCGCCTTCCCGCTGCACCCGGAATACCGCACCCTGCCGATGGTGTGGTACGTGCCGCCGCTCTCGCCGATCCAGGCCGCCGCCGAGTCCGGCAAGATGGGCATGAACGGCATCATCCCGGATACCAAGTCGCTGCGTATCCCGATCACTTATCTGGCCAATCTGCTCACCGGCGGCAAGGAAAAGCCGGTAATCACTGCGCTCGACCGCCTGCTGGCGATGCGCGCCTACATGCGCGGCAAGTCGGTGGAAGGCAAGCCCAATACCGCCGCGCTCGACCAGGTGGGACTGAGCTCCGCACAGGCCGACGAGATGTACCGTTATCTCGCGATCGCCAACTACGAGGACCGTTTCGTCATCCCCACCACCCACCGCGAGGAGACGATCAACACCTTCGAGGAGAAGTCGAACTGCGGCTTCACCTTCGGCAACGGCTGCTCGGACGGGGTATCCCCCAAGACCACACTGTTTGGCAACCGGAAAAATTCGGTGCCGGTCGATCTGTCGCAGCTGCATGCCAAGAAGAAAACCGGTTAAGGAGCCACACGATGAAAACCTTCAAAATCATTTCAATGCTGCTGATGTATCCGGAATCCGACTGGCTGTCGGCCCTGCCTGAAATACACGCCGCGCTGGTGGACGAAGCCGGGGTCAACGGCAATGCTGCCACCCGTCTGGCGCCGCTGTTCGACCTGCTGCATGAGTCGGAATTGATCGCGCTGCAGGAAAACTACGTCGCCACCTTCGACCGCAACCCTTCGCATTCGCTGCATCTGTTCGAGCACATCCACGGCGAATCGCGTGATCGCGGCTCGGCGATGATCGACCTGCTCGAGGAATACTGGAAATACGACTTCGATGCCAGCGCCTCCGAGTTGCCGGACTACGTGCCGCTGTTCCTTGAATTTCTCTCGCTGCTGCCTGCCGGGGAAGCCCTCGAACTGCTAGGCGACGCCGTGCACGTGCTCGCCGCCATCGGCCGCAAGCTCGACGCCAACGGCAGCCCCTACGCCGCCGCCTTTCAGCTGCTGGAAGCCTTGTCGCCGGTAGAGGCGCAGGAACTGGTCGAACCGCCGGTGCGCGACATGGACGAGGCGATGGAGATGTTCGGCCCGTCGGCGGAGGGCGTCGAACCCTTGATGAATCCCGGCCCGCAGGTCGCGGTGATGCAGATGCCGGTATCGCGCCGGCAGGCCGCCGCACCCACGCATTAACTTCTGGAGGATCGGAAAATGTCCTACTCGCAATATTTCCTGTTCGGGATCTATCCCTACATCGCTCTGGCGATATTCCTGCTCGGCAGCCTGATCCGCTTCGACCGCGAGCAGTACACCTGGAAGAGCGATTCGTCGCAGATGCTCAAGCGCGGCCAGTTGCGGCTGGGCAGCAACCTGTTCCACATCGGGGTGCTGTTCCTGTTCTTCGGCCACTTTGTCGGCATGCTGACGCCGCATTTCCTCTACGAGCCTTTCATCAGCTCCGGCGCCAAGCAGATCCTGGCGATGGTCTCGGGTGGCATTGCAGGCGTGCTGGCGTTCATCGGCGTTTCCCTGCTGCTGCACCGCCGGCTGACCGAGCCACGCATCCGCGCCACCTCCAAACCCAGCGACGTCCTGATCCTGCTGCTGCTGTGGCTGCAGCTTGCGCTTGGCCTCGCCACCATCCCGCTGTCGGCGCAGCATCTGGACGGCAGCATGATGATCCGGCTGGCCGAATGGGCCCAGCACATCGTCACCTTCCGCAGCGGTGCGGTCGAGATGCTGGCAGGCGCAGGCTGGGTATTCAAGACGCACCTGTTCCTCGGCATGACGATTTTCCTCGTCTTTCCGTTCACGCGTCTGGTGCACGTCTGGAGCGGCTTTGCCGCAACGACTTACACAGCCCGTGCCTGGCAGCTTGTACGACCGCGGGGCTGAAGGCACTCGCGCCAACTCCCCCCAAACGTGGCGCTACGCGCGCCCAAACCGATATAGGAGACTGAAATGACGCATGTTGTCATCCTGGGTGCCGGCATCGCGGGCGTGTCTGCGGCCTATGCATTGAAAGCGCAACTGGGCCCTCACGACGAAGTGACCGTGGTATCCGACAAACCCTACTTCCATTTCGTGCCGTCCAATCCATGGATCGCCATGGGCTGGCGCGAGCGTTCCGACATCGCCTTCCCCATCGCGCCCTATTTCGAGGCGCGTGGCATCAAGTTCATCCACAGCGGGGTCAAGCGCATCCAGCCCGACGTCATCCAGGTCGACCTGGAAAACGGCGACGTGCTGTTCTACGACTATCTGCTGATCGCCACCGGTGTGACCGGCATGTCCGACGACATCCCCGGCCTTGCCGAGCACACCCAGTCGGTGATCCACATCGATCAGGCCGAGCGCGCCCTGGCGGCCTACCGCGAATTCGTCCGCCACCCCGGCCCCATCGTGGCGGGGGCGGCCGAGGGGGCGAGCGTGCTGGGACCGATCTACGAATATGCCTTCCTGGTCGACGCCGATCTCAAGCGTCGCAATATCCGCGAGCGGGTTTCGATCACCCTGGTGACGCCCGAACCCTGGCCCGGTCATCTCGGCGTGGGCGGCGAAGGCGGCAGCCGCGGCGCGGTGACCGCGGCGCTGGTCGACACCCGCATCAGCGTGATCTGCAACGCGCGTACCGTGCGGGTTGACAAGGATACGATTCACGTGGTGGAGCTCGACGCCGCCGGCAATGAAAAACAGACGCATGCCCTGCCCTACGCCTATTCGGTGTACTGGCCCGCCTTCGGCGGCGTGCCGGGGGTGCGCAATGCGCGCGGGCTGGTAAGCGAACGCGGACTGGTGGTGGTGGACGAATACCTGCGTAACCCGGACTATCCCAACGTCTTCGCCATCGGCGCCTGCGTGGCGCAGCCGCCGATGGAAAAAACGCCCGTCGCGGTCGGCGCGCCGGACTCGGTGTATTCGATCCAGAAGGCCAGCGAGATCGCGGTGCAGAACCTCCTCGCCCTCATCCGCGACGAAGCGCTGACGAGCCATGTGCCGCAGCGCGCCACGTGGCTGACCGACATGGGCAGCACCGGCGCGACTTATCTGTCGGAGCCGCAGGTGCCCTTGCGCGACATCAACTGGATGCGCCAGGGACGCTGGGTGCACCAGGCCAAGGTCGACTTCGAGAAGTATTTCGTCAACAAGATCCGGCTCAGACCGGCCGGACCGGCGCCTTCGGTCGCCTCCCGGATCGCCGAGGTGATGAGCCGGCTGCAGGCCGGACAAAACAGCGAGCCGACGCCTTCGCCGCAGACCGGCGGCGGAAAACCGCTGGAAATCCGCCTGGCACAGGATCCCTGCTTCGAACTGCGGGCGCTGGCCAAATCCGTGGGGCGCGATCCCGGCGTGCTGGCAGCCGAATTGCTGGCAGCAGCAGTCACCGATGCCAAGTCGTATCTGAATGAGACCGGCGTCGACGCGCTGGCGCACAGCCGGCGCGAGCTGCTGGTGGAGGAATTACCGGAACGCCAGCCTGGGGTCGAGTTCCACGGTGGCGGAACTTGATGCGATAAAGATGTATCATGGATGCTTCTTTAACTGAAGCAGAAAGGAGAACCGGAAGATGGCTATCGATTTGCCCGAACGCGATGCGGAAGGATATTTGATCGAACCCGGCGACTGGAATGAGGACGTGGCGCGGGCGCTGGCGGAGGACGAAAATATCCAGCTCAACGACGACCACTGGGATGCCATCCGCTTCATGCGCGAGTATTACGAGGAACACCAGATTGCAGCGGATGCCCGTTTCGTCATCAAGCATCTGGCCGAGCGCATGGGCAAGGATGCCCAGAAGAAACTATTCGAGCTGTTCCCGTACGGCTACGTGAAGCAGGCCTGCAAAATTGCCGGCATGCGGCGCCCGCGTGCCTGGAGCACGGGCTGACCGCAGCCCGGCTCGCGCTTGCCCATGCCGACATGGCATGGGCCTGATCGGCTTATACTTCCCGGGCCAGGCATCCTTGGCCCTTTTCTATTTCTCAGCCAAACGTAATGAGCCCTTCCCCGCCCCGTATTGAAACTACGCGCAAGCCTTCGCCTGCTGCCGGCTATACGCTATTTGCCCTCGGTTTCCGGCCGTTTTTCCTGGCGGCAGGCATCTATGCCGTACTGCTGATGGGACTCTGGCTGGCAGTGCTGCAGGGAGGCATTGATCTCGGCGCATGGCGCCCTTCCATCTGGCACGGCCATGAAATGCTGTTCGGTTTTGCCGTGGCGGTAATCGCGGGATTTTTACTCACGGCGGCGCAGAACTGGACCGGCCTTGCCATGCCGTCGGGCCGGCCGCTGGCTGCGCTGTTCCTGCTATGGCTGGCGGGGCGGGCAGGATTCCTGATTCCCGGCCTGCCGCCGGGACTGATCGCGGTTGTCGACCTGTCGTTCCTGCCGCTGCTGGCGCTTGCGCTCGCGCTGCCCATCCACAAGGCAAAGCAGCTGCACAACTATCCTTTCCCCGTTTTGCTGCTGGCGCTGACGGCGGCCAACGCGCTGGTGCATCTGGAAGCGCTCGGCTGGACCCGCGCCAGTGCCAGCCTTGGCCTGTATCTGGCGACTTATGCGGTGGTGATGATCATGGTTGTGATGGGAGGGCGGGTGATTCCCAGTTTCACTGACAACAAGCTGGGCACCCGCGCCCGCCGCTGGAACCTCATCGAACGGCTGTTGCCGGCTGCCACCCTTGGCGCGCTGCTCGCCGCCCTGATCGCCCCCGTTTCACCGGTCACCGCGCTGCTCGCCGCCATCGCGGCGGCGGCCCACGCCATCCGGCTGGCAGGCTGGTACACGCGCAAGTTCTGGGCGGTGCCGCTGCTGTGGATCCTGCATCTGGGATATGCCTGGATCGCGCTCGGCTTCGCGCTGCTTGCGCTGTCGGCGGCGGGCGTGGGCGCAGCGGCGGTCAGCGCGCTGCACGCGTTCACCGCCGGCGGTATCGGCGTGCTGACGCTGGGCATGATGGCACGCGTGTCGCTCGGCCACACCGGTCGCCTGCTGGAGCCTGCCCCGGTGATGACGCTGGCTTTCGTGGTGGTCAATCTCGCGGCGCTGATCCGGGTGCTGCTGCCGCTGTTGTTTCCGGCGGCCTATGCGCACGGAATGGCCGCCGCCGGACTGGTGTGGGTGGCGGCATTCGGCGTGTTCGTGGCGGTATACGCCCCCATGCTGCTGCGCCCGCGGGTCGACGGCAAGCCGGGCTGAACCGTCCGGACCTCAGGCGTGGGTCAGGCGCGTCACGAGCCCCATGCGCCTGATGACCAGTTTTTCCAGTTCCGCCACACTGAATACCAGCAGCCCGGCACCCGCGACCTTGAGCCATTCGAGTGCCGACAGGCCGGCCGAGCCGAACACCACCTGCATCGCTGGAAGATAGGTGAATGCCAGCTGCAGGGGGATGCAGGCGGCGATGGCCAGCAGGACATAGTGGTTTCCGGTCAGCCCGGCCCGATTGAGGACCGAGGCAAAGATGGAGCGGCTGTTGATCAGGTAGAACATCTCGGCGGCCACGACGGCATTGACCGCCATCGTGCGCGCGGTTTCGATGCTGGTGCCGATCTGCAGCTCCCACAGAAAAAGGCCGAGCGCGCCGGTCATCATCAGGATGGAAACCATCAGCACCCGCCAGATGAAGAAGCCCGACAACAGGGCTTCGCCTGGCGGCCGGGGACGGCGCGACATGATGTCGCGTTCGGCGGGCTCGAAAGCGAGCGCCAGCCCGAGCGTGCTCGACGTGACCATGTTGATCCATAAAACCTGGGCGGGCGTAAGCGGCAGCGTGAGTTCGAACAGGATTGCGGCAATCACCACCAGGGCCTCGCCGCCATTGGTCGGCAGCATGAAGAGGATGAATTTCTTCAGGTTGTCGTAGACTGCCCGCCCCTCGCGCACGGCGATGGCGATGGTGGCGAAGTTGTCGTCGGCGAGCACCATGTCGGCGGCTTCCTTGGCCGCCTCGGTGCCTTTCATTCCCATCGCCACGCCGACGTCGGCACGCTTGAGCGCAGGGGCGTCGTTCACGCCGTCCCCGGTCATCGCCACCACCTGGCCGTCGTCCTGCAGGGCCTGGACCAGGCGCAGCTTGTGTTCCGGGCTGGCGCGAGCAAAGACGTCCACCTCCGTCACCACGCGGCGCAGCACCGCATCGTCCATCGTCGCGACCTCGGCGCCGGTGACGGCCGGCTTGCCGATGCCGATGGCAAGCTGCGCACCGATGGCACGCGCCGTTTCGACGTGATCGCCGGTGATCATCTTGATGCGGATGCCAGCGCGATAGCACTCGCCCACGGCACGGATCGCCTCCTCGCGCGGCGGGTCGATGATGCCGACGAAGGCGAGCAGGGTATAGCCGGCCTCGACATCTCCGAAAGCCAGACGTTCGCCCGCAGGGACGGCACGCTTGCAGGCGAGTGCGAGCAGGCGCAGGCCCTGGGCGGCGGTGTCGGTGGCCATGCGGCGCCAGTAATCGGCATCGATCAGGTGTTCGCCGTCGTGGTTGAACTGCCGATCGCAGATATCGAGGATGCGCTCGGGTGCACCCTTGACGAAAATCCACGGCTCGCCATCGGCATCGCGGTGGTAAGTGGCCATGAAACGGTGTTCGGACTCGAACGGGATGGAGTCGACACGGGGATAGGCCGCATCGCCGGCATGCTGGGTGAAACCGGCCTTGTCGCCGAGAACGAGCAAGGCGCCCTCGGTGGGATCGCCTTCTATCCGCCACAATTCATCTTCCTGGCGCAGGCGGGCGTCGTTGCACAGCACGCCGGCGCGTACCGCCAGGGTCAGGGCAGGATAGCGCACGGTGTCGATGATGTGCCCGTCGATGCTGAAATCGCCGACCGGCGCATAGCCGATGCCGCCAACGGCGAACACGTGGCCGGCGCAGACCACGCGCTGAACGGTCATTTCGTTGCGCGTCAGGGTGCCGGTCTTGTCGGAACAGATCACCGTGACCGAACCCAGAGTCTCGACGGCAGGCAGGCGCCGGATGATGGCATTGCGCCGCGCCATGCGCTGGACCCCGAGGGCGAGTGTGACCGTCATGATCGCCGGCAGCCCCTCCGGAATGGCCGAAGCCGCCAGAGCCACGACCATCATGAACATTTCTGCGGCGGAATGATCGCGCAACAGCGTACCGAGCAGGAAGGTCACGGCGGCCATGGCGAGAATCGCCATGGCCAGGATGCGGCCGAAACGGTCGATCTGGCGCAGCAGCGGCGTGGTCAGGTTCCGGATGTCGGCGAGCATCCGGTTGATCTTGCCCAGTTCGGTGGCACTGCCGGTGGCGACGACAATGCCGCTGGCCTGGCCATGGACCGCGAGCGTGCCCGAATAGGCCATGCCGCAACGGTCGCCGAGCGGCGTGTCGACCGCGACCGCCGCGTCCGTCTTGTCGGATGGCAGCGACTCGCCGGTCAAGGCGGCCTCCTCGACGCGCAGTTCCTTTACCGAGATCAGGCGCAAATCCGCCGGAACGCGATCGCCGGAGGCGAGCAGGACCAGATCGCCCGGCACCAGCCCGGCGGCATCGATCTCACGCCGGCTGCCGTCGCGGATCACGGTGGCATGCGGCGAAAGCATGGCGCGTATGGCGTCCAGCGCGGCTTCGGCCTTGCCTTCCTGGAGAAAGCCGATGATCGCGTTGATCACTACCGCGGCGAACAGCACGCCGGTATCGATCCAGTGGCCGAGAAAAGCCGTGATCACTGCGGCACCCAGCATCACGTAGAGCAGGATATTGTGGAACTGCATCAGCAGACGCAGCAGTGCGCTTCGGCGCTTCGGCGCTGCCAGCCGGTTCGCTCCGTACTGCTGAAGGCGACGCCGGGCCTCGGTTTCACCGAGGCCGTTCGGCCCTGTCTGCCACCGTTGCTGGACCGCCTCTCCAGAGAGGGTGTGCCAATGTTCCATAGGCACAGGAGATTGCGGGGCGGCCGAGTGATCGATCATCCGGATGAATCCTGTGGGTGCATGGAGATGCGTGCATCTCCATTTTCAATATGAATGGGCGTGTGGGTGGATTTTATCGGAACTGCCGGCATGGCTCAGCAATCCGGCGCCGGCAGGCTGTCCCTGGCAGCAAAAGCGGTGCCAAGTCGGGGTTTGAACGGGGAAAGGCCCCGGAAATACGCCGGATAAATGGGAAAATCCCATTTCCTTGACTCCACTCCTGTTTTTTCGGTGCGGCAGGCCGTTACTCTATTGGGAAAAAGAATTTGGGGAAGCGGCCAGGTGCGATCGACAAGGAATTTGAGCTTTTCTGGTTTCGCCTTGATGCTGGGGCTGATGGTGGCACTCGTGGTGGCGGGGTTGAGCCGCATGAGCGTCATGAATGAAAACCTGGAAGCGATCGTCAGGACGCACAATGCCAAGATGGCGCTGGTCTGGGAAATGCGCCATGCCGCGCGCGAGCGGGCCATGATCCTGCATCACATGGCGCATGCCGCCGATCCCTTCGACCGGGACGAGCTCCGGCAGCGTTTCAGCGAGCACGCGGGCATGTTCATCCAGGCCCGAACCGGCCTCATGGCGAGCGGGTTGAGCCGGCAGGAACGGGTTTATCTGGACGACTCCCTGCTGTTGGCAAAGCAGGGAGAGAGAGCGCAGAACGCCGTCCTGAACTTGCTGGACGAAGGCAGGCTGGACGCCGCGCAGCATCTGCTCTATCACCAGGTCGTGCCGGTGCAGAACCAGGTCATGGCGCAGCTGACCCTGATGCTCGAATTCCAGCAAAAGGCCACCCGGATCGCGGAAGACAAGGCCAAGCGCGCCTTCCAGGACGCGCTCCGCCTGATGCTGGTGTTCGGACTGCTCACCCTTCTGGTGGGCTACCTGGTCGCTTTCTATGTGATCCGCCGGGCCTCCGCGATCGAAACCGAACTCCACCAGGAGAAGTAACGCGCTCAAATCACCCTCCGTTCCATCGGCGATGCGGTGATCAGCGCCGATGAGCGCGGCGCGGTGACTTTCCTCAACCCGGTCGCCGAGCGCATGACAGGCTGGACGGATGGCGATGCGCAGGGCAAGGCTTTGACGGATGTTCTGCACCTGAGCGCCGAGGATGGCGAGGACGCTATGGACACTGCCTTGGACCCCCTGCAGATCGGAGCCTGGGTCGAATCGTGCGGCGATTCCAGCCAGCTCACGGCGAGGAACGGGCGGCGCTATGCCGTAGAGCTGACGGCCAGCCCGATTCACGCACCCGACGGCCGGATCAGAGGCGCGACCCTGGTGCTGCGCGACGTCACCCGTTCCCGCGAGCTTTCGCGCCAGCTGAGTTGGGCAGCCAGCCACGATGCCCTGACCCGGCTCATCAACCGGACCGAGTTCGAGCGCAGGCTGGAATGGTTGCTGCAGGATGCCCGCACGCTGCGCCGCGAACACGCGCTGCTGTACCTGGACCTGGATCAGTTCAAGATCGTGAACGACACCTGCGGACACGTCGCAGGAGATGAATTGCTGCGCCAGTTGACAGCCAGGCTCGCCGAAAAAATGCGCAGCAGCGACAGCCTGGGCCGGCTGGGCGGCGACGAGTTCGGCCTGCTGCTGGAAAACTGCCCGCTGGACAAGGCGGCCGAAATGGCGGAAATGCTCAGAAGCACCGTCGCCCAATTCCGCTTCATGTGGGAAAACAAGCCCTTCGATGTCGGCGTCAGCATCGGCGTGGCGCCCATTACCGCCGATTCCGGCACTGCCACGCAATTGTTGAGCACGGTGGATGCCGCCTGCTATGTGGCCAAGGACAAGGGGCGCAACCAGGTGCACATATTCGAGCCGGACGACAAGGAAACCATGCAGCGCACCGGTGAAATGAACTGGTCCCAGCAACTCTCGCAAGCCATCCAGGAAGACCGCCTGCTGCTGTATGCGCAAAGGATCATGCCTCTCGACGCGCACTCCGGGCAGAAGCCGCATCTGGAAATACTGGTGCGCATGGTTGGCGAGGCGGGCCGACTGGTACCGCCGATGTCCTTCATTCCCGCCGCCGAGCGTTACGGCATGATGCCCGCCCTGGATCGCTGGGTCATCCGCAAGGTACTGGCAAGGCTGTCCCGGCGCCAGGCGGTTTCCATGGAGTCCAGCTGCGCCATCAATCTGTCCGGCCAATCGCTCGGCGACAAGGCCATGCTGCCGTACATCCTGGCGCAGTTCGAGCAGACCGGGGTGCCGCCGCAGCATGTCTGCTTCGAGATCACCGAGACCGCCGCGGTGGCCAATCTGCGCGCGGCCGCCGAGTTCATACAGACCCTGCGCGAGCTGGGCTGCCATTTCTCGCTGGACGATTTCGGCAGCGGCATGTCCTCGTTCGGCTATCTGCGGCAGTTGAACGTGGATTACCTCAAGATCGACGGCGCGTTTGTGCGCAACATGCGCGATGATGCCACCGACCGCGCCATGGTGGAGGCGATCAACAATATCGGCCATGTCATGGGTCTGCGCACCGTCGCCGAATATGTGGAGGATGCCGCCACCGCTGAATTGCTGCTCGGCATGGGCGTCGATTATGCCCAGGGCTACGCAATCCACCGCCCCGAGCCGCTGACCGACGACTTCATCCTACTGCTGGATGACAGTCCGAGTGTAGCGGTCAGACCGCTGCCAGCAACTGCTTGCGGTATCGGTTGAGGTCGCGCACGTTCTCGAAGGCCTGCCCCAGCAGACTCGACAGGTTGCGCAGAATGCCGCCGACGACCCGGTTTTCCCAGCTGCCGTCGAAGCGGATCTGCTCGTCGAGCCAGTGTTGCAGCCAGTCCGGATTGGGCAGACGCGACTGGATGGTATCGTTGGGGAACAGGGTTTCGTTGACGTGCAGATTGGTGGGATGCAGGGCCTTGTCGGCGCGCCGGCTCGACGCCATCAGGAAACCGATCTTGGCGAAGGCGGCGGCGACGCCGGCACCGCCCTGTTTCAGCGCGCGCTTCATGTATTGCAGGTAGGCGCCGCCGTGGCGGCCTTCGTCGCGCGAGATGGTTTCGTAGATATGCTTGATCACCGGTTCGGTGTGCCATTCCGAGGCGCACTTGTACCACTGCGTCAGCCGCACTTCGCCGCAGAAATGCAGCATCAGGGTTTCCATCGGCGGCGCCGGGTCGAACGGGAAGCGGATGGCGTGCAGTTCCTCTTCGGTGGGCGCGAATTCGGGCTTGAAGCGGCGCAGGTATTCCATCAGCACCAGCGCGTGCTTCTGTTCCTCGTAGAACCAGATCGACATGAAGGCGGAGAAGTCGCTGTCGTGGACGAAGTCGCGCAGGAACATCTCGGTGGCCGGCAGTGCCGCCCATTCGGTGATGGCGTTCATCTTGATGGTCAGCGCCTGCTCGTCGGTGAGCTGGCTGGCATCGAATGTGTCCCACGGAATGTCGGTTTCCATGTTCCAGCGGGCGCGTTCGAGGGACTTGAATAGATCGATATAGAGCATGTCGGCGGGTAGCGTCGCGGGCCGGGTTTCCGGCCAATCGGCCATTATTGATAGGGCAGATGACATTTTAGTGTCATTCCGCGGTTCTGCCTTCTTCGCGGGCTTCGCACCGAGAATGAACTGGCATAATCGGGGCTGCTCGCGCCCTCGCGTCCCCATGACCCCTGACCGCACACCTGCCACCCTGCCCGATACCCTCGCCATGCACGAGGGTGAATTAATCGCCTTGCAAGTACACGCAACGCGCGCACTGGGACTGCCCGATCCGCATTTCCGGGACAGCCTGCCCGACGGAACGTCCGCGCCCGCGCTGATCGTCATTCCCGCGGGCACATTCGAATATGGTGCCGCCGCCCAGGAAAATGCGCCGGCCCAGGAACGCCCGCGCCGCACCGCCCTGATCGAACGCAGTTTCGCCATGGGCGTTTACCCGGTCACCACCGAAGAATTCGAAGCCTATGCCCGCGCCACCGGCTGGCAGAGGCGCACGGAGCTGCTGTGGTTGTCCGGTCGCAAGCCGGTCATCAACGTGCGGCAGAGCGATGCACGCGATTATTGCGCCTGGCTCTCCCAGCAGACCGGGCAGCGCTACCGTCTGCCTACCGAGCAGGAATGGGAATACGCCTACCGCGCTGGGGCCGCAAGTGCCTACCCGCAGGGCGATCGCATCACTCCGGCAGAGGCACGCTACAACACCCGCCAGGATTTCGACGCCGTGCGCGCCCAGCGTCCGCGCCTGCTGTCGCGCTGTTTCGTCCGCTGCGGCGCCATGGAAGTCGGTAAATTGCGCCCCAACCGCTGGGGCCTGCACGATATGCCGGGCAACGTGTGGGAATACACGGCCAGCCCCTGGACCCGCGATCACGCCAGCCCGCCGGAGCGCCCCCTGCCCGGCAAGCCGCAAGCCGTTGTCGCCAAAGGGGGATCGTGGTTCGACGGCCCCGAAGACTGCCGCGCCGCCGCACGGCGGCGGCGTCTGGAGAACGAACTGGACATCAATCTTGGATTTCGCGTGGCACGCGATGTTTAGCCGAAGACCATCACGCCATGAATAAGCTGTTGAAACTCAAGGCCTAGCAACGCACCCATGCCAGTCCTCCCCTCCGAAACCGATATTTTCATCGCCGAACTCGATACCGCGGTCGAGGCGCACATGAACTGGACGCGCCGCATCCTGCGCTGCGCGGTGCTGCGCACGACCCCGGGCGAAGACGTGCTCGACCCGATGGCGCACACCCTTTGCCATTTCGGGAGCTGGTTCATGTCGAGCCGGGCCGAATTCGAGGCGCTCGATGCGCAAGCCGCGCAACGCGTCGAAGCGGTGCATCAGGCGATGCATGACGCGATCCGTTCCATCTGTACCCGGATGCTGGCCGGCCAGCCAGGCAACCATGCCGACCTGGAGTCATTCGAGCAATCGCAATCCGAACTGCTCGTCCTGCTGGCCCGCTTCAAGACACTGATTCTTACCCAGGCCGTGCGGTACGATCCATTGACCGGACTGCCTCTGCGCTACGGAATCGAAAATGATTTTTCCCTGTACCGCAAGGAAGCCAGACGCAACCGCAACCTGCTGTATGTCGCGATGATCGACATGGATCATTTCAAGCCGGTCAACGATACCCATGGCCATCTGGTGGGCGACCAGGTTTTGCGCCAGCTGGCCGGTGTCCTGAAACAGACCCTGCGAAGCAACGAACCCTTGTATCGTTTCGGCGGGGAAGAATTTCTCTGGCTGCTGCAATGCAAGTCTGTCGCAGAGGCCGAGCAGTCCGCGCAACGCCTTCTGAGTGCGATCCGCACAACCTCCGTGCCGATTCCCGGTGGCGTCCCGCTGGTGCTGACCGTCACCCTTGGCCTGACCCGGGTGTGCGAGCAAGACGACCTGTCCAGTGCCATCATGCGCGCGGACCGGGCGCTTTACGATGGGAAGAAAGGCGGGCGCGACCGTTACGTCATCGCCGATCCTTGAGGTGCCGCCGGACGGCTTAGATCGCCAATTCCTCCTCGGCCTGGATCAGCATCTGGGCCAGCCGCAGGCCGCTTTCCCAGGCGCGTTCGATGCCCGCGCCGGCGATGCTGTCGCCAATCAGGGCGACCCGGTTTTCGCGGTCGCCCAGCCAGTAGCCGCCGACCGGGGTTTGCGGCAAGGCGTGGCGCCACAGGTGGGTGGCCTCGACGTCGACCGGGCACGGCAAGCCGAGCAGCCCCATCAAGGCCGAGGCGGCACGGGTGCCGGCCTCCTCGACCGAAGCTTCGAGATAGGTTTCGGCGAATTCGTGGCTGCTGTACACCGCCCACAGGCCGGGGCCATTGAATGACTGGCGCACCGCCAGATTCAGCAAATGGTCGTCGAACTTGATGACATCCGCCGCCGGGCCGCCTTCCCAGCGCATGAGGAACGACCAGATCGGACGATAGCGCACTTCGCCCAGGCGCTCGCGCAGCAGCGGAAGCGCATCGAGCATGGGGATGGCCTGCGGGGCGGGGACGCTGCAAATGATGCAATCGTAATCGCCAAGCGTCTGGCCGTTTTCCAGGACGATCGTGCGCGGCCGCAGCGCCGCAACCGGGCTCAGGGTATGCAGGCGCGCATCGCCCAGCAGATGGTGCACCAGTTGCGAGGGCTCGATGGTGGGCCGGTAATGGTTTTGCAGCTGCGCCTGTGCCCACGATACGGCGGCACGCCCCTGCCAGATGTTGCCGCGCACCGGAGCGACCCAGCCCTGGCGTACCCAGTCGCGCAGCTGGCTGCGGAAGGGATCACGGCGGGCCGAAAGAAACGGGCTTGCCAGCGATGCCCATCCCTGTCCCATGCGCCGGGTCGACAAGCGTCCGCCAGCGCCGCGCGCCTTGTCGTAGACGTCGACATCCCAACCCGCCGCAGCGAGCTTTCCTGCGCAGCTGGCGCCGGCGACGCCGGCGCCGACAATGCCGGCTCTAAGTCTTGTCATGCTTTTTTCCCTTGTTGCGGCCGCATGGCGACCGGCTTGCTGATTGACTCATAGTGTGAAATCGATGTTTCTGCGGCAATGCGCCGCAGCCTGCGCAAATCAGCGGAGCATTGCCTGCCCGCCCGGATTGCGGAACCGCACCCATTTTCAAACCCAATGACCGCGGCCCTGCATTATCGGTTCCGGTCGCTGCCTGTTTTCTGCATGGATACATGCTGTATGCCTGCTTCTTCGTATTCCTCGCCCACAACGACGAAACCGGCTCGCGCGTAGAACCCGGCCGCATGGGTTTGCGCGCTGAGCCTCACGGTGCGGTATCCGCGTGCCTGCGCCGCCCGCAGGGCCGCGGCCAGCAAAGCCTGGCCGACGCCGCGCCCGCGCCAGGCGGGCAGCACCGCCATGCGTCCGATATGGCCGTCGGGCAGCAGACGGGCGCAGCCGATCGGGACAGCATCTCCGGCGATGGCCAGCAGATGCAGCGAATGCATGTCGTGTGCGTCCCATTCCAGCACCTCGGGCACGCCCTGCTCGTCGATGAAGACCGCGCGGCGTATCGCGCTCAAGCGTCGCGCATCGTGTGCCCAATCGGTTTCGAGCAACGTGAAGGCGGCCATGATTCAGGCGGCGCCGCGAGCAAACCGCCGCGCCGCGCGATGGCCG
>DAOMWT010000009.1:0-40756 GCA_035436705.1 Thiobacillus sp. | reverse complement strand
GCGACTTCGGCGACCAGGGCGATCTGCGCCGCGCGCCGCGCCTCGTCGGTGGCGAGGTAGTCCTCCAGCGCCTGATCGGACAGGCTGCGGATGCGACCGAAGAAGTCGATCTCCCAGGCTGCGATGCCCAGATCGATGCTGTACTGGCCGACGGTGCGGGGCTGACCGGGCTGGATCAGGTCCAGCGAGCGCTGCTGTTTGCCGCCCCTGCCCTGGGCACCCACGCTCGGGAAAATCTCCGCCCGCTGGATGCCATACAAGGCTTGCGCCCGCTCGACGTTCAGCGCCGCAAGGCGCAGGTCGCGATTGTTCGTCAGTGCCGTCTCGATGAGCTTTTCGAGGCGTGCATCGGTGAAGAATTCCTGCCATTTCACTTCGTCCGCGCGTGGCGCCGAGGCATCGGGCACCGGGTAGGCGGAGCCAGCCGGCCAGACAGTGGGTACCGGTGTTTCCGGCTTCTCGTAAGTCGGCGCGAGCGAACAGCCAGCCAGCACCAGCCCGATACCCGAAAACGCGAGCAAGCGGGTTTTATTCATGATCAGTTCCTTCACTCATGCCTGCGCCCGCGGGCGCAGCCGTCCCGACGCGCCGGGCGAACAGCTTGTAGATCATCACGTAGAACAGCGGCGCGAAGAAGATCACCAGCAGGGTCGAGGTCACCATGCCTCCGAGCACCGCGGTGCCGATGGCCATTTGCGCCCCGGAACCGGCTCCGCCCGCCAGCGCCAGGGGCAGCACGCCGAAACCGAAGGCCAGCGAGGTCATGACGATCGGGCGCAGCCGCAGCTTGGACGCTTCGAGCGTCGCTTCGATCAAGCCTGCGCCCGCCTCGACCCGCGCCTTGGCGAACTGGATGATCAGAATCGCGTTCTTGGTGGTCAGACCCAGCGTGGTCAGCATCCCGATCTGGAAGTACACGTCATTGGGCATGAAACGCAGGCTGGAGGAAATCACCCCGCCGATGATGCCCAGCGGCAGCGTCAGCAGGATCGCGATCGGGATCGGCCAGCTCTCGTACAGCGCCGCCAGACACAGGAAGATGACGAAGAAGGAGAAAGCGTACAGCAAGGTGGTCTGCGAGCTGGCCATGCGCTCCTGGTAGGAAAGGCCGGTCCAATCGTAGCCAATCCCTTGCGGCAGGCGCGCGGCGATCTCCTCCATCGCGCGCATCGCATCGCCGGTGCTGTAGCCGGGGGCGGGGCTGCCCCAGATGTTGATCGACGGGAAGGCGTTGAAACGCTCCAGCTTCGGCGAACCCTGCACCCAGCGGCCGGAGGCGAAGGCGGTGAAGGGCACCATCTTGCCTTCCTTGTTGCGCACTTGGAGCTTTTCGAGATCCGTGGGCAGCATGCGCAGGGGGGCGTCGGCCTGGAGGAAGACGCGCTTGACCCGCCCGGCCTGGATGAAGTCATTGACGTAGGCGCCCCCGAACGCCGCCGCGATGGTGTTGTGTATGGCGCTCACCGGCACGCCCATCGCGCCGGCCTTGTCCCAGTCGATGTCGACGTGGTATTCGGCCGAGTCTTCCATCCCGTTGGGACGCACCTGCATCAGACGCGGATCCTGGGCCGCCATGCCGAGCACCATGTTGCGCGCGTCCATCAGTTGCTGGTGCCCCAGGCCACCCCGGTCTTGCAACTGGAAGTCGAAGCCGCTGGCGTTGCCCAGCTCGATCACCGAAGGCGGCGGAAAGGCGAACACCATCGCCCCCTTGATCTGCGAGAAGGCGCCCATCGCCCGCCCGGCGATAGCCTTGACCTTGAGGTCGGGCCGCTGGCGCAGATCCCAGTCCTTGAGCTTGGCGAAGCCGATGCCGACGTTCTGCCCCTGGCCGGAGAAGCTGACGCCCGCGACGCCGAGGAAGGAATCCACCGCCTCTTTCTCGTTCTGCGCGAAATGATCGCGCACCCGGTTCATCACCGCCTGGGTTTGCTCCAGCGTCGAGCTGGAAGGCAGCACCGCCTGCACAAACAGGATGCCCTGGTCTTCGTCGGGCAGATAGGCGGTGGGCATGCGCGCAAACAGGAATCCCAGACCGGCCACAATCAGCGCGTAGACCAGCACGTAGCGCAGCCGCCGCGCCAGGACATTGCCGACGACGCGCACGTACCAGTCGCGGAAGCGGAAGAAGACATGGTCGAACCACACGAAGAACGGGCGCAGGAACCAGATGGCGGCCTCCGCCGGCTCGTGCCCCTTGGGCACGGGCTTGAGGAAGGTGGCGCACAGCACCGGTGTCAGCACCAGGGCCACCACAACCGACAACAGCATCGCCGCGGCCACCGTCACCGAAAACTGCCGGTAGATGACGCCGGTGGAACCGCCGAAAAAGGCCATCGGCAGGAACACCGCTGCCAGCACCACGCCGATGCCGATCAGCGCGGGCGTGATCTGCTCCATGGATTTGGCGGTGGCCTCGCGGGGCGACAGACCTTCCTCGCTCATGATGCGCTCGACGTTTTCCACCACCACGATGGCATCGTCCACCAGCAGACCGATGGCCAGCACCATCGCGAACATCGTCAGCATGTTGATCGAAAAACCGAACAGCATCAGTACGAAGAACGTGCCCAGCAGCACCACCGGCACGGCGACTGTCGGAATCAGGGTGGCGCGCAGGTTGCCCATGAACAGCCACATGATCAGGAACACCAGCACCACGGCCTCGATGAGCGTCTTGACCACTTCGTCGATGGCCACCTTGGTGAAGGGCGTGGTGTCGTAGGGGTAGATCACCTTCATGCCCGGCGGGAAATAGCGGCTCATCTCCGCCAGCGTCTTCTTGACGTTGTCCGCCGTCTCCAGGGCGTTGGCGCCGGCGGCCTGGCGGATCGCCAGCGCGGCGGCGGGCTTGCCCATGTAATTGGCGATGATGTCGTAGCGCTCGGTGCCCAATTCCGTGCGGCCGATGTCCTTGACGCGTACCACCGAGCCGTCCGCGTTGGTGCGGATGGGAATGTTGGCGAACTGCTCGGGCGTTTGCAGCAGGTGCTGGACGACGATGGCGGCGTTCATGCGCTGCCCCGGCACGGCCGGCAAACCGCCCAACTGGCCGGCGGAGACCTCTACGTTGTAGCTTTTGAGCGCCGCGATCACGTCCTCGACGGTCAAGCGGTAGCCAATGAGTTTGTCCGGATCCACCCATACGCGCATGGCGTACTGGCTGCCGAAATTCTCCACCTCGCCCACGCCCGGCACGCGCGAGAGAATTTTTTCCAGGTTGGACTGGGCATAGTCGCGCAGGTCGTCGCCGCTCATGCTGCCGTCCTCCGAGATCAGACCGACGATCAGCAGGTAGTTGCGCGTCGACTTGCTGACCTTGACGCCCTGCTGCTGGACGACGGCCGGCAGGCTGGCCATGGCGAGCTGAAGTTTGTTCTGCACCTTCGACCAAGCGACGTTCGGGTCCGTGCCGGGGGCGAAGGTGAGCTCGATGCGCGATGCCCCAGAGGAGGAACTGGTGCCTGACAGATAAAGCATGTCGTCCAGCCCTGTCATCTTCTGCTCGATGATCTGGGTGACCGTGTTTTCAACGGTTTCCGCCGAGGCTCCCGGGAAGAAGGCATCGACTGCGATGGCCGGCGGCGCGATCGGCGGGTATTGGGCGATGGGCAGGTTGTGGATCGCCAGGGCGCCCGCCGCCATCATCGCAATGGCGACGACCCAGGCGAACACCGGCCGGGCAAGAAAGAATTTCGATAGCATCGGGCCGCTCCCTTATTTCGCAGCGCCGTTCGGGGCGGCGGCGTTGGCCTGCTGCGCGCCCGCTGGCGGCGTGGTGCCGGCCTGGAAGGGCTCTGCCTTGACGGTCACCGGCGTACCCGGCCGCAGCCTCTGCAAGACCTGCACGCCCTCGACGATCACCCGATCGCCGGCAGCGAGTCCCGTGGTGACCAGCCACTGGTCGCCGATCTCGCGTTCGAGGGTGAGCGTCCGCATGCCGACCTTGCCTTCGTTATCGACGACAAAGGCATAGGGCTCGCCTTTCGGGTTGCGCAGCACCCCTTGCTGCGGGACGAGGATCGCCTCATCGAGGGCGCCTTCCTCCACCTTCGCACGCACGAACATGCCAGGCAGCAGCACGCCGTCCGGATTGGGGAAGACCATGCGCAAGGTCATCGACCCGGTGCTGGGATCGACCGTCACATCGCGAAATTCCAGGACTCCCTGCCGGGGGTAGGGGCGACCGTCCTCCAGCAGCATCCCGACCTTGTTTTGCTCCCTGCCGCCATGCTTGAGCCCGCCCTGCTCCAGCCGATGCCGCAGGCGCAGGAAATCGCTGCTCGACTGCGGGACATCGACATAGACCGGGTCGAGCTGCTGGATCGTCGCCAGCGCCATCGGCTGGTAAGCGGTGACGATGGCCCCCTCGGTGACGTTCGATTTACCGATGCGTCCGGAGATCGGCGCAGTGATGCGGGTATAGCCGAGGTTGATACGCGCCGATTCCACCTGCGCCTGCCAAGAAGCGACGTCCGCCTCCACCTGCTTCAAGGCGCCGGAGGCGTCGTCGTAGTCCTGCTGGCTGACCGCCTTGTCCGCCAGCAATTCCTGGAATCTTTCCGCCCTGACCCTGACCGACGGCAAGTTGGCCTCGGCTCGTCCCAATGCGGCTCGGGCGTTGTCCAGCGCCGCCTGGAAAGGCGCCGGATCGATCTGGTAGAGCACATCGCCTGCCTTGACCAGCGCACCCTCGGTAAACAGCCGCTTCTGGATCAGCCCGCTGACCTGGGGCCGAATCTCGGCAACGCGATAAGCGGAGGTACGCCCTGGCAACTGGGTGGTGAGGGTCACCTTCTGCGACTGGAGAGTCACCACTGAGACCTGCGGCATGCCCCCGCCAGGCCCGCCGCCCGGTGATTTTCCGCCGGGTCCGCAAGCGGCAAGAGAGATCAGGGACATGCTGACGGCGGCGAGCTTGAGCAGATTCATGGAAACGGTCCTCAAAGCGAATAGATGCGAAGAAAACAATCGACGATGCGTTCGGCGCGACCGGATTCGACCGGCGCCCGGGCTGCCTCGGCGCAAAACAGGCGGCGGGTTTTTTCGAAACCGACCAGCATGCCCATCAGCAGCTCGGCGGCAAACTGCGGGGCATCCCGTCGCAGTCGCCCCTCCTCCATCGCGCGGGCGAGAAACGCCGCCAGTCCATCGAGGGTTCCTTTGGGCCCCTTGTCGTAAAACACCTGGCCCAGCGCCGGAAAACGGGGAGCCTCCGCGCTCAGCGTACGGAACAAGGCCAAACCTTCCCGGCTCAGCACCCGCTGTTGAAAGAGCGTGGCGAAACCGAGCAGACGCTCGCGCACATCGCCGCCATCGCCCTCCAGCGAGGTCTGGATCTCCTCGGCGGCCCGCCGGGCAACCTCGCTGAACAAGTCTTCCTTGCTGGCGAAATTGTTATACACGGTCTGTCTGCACACGCCGGCCGCCTGCGCAATGTGGTCGATGCTGGCGCGATAACCTTCTTTCCCAAAGGCCTCAAGCGCAGCGTCAATCAGGCGTTGACGGCTGTCGGAGTGCGCAATTTCGGCTGCCGGACGAACCATGGGTTTTCTCATGTCTTGGTAAATGGCACACGGACTTAGGATTTACTAGACTACCTAGTCTACCATACTGGATAGTCTATACGGTTGTCTTGCTGGATGCTTTCTTTATTCATCCCTGCTTATGGGTCTGATACCGACCATGCCAGATCATTCCTTGGAAAAACCCGCGCACTGCCGACGTAAGGAAGCTCGTCCGGCTGAGATCATCGCCGCCGCTTTGCACCTCTTTGACGAAAAGGGATACGCAGCGACGAGACTCGATGATGTAGCACTCCGCGCCGGGGTCTCGAAGGGCACCATCTACCTCTACTTTGACAGCAAGGAGGCGCTGTTCAACGCGGTCGTGCGTGAAGGCCTGATGACGGCGCTGTCTGGGTGGGAGGTGCGGCTTGCAAATGACGCGGGCAACTCGTCAAACTTACTCGGGGAGCTCGTTCTGGATTTCTCGCGGATGTTCGGATCGGACCAGGCCGGAGCCGTGCTGAAACTGGCGCTCTCTGAGGCGGGCAATTTTCCCGATATTGCCCATACCTATCACGATTGCGTGATCGTGCCGGGTATCGATCTGCTACGCAAGGTCGTAATGCGCGGTATGGCGCGCCGGGAGTTTCGTTCGGTCAATCCCGAGATTGCGGCCCACATCATCCTGGCACCGCTTCTGATGCGCGTGATCTGGGAGCACTCGTTCAGCTGTGGCGGGTCGGTCGTACCGACAGAGCGTTATCTGGCCGAATACCTAGACTTGATCCTTGAGGGATTGCAGTCGGCAGGGTGAGGTAGGTCAGACCAGAAAGTTGACGCTCGATGCAAGGAGAAATTTTCAAGGTTCTTGATCAGTCGCTTCCGCCCCAGCAGTTGCCAACCACAACCGACCTCCTCAAAATCCGCATCAATACAGGAAGTGGCCTCGCGCACGCTCGCGAGACCACCAGAGAAAAGCAGAGAACAGAGAGGCAGTGGAGGGCCAAAAGCGCGGGGATGGGAAGAGTGCCGCTCGCGAGGCAAATCCGCGAAGTCCCGCCAGAACTGGCGCTGCGGGCAGACGTGAAAAAGCCCGAAACGGGTTCGGGCTTTTGGAATTGGTGGCCAGGGGCGGAATCGAACCGTCGACACGCGGATTTTCAATCCGCTGCTCTACCAACTGAGCTACCTGGCCAAAAGAGGCCGCAATTTAACCGGTTTGCCCCCTTCTCGTCAAGGAAAAGCCGCCGATTCAGGCTTTTCAGCAGGCCACCCCATGCAGGCTGCACAGGTGACGTTTGACGACGGCCAGCACGATCCACAGCCAGAACAGCAGGAAGAAGGCGAGCATGGGAATGTGGGCGTCGAGAACGAAGCGCGGAGTGATGAAGCGCACACCGCGTACCACCGGCGCGGTGACGACGCGCAACACGCGATAGAAGGCGTTCTGTTCGCGGTATTTGCCGGCCAGCACGGCCAGCGCACCTTGCCCGAGCAGGGCGAAGCCGGCGACTTCGACGAGGGTGCGCAGAATCGAAACCAGCAGAATGTCGAACGGCATGGCGAGTGTTCCTGGGGCGAAGCGGCGATTTTAACGCAGCTTGTCAGGCTGCCGCCTGGCCGTGACAATGCGTGCTGACTTTACTTTGCATTCGACCCATGATGAATTTCGACCGTATGCGGCACGGACTGCGCGGCATGTTCTTCAACGCGCTGGGGCAGCGCGAGCGCGCCATCTCCGCGTACCTTGACAGCCATCGCGCCGATCCGGCGCATGCCGGCACGCTGCGCACGCTGGGCTGGCTGGAGGCCCAGCAGGAACGCTGGACTGTGGCGGAAGCCTGGTTGGTGCGCGCACTCGAGATCGAGCCGCACGATGCCCACGCCTGGTTCAACCTCGGTTACGTGCGCGACAAAGGCGGCATGGACGATGCGGCCATCGCCGCTTTTCGGCAGGCGACCGGATTGAACCCGGACAATGATCGCGCCTGGTACGGGTTGGGCATGCTGCACGCACGGCACGGCCGCCATGCCGACGCCGCCGCGGCGCTGACCGAGGCCGGACGGCTGCAGCCGATGAACGGGCTCGCCTGGTACGCGCTGGGCATGGCGTGGCAGCATTGCAACCAGCCGGACAAGGTGGCGGCAGTGATCAAGCATACGCTGACGCACGACCCGCAGACTGCGCAACGACTGATCCGCGATACCGGCCGCAGCGACTGCGCCCTGTCGGCGGATTGAAAAACAGGGACGAAAAAAAGCCGGCTGCGAAGCCGGCTTTTTGGTTGCACGCCTTGAGGGCGTGCAACGGAGGGTGATCAGGCCGTCTGGGCCTTGATGTCGCCTTCCAGGTTCGGATAGCGTACGTGGTCGACCAGTTGCTGGATTTCGGTGCTGGGCGCACGCGAAATCAGCGAGCCGATGATGACCCCGAGAAAGCCGGCCGGCATGCCGAACACGCCGGCGGCGATGGGCTTGATGGCGAACCATTCGTTGGCTGCAACGCCGCCGAAGAAATCGTAGGTGGTGTACATGTAGAACATGCACACGGCCAGTCCGGCCAGCATGCCGACAACCGCCCCCAGGTAATTGGCGCGCTTCCAGAACACGCCGAGCACCAGCGCCGGGAAGAACGCCGAGGCGGCTAGCGAGAACGCGGCACCGACCAGGAACAGGATGTCGCCCGGTTTCAGCGAGGCGGTGTAGGCGGCCAGCAGGGCAACCACCAGCAGCAGGCCCTTGGAAATGGCCAGACGGCGGACGGTGGAAGCCTTCGGGTCGATCATCTTATAGTAGACGTCGTGCGACAGCGCGTCGGCGGTGGAGAGGGCCGCAGCCAGGCCGCCCGCCGCCACCATGCCCGAGATGACGTAGGGCAGGCCGGCGATTTCCGGCGTGGCCAGCACGACGAGGTCGCCGCCGATGGTGATCTCGGCAAGCTGCACCAGGCCGTCCTTGTTGAGGTCGGCGATCTTCATCAGCGTCGGGTCCACCGCCGCCCAGTTGGCGACCCAGGCCGGCAGCGACGCGAACGACGAACCGACCAGCACATGGTACACATCGTACTTGACCAGTACCGCCAGTGCCGGCGCGGTGAAGTACAGCAGGAAGATGAAGAACAGCGACCAGAACACCGACTTGCGCGCCTCACGCACCGAGGGGGTGGTGTAGTAGCGCATCAGGATATGCGGCAGCGACGCGGTGCCGACCATCAGGCACAGCACCAGCGCGATGAAGTTGCGGCGCTTCACGTTGGATGCTTCCTCGTCCTCGGCCTTCGCGGCGGCGATCTCGGCTGCAGTCGCGTTGGGGTTGGTCGCCAGGAGCTTCTTCTCGGCGCCCTTGCCGGAGAATGGCGTGGCGTGAGGCGCCACCGGGCCGGCCGATTTCTTGGCGCCGTCGGCGGCTTTTTTCAGCTTGGCCATCAGGACGTCGGGACCGGTCAACTCGGCGATTTCCTTTTCCTTCGCCTCGATCTTCTGGGCGTCGGGTTCGGCCGTGGCTTTCAGGACAACCAGCTCGGCATCCAGTGCGGCGCGCGCCTCGCCGACGACGGCGTCGGCACTGCCGGCGGCGACGGCGGCTTCCAGCGCCTTGATCCTGTCTTCGGCGGCGAGCTGCTTTTCCTTGTAGATCGCACGCACCGAGGCTTCTGCGGCCCCCAGGGTGGTGGTCGGGTCGTTCAGCTCTTTTTCCTTGGCCGTGACTTCCTGCAGCACCTGGCCGTAGGCGATCTGCGGAATCGGGTTGCCGGTATGGCTCACCGACAGCCACACCACCGGAATCATGTAGGCGATGATGAGGATGATGTACTGCGCCACCTGGGTCCAGGTCACCGCGCGCATGCCGCCGAGGAAGGAGCACACCAGAATGCCGGCCAGACCGACGAATACGCCGATCTGGAATTCCATCCCGGTGAGGCGGGCGGTGATGATGCCGACGCCGTAGATCTGCGCGACCACGTAGACGAACGAGCAGATGATCGCTGCGACGACGCCGATGGTGCGCGGCAGGTTGCCGCCGTAGCGCGAGCCGAGGAAATCGGGGATGGTGAACTGGCCGAACTTCCTGAGGTAGGGCGCGAGGAACAGCGCCACCAGCACGTAGCCGCCGGTCCAGCCCATGATGAAGGCGAGGCCGTCATAGCCGGTCAGATACAGGGTGCCGGCCATCCCGATGAAGGATGCCGCCGACATCCAGTCGGCGCCGGTGGCCATGCCGTTGAACAGCGCCGGAACGCGCCGTCCGGCGACGTAGTATTCCGACACGTCGGCGGTCTTCGACATGATGCCGATGCCGGCGTACAGCATGATCGTGGCAGCAAGGAAGATGTAGCCGATCCAGTTGGGGGGCAGGCCCATCTGCTCCAGGATCGCGAGCACGATGACGAAGGAAATGAAACCGCCGGTGTAGAAGGTGTAATACTTTTTAAGCTGCGAGAAAAACTGGCTTTGGGTGCTCATTCTTCATCTCCCTCGTGTACGCCGAATTCTTTGTCCAACTGGTTCATGCGGTGGGCATAAAACCAGATGATGAGGACGTAGATGATGAGTGAGCCCTGTGCGCCCATATAAAAGGCGAAGGGAAACCCAAAAATAACGATTTCATTGAGTTCGCGGGCGAAGTAAATGACGATGAACGTCACCACGAACCAGATGGCGAGCAAAACCGCGGTGAGCCGCAGATTTTTGCGCCAGTACTCCTGATGTCTCTCCGACAACTGCATGGCAATTCCTCCGTGAGGGGTGGGGGGACGCGCTTTATATGTTGTGTTGCGCGTGCGCGGAGTTTAAGGAGTGATGGCCCGGCCGACAAACAGATTAGTTAATTCAGATTTTCTGATAGCCAGCGCCGGGCCTGTGTGAGCCGCAGCAGCTGATGGGCGGTGGTGATGTTTTCCCGTTGTGCTGCGGCAATCAGCACCAGCCACAGCTCGGCGGTGGCGTAGGCATCGGCCAGCGCGCCATGGCGTGCGTACGCGGCGATGCCGAAGTGCGCCAGCCAGTCGTCGAGTTGACGGCAGTGCGGCGCGGCGGCGGGGAACAGCAGCGGCGCAATCACAGCGGCATCGAACCACGGCATTCGGGGAGACAAGCCGAGTTGTGCGCGTGCCTCGCGCTGCAATACGGTCTGGTCGAATGCCGCGTGAAACGCCACGCGCGGCGAGTCCTGCGCGAACTCCAGCCAGGCGAGCAGTGCCTCGTGCGGCGCCTGCCCCGCGCGTTGCTCGCTATCGCTGATGCCGTGAATCAGGATATTGGCGGCGTGGGTTGCCCGGGCTTGCCGGAGTCCGATTTCCAGGCTGTGCGCAAACACGATGCGGCCCTGCTCGACGGCGACTGCGCCGATCGAGAGCAGCGGATCGCGCACCGTATCCAGCCCGCCGGTCTCGACGTCCACCACACACCAGCGCAGCTCGGCAAGCGGCAGCCTGAGGTCGATTTTCTGCCGTGCCAGCGCCGCGCGCCGCGCGCCGCCGGAGGCATCCAGCGCCGGCAGACGGCGCTTGCCGAACGGCCAGATCACAAGCCGTAATCCATCGCCAGCCGCGCCTGCACCTTGCGCGCCTGGCGCAGCGCTTCCTTCAGGATGCGGCGGTCGAGCGGGTTCAGCGTGTCGGGGTCGAGATGGTTGTCGGGCGGCAGGCCGGCGCGCTGCCGCCCATGCTGGTGGCGCAGCCGCAGGAGCTGCAGAAAATGGAACGCGCGGTTCCAGTCGGCCAGTTCGGCGTCGGGAATCTTCAGCGCGTGCGCCGCTTCGCGCAGGCGCTTGGCGGTATTGGTCTGCGGGCTGCCGGCGGCGAGCGCGAAAATGCGTGCCGCGTCGACGAAGGGCGTTGCACCGTTGAGTTTGAGGTCGATCGTGTTGGGATGCGCGTCGTCCTCCGACAGCACGAAGTCGCGCACCACCCCCAGCGGCGGCCGGTTGCGCAGCGCGTTGCCAGCCATCTGGTGGAGAAAGCGCGGGTTGTTGCGGGCGGCGCGGTTGAGCCAGGCGCGCAGGTCGAGCGCCAGCGCGGCGTCGCCGGCCAGCGGCCGGAAGTCAAAGAAGATGCTGGCGTGCAGCAGTGCTTCCGGGCTGCCGTGGTCGATCCATTGCGCGAACTGGCGCCGCCAGCCCTCCGTCGACAGGCACCATTGCGGATTACCCGCCATGATGCCGCCCTTGCAGAGCGGAAATCCGCAGGCGTCCAGCCGTGCGTTGACGCGCTGGGCGAACGCGAGCAGCGCCGCGTGCTGGGCGTCATCGGCGGTGTCGAAGATCAGCGCGTTGTCCTGGTCGGTGGCGAGCGTCTGTTCCATGCGTCCTTCCGAGCCGAGCGCCAGCCAGCACCAGCGCAGCCCGGCGAGCTTGCGGTCGGGCTCGCTCTCCAGCGCGACGATGCGCTCGGTGACGCGGTCGTTGAGGCTGGAAATGATCGCGGTGAGGTTTTCCGCATCCATTCCCTGTGCCAGCAGGCTGTGGGCAAGGTCGCCGATATCCTGCGCGAGCGCGGGCAGGCGAGCGGGGTCGTCGGCGCGCGACAGTGCCGAAGTGATGCC
Organism: Thiobacillus sp.; assembly: GCA_035436705.1. Classification (GTDB taxonomy): domain Bacteria; phylum Pseudomonadota; class Gammaproteobacteria; order Burkholderiales; family Thiobacillaceae; genus Thiobacillus. Next base: position 28,707 of record DAOMWT010000009.1, on the reverse strand, counting down.
TTCCACCGACAGCCGGCGCAGGGCGAAGATGTCTTTCTCCGAGATGACGCCGGCAAGCACGCCGTCCTTCACCAGCGGCAGGTGATGAATACCCTGCCGCGCCATCAGCACCAGGGCACCGGCCACTGGCGCGTCGTCGGGCAGGGTCGCGGGATCGGGCGTCATCACCGCCGAAATCGGCGTGACGAGCGGCACCCCGGCAAGCGTCACGCGTGCCAGCACGTCCTTCAGGGTGAGGATGCCAACCGGCGCGCCGGCGGCGTCGGCCACCACCACCGAGCCGATGCGCGCCTGCTCCATGCCGGCGAGCGCATCGGCGAGCGGGGTGTCGGGTGCGACACTGAAAGGCGCGCGCCGGATCAGGCTGGCGAGTGGGCGCGCGAAACGGTGCTCGTCGTCGAGCGCCAGCGCGTATTCCGATTGCACCGCGCGCTGCGATTCCTCCAGCAGGCTGGCGATACGGCGGGTGCAGAAATCGTGGAATTCGGGACTTTTTGCCAGCAGCGCATGGAAGTCTGCGGCAGGCAGCAGGTAGCAGAAGGTATCGGTCTTCGCCACGTAGCGGTTGGCCGCGCCGCGCCCGGCAAGCAGCGCGCCGAGCGGGAACATTTCGCCGGCGGTGAGCTGAAACACCGAATGGCCGTCTGCGGTGACGCCGTCGACCGTGCCCTGCTTGACGATGCAGAGTGTGTCGGGCGGCTGCTCGGCCGGCTCCAGCAGCCCCTCGCCCTGCGCGTAGTACGCCACCGACAGCCGTTGCACCAGCCACAGCACGGCGCCCTCGGCCATCGCGGCGAACGGGGCCTGCCGCCGGATGGCGTCGAGCGTGGCGCGGTGCAGGCTGTTGGCGAGCGGCAGGGTGGTCGTCATGCAAGCGCCTTCAATTCTTTTTCGGCAAGACTGCGTCCGGCGTGCGCAAGCGCACGCATGTAGATCAGCGGGTCGACGCGGCGTCCCAGCAGCACCAACAGGAACAGCAGGCCAAGGCTGGCGTCGAGCAGCACGCCGGCCCAACCGCTTGCGGCGACGGCCGTCAGGCCCAGCCATTCACCCAGGCCATTCAGCGGCACGATCTGCAGCAGCGTGAACACCAGCGCGATCACCGTCAGATTGGTGTTGAACCATTCGCTGCGGCGCGCCTGCTCCTGGCCGATCAGCGCGTCGAGTTCGGCCAGGCGGCGACGCAGCATGTCCTGCAGGCTGTTGAGCCCGCGGTCCTCGCTGCCGGCATCGAAGATCCAGCGCTCCGAGCGGTACTGGAACACATTGCCGAGATAGTCGCGGTCGAGCAGCTCGGTGAGCTGCGTGCGCGCGCAGTCGATCAGGCCGTGCCGGATGGCCAGGTCGGCCTCAGTCGCGAATTCGACGCAGCGGTGCGTGCAGGCGTCGGGGGAAGACTGGCTCCGGTAGGCGTTCCATAGGCGGCGCACGGTGAAGCGGATCAGGCGGTCCGGCCCGCCGGGCAGGTCGTCGAGCGCGCTGGTCAGCACTTGCTGCACCAGTTTTTCGCGCATCGGCTGTAGCGCAGCGTGAGCGCGCGTCCGGTGCGCCCGGTTATCCGCGATCAGGCGGTCGCGCAGGCGCAGCGTATCGATCGGCTGCAGCTGTGCATCGACCGCGCGCAGCATCCGGCGCGCACTGAACAGCAGCCGTTCGTTGTGTAGCAGGGCCGCCTGTGGCAACAGCAGGTAAGGACTGATGCCGATGCTGTCGCCGGTCTGGCCGAACAGGCGGTCGTCGATGTTGATCGACAGCAGCATGCCGCGGTGCACGGCGGTAATCGCGCCCGGGGCGGTGCTCACGCCTTCGAGCATGTCGCCGAGCTCGCTGACGTCGACGTTGTGCAGGTCGACGATGTTCTGAACGAGTCCGCCGACGGCTTTCAGCACGGCGTCCGGCACGGCGGCGACATGCCCCGCTACGGGCGCATCGTGCTGCAGCGCGTTCAGCGCGCCGAAAAGCGCGTGTGCCGCGACGGGGTGCTGCGCGCTCACGTTGTCGTCGTCGTCATCGAACACGATCTGTACGCAGCCGCCTGCCAGGGCGCGGCGGGCGGCTGCCGCGTCCCGGAGATTGTCGGGAAACAGGCGTTGCGCCAGCGCCGCCAGATCGAGCGTCCGGTCGAGCCGGAACTGCGCCGCGCCGGCGATGAACAACTCGCTGTCGTCGGCCGGGCACCACAGCTTGCTGAGGCTGAGCACCTCGTATTCGCCCAGCGTCCGATGCGGGTCGTCGCTGAGGTCGATGTGCACCACCAGGTGCAGGACGCTGTGGCCGGATTGCGGGAAGTCGCTGCGACTCACCGAAATCCGGGCCGGCAGGGTGGCGGGGCCGCTGCGCTCGAGGCGGTATGCCGTCCCTTCGCTCAGGTATTCCAGACGGCTGGCGAACACCAGCTCGCACGGCTGGCTGGTTGTGCCCGAGGCCGTCGGCACGCAGCGCGACTGCACCGGCGCGGGCTGGCGGAAGGCGTGTGAGAGCAGGTCCTTCTCGTAGGAGAAGAAATGCCGGCAATACGGCGCGGCGGCCGAATACTCGGTCTGACGGGCCGGCTGGGTGCCGCATTCGGCGTGGAACTGGAACGCCACTGCCACGCGCTTCAGGCGCAGCGCGGAAGCGACGCTCAGGGTATCAGGCTGCGGCGGCATCAGTCAGCGGTACGAGCAGGGGGGCGCCGCAGGCGGTGGCGGCGGCGAGCGCGTCGACGCTGGCGAAGGTGGCGGCGTAGACGGGATCTTCGGCCGGCCGGGCGCTGCCGAGCTCGCGGTAGAACTCGATCAGGAAATCGCGCACCTGCGCCACGCTGAGCGCGGCCGGGTCGTCGACGAGATCGGGATAGGCGACCAGCCAGAGCCCGCCTGCCGGAGCCTGGCCGGTACTCAGTGCAGGCTGCACGTAATGCACCGGAATGCGCCGTGCGCCCAGTCGTGCCATCACTGCCAGCCGGGTCGCCGGGTCGAGCACATCCTCGCCGGGAAGGGTCTGCGCCGGATCGTGGATTTCGGCCAGCACTGCCGCTACCGGCCGGTGGGCGCTGGCGTGGCCGGAACGGATGCGCGTCGCCAGCAGATCGAACAGCCGGCGCGCCAGGCCCTGCCGGCGTGCGGTTTCGGCCACGGCGAGGTAGCTCACCAGCAGGCAGCGACTGGCGGCATAGTATTCCGCCACCAGCAGCCCCAGCACGCGGCGAGCGGCAGGCTGATCGAGCTGCGTGCCCATGACCAGGAAGCTGAGGCGCGGATGGGGATCGGGGTCGAGCAGGCGGGGCGTCCAGATCGCGGGGCTCTCCTGCTCGTCGCGCACCGGGAAGGCCGGCAGGTACACCTCGCGATAGGCCTGCTCCAGCAGGTTGGCGTCGAAGCGTTCGCCGAGGTCGACCCACTGCAGTGCGTTCATGCGGGCAGCGTGCCGAACGTGCGCATGGCCTCGGCGAAGCGCGCGGCCCCACGGCGGGTTTGCGGCGTGGGGTGCTGGGCGAGCTTGCCGCCGTGGCAAAGCCAGCAGCGGGCTTTGCCGCAGCCGCCGATGCGCTGGTGCTTGCGGAAAAAATTGGCGGGCCGCGCATCGGCCGGAATCCCCCGCGCGCGCGCCAGCACAAGCCAGCGCTTGCGCTGCTGCAGGGCGCGACATTTCTCGCGGGCGGCACGTTGCATGACAGGACTCCTCGGATTACAGGGGCGATGATAACGGAAGCCGGCGCAGCGGGCAGCCTGTGGGGCGCGCGGCGAGTCGCAAAAAAAGCCCCGCCGAAGCGGGGCCTTGATTAGCCTGAACGACAGGCGTCTTACATCATGCCGCCCATGCCGCCCATGCCGCCGCCCAGGCTGCCCATGTCGGCGCCGCCGATCTGGGATCCCTTGTCGTCCGGCAGGTCGGACACCATGCAGTCGGTGGTCAGCATCAGGCCGGCGATCGACGCGGCGTTCTGCAGCGCGGTGCGGGTGACCTTGGTGGGGTCGAGCACGCCCATCGCCACCATGTCGCCGTACTCGCCGGTCTGGGCGTTGTAGCCGTAATTGCCTTTGCCTTCCAGCACCTTGTTGACGACGACCGAGGACTCCTCGCCGCAGTTCTTGACGATCTGGCGCAGCGGCTCTTCGATGGCGCGCAGCACGATCTTCACGCCGGCGTCCTGGTCATGGTTGTCGCCCTTGATCGCAGCGGCCACAGCCTTGGCGCGCAGCAGCGCAACGCCGCCGCCGGGGACGATGCCTTCTTCAACGGCGGCACGGGTGGCGTGCAGCGCGTCTTCGACGCGGGCCTTCTTCTCTTTCATTTCGACTTCGGTCGCCGCACCGACCTTGATCACGGCCACGCCGCCGGCCAGTTTGGCCTTGCGCTCCTGCAGCTTCTCCTTGTCGTAATCGCTGCTGACTTCATCGATCTGCTTGTTGATCTGGGCGATGCGGTTCTTGATCGCATCGGCATTGCCGGCGCCGTCGATGAGGGTGGTGTTTTCCTTGCCGATCTCGATGCGCTTGGCACGGCCCAGATCCTCCAGGGCCGCTTTTTCCAGCGACAGGCCGACTTCTTCGGCGATCACGGTGCCGCCGGTCAGGATAGCCAGGTCTTCCAGCATCGCCTTGCGGCGGTCGCCGAAGCCCGGAGCCTTGACGGCGCAGGTCTTGAGGATGCCGCGGATGTTGTTCACCACCAGGGTGGCGAGCGCTTCGCCGTCGACGTCTTCGGCGACGATCATCAGCTGCTTGCCGGCCTTGGCAACCTGTTCCAGGATCGGCAGCAGGTCGCGAATGTTGGAGATCTTCTTGTCGTACAGCAGGATGAACGGATCTTCCATGATCGCCATCTGCTTGTCGGGATTGTTGATGAAGTAGGGCGACAGGTAGCCGCGGTCGAACTGCATGCCCTCGACCACTTCGAGTTCATTCTCCAGGCCCGAGCTGTCTTCGACCGTGATCACGCCTTCCTTGCCGACCTTGTCCATCGCTCCGGCGATGATGTCGCCGATCGAGGCGTCGGAGTTGGCGGAAATGGAGCCGACCTGGGCGATTTCCTTGCTGCTGGTACAGGGCACGGAAATCTTCTTCAGTTCACCGACGATGGCGATCACGGCCTTGTCGATGCCGCGCTTCAGATCCATCGGGTTCATCCCGGCGGCGACGAACTTCATGCCTTCGTTGACGATGGATTGCGCCAGCACGGTGGCGGTGGTGGTGCCGTCACCGGCGATGTCGGAGGTCTTGGAAGCGACTTCCTTGACCATCTGCGCGCCCATGTTCTCGAGCTTGTCCTTCAGCTCGATTTCCTTGGCGACCGACACGCCGTCCTTGGTCACGGTGGGGGCGCCGTAGGAACGGTCGAGCACCACGTTGCGGCCTTTCGGGCCGAGGGTCACCTTGACGGCGTCAGCCAGGATGTTGACGCCTGCCACCATGCGGTGACGCGCGGAATCGCCAAAACGTACGTCTTTTGCAGCCATGTTTTACTCCTAAATAAATGCATTCACCACAGAGGCACGGAGACACAGAGAAACCCCATTCAGGATGTCGTTTGTGATTTTCTCCGTGCCTCTGCGTCTCTGTGGTTAATTGGTTTTAAAGGGTTTAAGCCTCGACTACACCCATGATGTCTTCTTCGCGCATGACCAGTAGCTCGTCGCCTTCGACCTTGACGGTCTGGCCGGCGTACTTGCCGAACAGCACGCGGTCGCCGACTTTCACGTCCAGCGGAATCAGCTTGCCCTGGTCGTCTTTCTTGCCGGCGCCGACGGCGATGATTTCACCCTGATCGGGTTTTTCGGTGGCGGTGTCGGGGATGACGATTCCGGAAGCGGTCTTGCGCTCTTCTTCCATGCGCTTGACAATCACGCGGTCGTGCAGAGGACGGATTTTCATTGCAAAGTCTCCATTGCGGTACGTTGATAATGGGCAGCGCGGCTGCCCGAAAGAAATAAGCAGGCGGCGAACTGTTGTTAGCACTCGCCGCCGTTGAGTGCCAATAATAGGGGCGCAATGTGACAATTTCAAGCCCATGGACGATTTATTAAGCCGTACCCGCGCCGCCGTGTGGCACCCCTGCACCCAGATGAAACAACTGGAGGCCGCCCCGCCGCTGGCGATCGCGCGCGGCGAAGGGGCGTGGCTGGTCGACGTCGACGGGCGGCGCTACCTCGACGCGATTTCCAGCTGGTGGGTCAATCTGTTCGGCCATTGCAATCCGCGCATCAACGCCGCCATCGTCGACCAGCTCGGCAAGATCGAGCACGTGATGCTGGCCGGGGCGACCCACGCGCCGGTGGTGGAGCTGTCGGAGCGGCTGGCGCGGCTGACCGGGCTGGGCCACGCCTTCTACGGCTCGGACGGCGCCTCGGCCACCGAAATCGCACTGAAAATGAGCGCCCACTTCTGGCGCAACGCAGGACAGGCGGAGAAAAACGCTTTCGTCAGCCTGCAAAACGGCTACCACGGCGAAACCGTCGGCGCGCTGTCGGTGACCGATATTCCGCTGTTCAAGGACACCTACGCGCCGTTGTTGCGCCACAGCGTGCAGGTGCCGACGCCGGATGCGCGGCTGGCCGGGCCCGGAGAAACCGCCGAGGCCTGGGCGCTGCGCTGCGCCGCTGCGCTGGAAGCCTATCTGGACGAGCACGCCGCCGCCACCGCCGCCTTCATCGTCGAGCCGCTGGTGCAGGGCGCGGCGGGGATGGCGATGTACCACCCGGCATACCTGACCCGTGCGCGCGAACTGTGCACGCAATACCGGGTGCATCTCATCGCCGACGAGATCGCCGTCGGTTTCGGCCGCACCGGCACCCTGTTCGCCTTCGAGCAGGCATCCATCCGCCCCGATTTCATCTGCCTGTCCAAGGGCATCACCGGCGGCTATCTGCCGCTGTCGGCGGTGCTGACCACCGACGACGTCTATGCCGCGTTCTATGGCGACGCCACCGCGCGCGGCTTCCTGCATTCGCATTCCTACACCGGCAATCCGCTTGCCTGCCGGGCGGCGCTGGCGGTGCTGGACATTTTCGAGACGGATCAGGTCATCGCCGCTAATCGCAACAAGTCGCTGGAATTTACGGGTTTATTGGCGGAGGTGGCCGCTCACTCACGCGTGCGCCACTTTCGCCAGTGCGGCATGATCTGGGCGTTTGACGTGGCGGGTGCCGGCCCCGGTTTCGCCACGCGCTTCCACCGGATGGCGCTGACGCGCGGCGTGTTCATCCGCCCGATCGGCAACACGGTGTACGTGATGCCGCCCTATGTCACCAGCGTCGGCGAAATGCGCGGGCTGGCGGAGGCGATGCTGGGCTGTCTCGATCATCCCGAAGTCTGAATCGGCCTGAAGGAGGCGCTTGACGTCAGGGGCTCGCCTAAATAGGATAGTTATTGATCACTATCCAATGAGGCTGGAGATGTCAGAAGGGCTTGCGCGCAAACGGCAGGGCACCGACGAACGGCGCGAAAAAAATCATCCACGTGACGCTCGATCTGGCCGCCCGTCAGGGGGTCGATCAAGTGACCACCCGGGGCATAGCGCAGGCGATGGGCGTAACGCAGGACGCGGTGTTCCGCCATTTCCTCAGCAAGGATGCGATCTGGCTGGCAGTGATGCAGTGGGTGCGCGAGCGCCTGGTGAGTGGGTTGGGACGGGCTGCCGAACAGGGGCATGATCCGCTGGACGCGCTACAACGCATGTTCTTTGCACACATTGCGTTCATCACGGCCCATCCGGTCATCCCGCGCATTCTGACGTCGGAGCATCTGCATGGCCGCAGTACCGTGCTGCGGCGGCTGGTGGCCGAGACCATGCTGGATTACGAGGCGAAAATCGCGACGCTGCTGACTGACGCCCGGACGCAGGGGCAGGCGCGCGCCGACCTCGACGTTCATGCTGCCGCCACGCTGTATCTTGGCATGATCCAGGGACTGGTGCTGCAAACCTCCATCCTGCGCGGCCAGCGCACCCTGGTGGCGCGCACACTGGCGACGGAGGCGGCACGCGCCTTCCCGGTTTTTCTCGAAGCGCTTCGTTCTCCGGCACGCTCAACCCAGGGAACAACCCCGTGAAACAGGCTTCATTTGCGCTCCGCTGTGCATCAATCGGGCTGCAGCCGTGCGCAGCGCGGGCCAACGGCCGGCCGTCGCGCGATCCCGGCGTTGCATACGGCGAATACCCCGTGTGTTGCGCGCAGCAGGTTTCGATCGCCTTGACTGCATGGTCTTTAATCAATGGTTGACAAACGCAATTTGAGCTAGATAATAAGTAATTGATTACTTACTTAATGCGGATTTCATGCAAAACTCAGAATGGATGCGCTTATGAAGCCCCAGTCACGATTGCTGCTGTTCATCTTTCTTCTTTCCGCCTGGAAAGCGGCATTTGCCGCCGATCCGCTCCCACTGTGGGAGGCAATGGAGCGAGCCGCGCAATTCAACCCGGCCATTAAAAGCCAGCAAGCCGAAGTCAGCCGGCAGACGCTGGAGCAGGAAATTGCCCGTGGCCAGCATTTACCCAGGCTCGACCTGAATGCAGCGTACACACGCCATGCCTATCCGACCTTGATCACGCCGATCCGTGAGGCCGGCGTTTTCCCGCCGATGGACAGGGATATTGCCAATATCGGCCTGGCACTGACGCTGCCGCTTTACCGCGGCGGCAAGCTGGTCGCGGGCGAAGCGCTGGCCGCGCACAGCCGCGAGGCGTCGGTCCAGGGATTGCGTGCCAGTGGGCAGGATCTGCTGTTCAATGTCGTTGCCACCTACACCAAGGCGCTGCATTTCCGCCAGCTCGGACAGGTCATCGACTCCCGCATCCAGGTGCTGCAGCGGGAGGAAAAGGACATTGGCCTGCGCATTCGGGAAGGGCGCGCCGCGCGGCTCGACCTGATCCGGCTGCAGACGCAGTTGTCGCAGGCGCGATACGACAAGGTGTCGGTCTCGCAGGGCGAGAAAGATGCGCTTTCGCTGCTGGCCGCCCTGCTGGGCGAGCGCGGGCCGGCCCCTGTTCTGTCCGCGCTGGAGGTAACTGCACCGGCTCTGCCGGCTTCGTTTGAGGCGGCGATGAGCCGCGCCTTGCAGCAGCGTCCGGATATCCTCAGGCTCGATGCCATGGGCAAGGTGGCACAGCAGAAAACCGCCATCGCCCGTGGCGACCGGCTGCCGCAAGTCGATCTGGTGGCCAGGGCGCAGGAGAGCACTGGCGGCGACTGGAACGGCTACGACGATTCGCAGATAGGCGTGCAATTGTCGCTGCCGCTGTTCGACGGCAACATCCGCAAGCGCCGGGTGGAACAGGCGGGGATCGAGCAGCGGCAAAATGCCCTGCTGCAGGAAGATGCCCACAATCGTATCGCCAGCGAGGTCGAACAGGCGTTTGGCGCGCTGGCCGAGTCGCAAGCCAGGCTGGATGCGGCCGCCCAGGGAGAAACCGAGGCCAGCGAAGCGCTGCGCATCGAGACCCTGCGCTATCGCAGCGGCGAAAACACCATCACCGACCTGCTCGGTGCCGAATCTGCTTTGTGGTCGGCTACGGCGAATCGCCTGCAGGCAGGATACGACATCACCGTGAGCCAGGCGCAGCTGCTGCGCGCCACCGGCGAGCTCGCGGCAGACAGCTTCCGGCCCGCCGATGCCGGCGGGAAAACCGGTACGCAACCGTCCTCATCCGGCATCGCCCCCCGCACGCTTGCGCACTACCTCGCCTGGCACGACGGCATAACGGCTTGCGAGGCCGACATCGCCGCCGGGAACGCGCATGCCGCTGCTCTTCCCGATCAAGGCCTCACCGCAAAAAACCTTGCGGCGCACGTCATCCAGCAAGGAGCAAGACTATGAACAGGAAGATCGTCATCGGCGGGGTCGTCGCCGCCGGTATCGCGGCCGCCGTGCTGTGGAAACTCGCGCCTTGGGCGGAGCGGCCGGACGAAAGCACGATATTCGCCTCGGGCACGGTGGACGCGACCGAAGTCGCCGCCGCTTTCCGGGTGCCCGGCATCCTGGCCAAGCGGCCGGTGGATGAAGGCAGCCGCGTCAAGGCGGGCGACCTGCTGGCGGCGCTCGACGATCGCGAGGCCGTCGCCCGGCTGCGCCAGGCGGAAGCCGCGCAACAGGCTGCCGAGGCCCGCCTCAAGGATCTGCAGCAGGGCTACCGCGCGCCGGAAATCGCCGAGGCGCGCGCGCAGTTCGAACAGGCGCGCGCCAACCGGGCCAACCTTGACGAAGAGGCGCGGCGTTCCGAGGTGCTCTTCCAGGGCGGCGCCACCAGCCAGCAGCGGCGCGACAGGGACCGCACCGCGGCCGTCGTCGCAGCCCAGCAGGCGAGCGCGGCGCAGGAACGGCTCAAGCTGCTGCAAAGCGGCTATCGTCCCGAGACCATCAACGCCGCGCGTGCGCAAAGCGACGAAGCGCAGGCTGCCGTCGCCGCCGCCCGTGTCGCCCTGGAAGATTTGCAGGTGACCAGTCCGATAGAAGGCGTGGTTGCCCGCAAACACGCCGAGGTGGGCGAAACCCTGGGCGCAGGGCGCCCGGTGGTAACGGTCAGCGATATTTCCCGGCCCTGGCTAAGGGTCTACATCCCTGAAAACCAGATCGGCAAAGTACGCCTGGGCGCCGCCGCCAGGATCAAGGTCGACACCTTCCCCGATCGGGAATTCGATGGCCGGGTGAGCTATGTGTCGTCGCAGGCGGAGTTCACGCCCAAGAACGTGCAGACTCAGGAAGAGCGGGTGAAGCTGGTGTTCGCGGTGAATGTGACCGTCGACAACCAGGACGGCACGCTCAAGCCGGGCATGCCGGGCGATGTGTACATCTCGGCTGCGGGCGAGGCTGCGCGGTGAATCCTGCGATCGGCCTTTTCGAGCAGGACCGGACGATGCGGCGGCGGCTGCAGCGACGTGACCGCCACGTATTGCAGCTCTATGCATTGTCCGGCGTGGCAATGGTGCTGGGCGGGGAGGCGGCAGCCTTTTATCTGGGGATGGCCGACCGTTATGGATTCACGCCCGTTTTGCTGCGCGGCATCGTTTACCTGCTGCTGACCCTGGCGCTGCTGGCGGCCCTGCTGCGTTCAAACCGGCGCATGGTCATCCGCCTGATGCAGGAAAGGCGGCAGGATTACGAATCGATCCTGCTTGCCTACGATAGCGCCCTCTCGCTCAAGGATACCTATACCGGTGGTCACGGACGCAGGGTGGCGCGCTATGCCCGCCTGATTGCCGGCGCGCTGGGACGGCCGGAAGCCGAACGGGATTCAATCTGCGAGGCGGCGCTGCTGCACGATCTGGGCAAGATCGGGATGCCCGACCGGATCCTCGCCAAACCGGATCGTCTCACCGAAGAGGAATTCAGCGTGGCGCAGAGACATTCCGCCGCCGGCGCCGACATACTCCATGCCATTCCGCCGCTGCGCCGCCTTGCCAAGGCGGTGCGCCACCATCACGAGCGCTTCGACGGCAACGGTTATCCGGACCGCTTGCGCGGAACCGATATTCCGCTCGCGTCACGCATCATTGCCGTGGCCGACGCTTTCGACGCATTGACCACCGACCGCAGTTATCGTCGTGGCGTCGCTGCGGATCAGGCGCTGAACATCATCGCCCAGGCCGCGTGCAGCCGTTACGATCCGGAAATCGTCACCGCGATCAGACGGCCGCCGGCCCGCGATGCCCTGCTGGCAGCGCATGGAGACATGGCATGAGCGATATCGTCATCGAGGCCAGCGGCCTGGGCCGCGCATTCGGCGACATGTGGGCGGTGCGCGGGCTCGACCTGGTAGTGCGGCGCGGAGAAATTTTCGGCCTGGTGGGACCTGACGGCGCCGGCAAGACCACCACCATGCGCATGCTGACCGGCATTCTCGCCGCCAGCGAAGGTCATGCCACTGTGGCAGGGTTCTCCATCCGGGACGACGCGGAGGCCATCAAGGCGCGCATCAGCTACATGTCGCAGCGTTTCGGCCTGTACGGCGACCTCACGGTCGAGGAAAACCTGCGCTTCTACGCCGACCTGTACGAAGTGCCGCGGCGCGTGCGCGAGCCGCTGGAAGAGCGCCTGCTCGGCTTCTCCAACCTGACGCCGTTCCGCAAGCGCCAGGCGCGCAATCTCTCCGGCGGCATGAAGCAGAAGCTCGGACTGGCCTGCGCGCTGATCCACAAGCCGGAAATCCTGTTTCTCGACGAGCCCACCAACGGCGTCGATCCGGTGTCGCGGCGCGATTTCTGGCGCATCCTCTACGCCATGCTGAAGGAAGGGGTGACGATCTTCGTTTCCACCGCCTACCTCGACGAAGCGGAGCGTTGCACCCGCGTCGGCCTGATGCACCAGGGGCGCCTGGTCCAGTGCGACACGCCGCAGAAGCTCAAGGAAGGCATCCCCGGCCTGCTGCTGGAACTGGAAACCGCGCAACCACGCGTCGCACGGGAGGCGCTCGCCACTCGGCTGGGTTCCAATCGCGTCAGCCTGTTCGGCGGCAAGTTGCACCTCTACGCCGCAGACGAGGGGGAGGCGGAGCAGGCCCGCACCGTGTTGCGCGAGGCCAATATTTCAGTACTGGGCGAAAACACGATCACCCCGTCGCTGGAGGACGTGTTCATTTACCAGCTTACGCGAAACAAAGTGGAGACGGCGGCATGAGCGCGGGCTCCGCTGTAGAAGTACGCGACCTGACCCGGGTGTTCGGCGATTTCGTCGCCGTCGACCGTATCTCGCTCTCTGTGGAAAAAGGTCAGGTATTCGGCTTTCTCGGCCCCAACGGCGCGGGCAAATCCACCACCATCCGCATGTTGTGCGGCCTGCTTTTACCCAGCTCCGGTGAGGGCAGGGTGGCGGGCTTCGATGTCATGACCGAGTCCGAGACCATCAAGCGGCACATCGGCTACATGTCGCAGAAATTCTCCCTCTACGACGACCTCAAGGTGGAGGAGAACATCGATTTCTACACCGGCATCTACAACGTGCCCAAGGCCAAGCGTCAGGCGCGCAAGGACTGGGTGCTGGAGATGGCGGGGCTCACGGACAAGCGCAACAATCTTACCGGTTCGCTGGCCGGTGGCTGGAAGCAAAGGCTGGCGCTGGGCTGCGCGGTGCTGCACGAGCCGCAGATCCTGTTTCTCGACGAGCCGACCTCGGGCGTGGACCCGCTCTCGCGGCGTCAGTTCTGGGACCTGATCGCGCAGATGTCGCACCGCGGCACCACCGTTTTCGTCACCACCCATTACATGGAGGAGGCTGAATACTGCGATGAGCTGGCGCTGATCTACCACGGCAAGATGATCGCCAAGGGCAAACCCGCCGAGCTCAAGACCCTGATACCCGAGGACATTCTGGAAATCCACGTCGAACGCTCCTTCGAGGCGCTGGAACAACTGGAAGCCTCGAAGCTGGCACAGGAGGTCGCGCTGTTCGGCGATGCCCTGCACGCAGTGGTCAGCGATGCGGCCACGGCCACCGTAGCGCTGAACAGCTTCCTCGCGCAGCAAGGCTTCGCCGTGCAGTCCATCAAGCAGGTTACCCCCTCGATGGAGGACGTGTTCGTCTCCCTGATCGAACTCGAGGATCGCCGAAGCAGCGAGGGCGCGCAGACATGAAGCTGCGCAGCTTCTCGTGGATCCGGCTGTGGGCGCTGGTGAAAAAAGAGTTCATCCACATCGTCCGCGACCCGCGTTCGCTGGCGATGGCCTTCCTGATGCCGCTGATCCTGCTGATCCTGTTCGGCTACGCCATCACCATGGACATCAAGACGCTCAACCTCGCTGTCTACGACCAGGACAGGAGTGCGGCCAGCCGTCATTATGTGGAAGGATTCCCGGCCTCCAGCTACTTCAACGTGGTCGCGACGGTGGAAAGCTACGCCGACGTACGCGCACTGCTCGATGAGGGCCGCGCCCACCTGGCGCTGGTGATCCCGCCGCACTTCGCGCGCGACCTGGAGCAGGGGCGCAGCGCCCGGGTGCAGGTGCTGGCCGACGGCTCGGACGCCAACACCGCGACCATCGCGCTGGGCTACGCCGAGGCGATCACCAGCCGCTTCGGCACGACGCGCTTGGACAGCAGGATCGAGCTCGCCGTGGATAACCGCCTGCGCGTCTGGTACAACCCCGAGCTGAAAAGCCGCTGGTTCATCATCCCCGGCCTGATCGCGGTGATCATGACGGTGATCACCGCGCTGCTGACCTCGCTCACCGTCTCGCGCGAATGGGAGAGCGGCACCATGGAACAGCTGATCGCCACGCCGGTGCAGCCGATCGAGCTGTTTCTCGGCAAGATGACGCCGTATTTCGTGATCGGCGTTCTGGACGTGCTGTTCTCGGTGGCGATGGGGGTATGGGTGTTCGACGTGCCGCTCAGGGGCAGCTTCCTGTTCCTGCTCGGCGTCACCGCGATGTTCCTGGTGGGCGGGCTCAGCCTCGGCATCATGGTCTCCACCATCGCCAAGTCGCAGCTGGTGGCGAGCCAGCTGGCGATGGTGGTCACCTTCCTGCCGGCCTTCCTGCTCTCCGGCTTTCTCTATTCCATCGACAACATGCCGCGCTTCCTGCAGGCGGTCACCCACGTGGTGCAGGCGCGCTATTTCGTCGAGGTGCTGAAGAACATTTTTCTCAAGGCCAGCCCGCCTGCGTTCGTGGCGGGCGACCTGATCTTCCTGGGGCTGTTCGCGGTGGTGGTGTTCGCCATCGCCCTCGGCAAGTTCCGCAAAAAACTGGCCTGACGGAGGCGGTATGTGGGAACGTATCTATCGCATGCTGGTGAAGGAGTTCATCCAGGTGCTGCGCGACCCGCGCATGAAGGCGCTGATCTTCGTCATGCCGGTGATCCAGCTGATCATGTTCGGCTACGCCGTGACCACCGACGTCGACCACATCAAGACCGCGGTGTGCGACCTCGACAAGAGCCCGCAGAGCCGTGCGCTGATCGAGCGCTTCACCGCCTCCGGCTATTTCACCGTGGTGGACAACACCGACCGGCCGGAGCGGCTGGGCGAACTGCTCGACCGTGGCCAGGCCACCATCGGCATCCAGATCAACCGCGGCTTCGCCGATGATCTGAAATCCGGGCGGCAGGCGGCAATCCAGACCATCGTCGACGGCACCGACTCCAACACCGGCACGGTGGCGATGGACTACGCCCAGCGCATCACCCAGGCATTTTCCCGGGCGCGCGTCGTGCCGGGCGAGCTTGACCAACTGGCGCCATCGCAGACCGAACCCATCGAACTGCGCTCGCGCGCCTGGTACAACCCCGACCTGAAAAGCCGCTATTTCAACGTCCCCGGCGTGATCGCCGTGGTGGTGCTGCTGATCTCCCTGCTGCTCACCGCCATGGCCATCGTGCGCGAGCGCGAGATCGGCACCATGGAGCAGCTGATGGTGACGCCGATCCGTTCCTTTGAGCTGATCCTGGGCAAGACCCTGCCGTTCGTGCTGATCAGCTTCATCGACGTGCTGGTGGTCACCGCGATCGGGGTCAGCTGGTTCAACGTGCCGATCCACGGCAGCCTGGCGCTGCTGCTGTTCGGCGCCGGCCTGTACCTGATGTCGACCATCGGCATCGGCCTGTTCATCTCCACCATCTCCCAGACCCAGCAGCAGGCGCTGATGTCGTCGTTTTTCTTCTACCTCCCCGCGGTGCTGCTGTCCGGCTTCATGTTTCCGATCTCGAACATGCCGGAGCCGGCGCAGTGGCTCACCTATCTCAACCCGCTGCGCTACTTCCTGGTCATCATCCGCGACATCTTCCTCAAGGGCAGCGGCTGGGACATCCTGTGGCCGCAGTTCGCCGCCTTGGCGGTACTGGGCACGGCGCTTCTGACCATGAGTTCGCTGCGTTTCAAGAAAAGGATGGCCTGACATGAACAATCCGCGCAATGACGTATTCAATCTTCTCGCCGCTTCCTGCCTGTTCTTCGCCGCAGGCGGCGCGCATGCCGCCGAGCCGCTTGCCCTGCAGAAAATCATGAAAGACCTGGGCAAGAACATGCAGCTCATCACCGACGGCATTTCCCGCGAGGACTGGGAACGGGTGGAGAAAACCGCGCCCCTGATCGCCGACCATCCGCAGCCGCCGCTGGCAGAGAAAATGCGCATCCTGCGCTTTGCCGGCACCAACATGGGCAAGTTCAAGACCTATGACGATGAAACCCACGACCAGGCGAAGGCGCTTGGCAGGGCGGCCGGGTCCAAGGACGGCCCGGGCGTGATTCTAGCCTTCCAGAAGCTGCAGACCAGCTGCTACAACTGCCACAGCGAATTCCGCAAACCCTTCGTGGCGCATTTTTACGGTAACCGAGACGCTGTCCAGTGAGCCATTGCCACACGCACGCAGGAATGGCCGCTGCATCGGGATGGCGCCAGCCGGCAAAAATTTTTTCATCGAAACACCCGTTGAAAGGAAGCTCGCCATGACCCCATTCACACAAGCGCGCGGGATCGGTATCCGGGTGATATCCCTGGTCGCGATCGGGTTCGGCCTGTTGACCGTCAAGGAAGGTGGGGCAGTCCTGTTCGGCGACGGAACGGTACGCACAGCCGCTGGAAACTATGTGCCGTTCGTGCTGTGGTTTAATTTTCTGGCAGGGTTTGCTTATGTCGCTGCCGGTGCCGGCTTATGGCTGCAGCAGCGTTGGGCAGTATGGCTGGCCGCTACCATTGCCCTGGCGACGGCGATCACGTTCGCGGCATTCGGCGCACATGTGGCGTCCGGCGGCGCCTACGAGCTTCGCACGGTGGTCGCCATGAGCGTGCGGACGCTGGTGTGGGCAGCGATCGCGGCGATTGCCTGGCGCGGACTGCCGCGCACGAATCGACACCATTCACCGTGAAATGCCAGGCTGTCCGATTCACTGGCGACGCTTCGGATCGGGCAATGAAAAGCTTTCCCGGCGCGTAATGCCGTCATGGCACCCGCATCCGGAAATTTTGAAATCACGTGAAGCTTGAGACTGGAAACCAAGAAATGAGCGAACGCAGACAACGACTATCGGCGGAAGAGCGCCAGGAGGAAATCATCAAGGCCGCCGTGGAGCTTGCCGGCGAGCAGAGCGTGGACAAGGTGACGACGCAGGACATGGCCCGGGCCGTGGGCGTCACGCAGGGCGCGATTTTCCGTCATTTTCCCACCAAGGACATGATCTGGCTGGGGGTCATCCACTGGGTACGCGGCCGCCTGATGGGCGTGCTGGATATGGCGGCCAGCCAGGGCAGCGATCCGCTCGATTCCCTGGAGAAAATGTTTTATGCCCATCTGGGCTTCGTCGATAAGGTGCCAGCGATTCCGAAGCTGATATTTACCGATCAGCTGCTAAAGAAAAACCCCAAGATCAAGGAGCTGATACGCAGCATTCTGGCGGACTACGAAGCCAGGGTGACCGCTCTCCTGGCCCAGGCCAAGGCACAGAATCTTGTCCGCCCCGATCTCGACGAGCATGGCGCCGCCGTCATGTTCACCGGCATCATCCAGGGCCTGGTGCTGCGCGTTTCCATCATCGAAGCACGAAAATCGCTGATTTCAGAGGGAAAGCTGGTGTTTCCCATTTTTCTTCATGGTATCGGCGCCACGCGTGCGGGCGATGCGAATCCGGATTAAGGTGGAATACGGGCGCGTGCGGGGCGGCAAGCAGCGGGGTGTCCGGATCCACGGGATTCCTTCAGCGCGGGAATCGGCGCGTAGCGGAAAGGCGTGGGCGTTGCCCCGGTGTAAGATCGAGACCTCTGCTTGACCCCGCGGGGCTGATGCTGCGCGGCACTCCATCATGAAACTGACTTTTCTCGGCGCGGCGCGCGAGGTGACCGGCTCCAGCTATCTGCTGGAAGCCGACGGCGTGCGCTTTCTGGTCGATTGCGGCATGTTCCAGGGCGGACGCGAGACCCGCGAGAAAAACCGCCGCGTCTTCAATTTCGACCCGGCCACGATCGATTTCGTCATCCTCACCCACGCCCACATCGACCATTCGGGATTGCTGCCGCGGCTGGTCGCGCTCGGATTCCGCGGCGCGATCCACGCCACCCGTGCCACCTGCGACCTGCTCGCGGTGATGCTGCCGGATTCGGCGCACATCCAGGAAAAGGAGGCCGAATACGCCAACCTCAACCGCTTCCGCCAGGGCATGGCCAAGCGCGATGCCGCGCGCGGACTGCCGCCGCGCGACACGGCCCCGCTGTACACGGTGGCGCAGGCGCAGGCCTCGTTGAAGCGCCTCAATGCGGTCGATTACGATCTGGAGATCGCACCGCATCCGCAGGTGCGCTGCAGCTTCCGCGATGCCGGCCACATCCTCGGCTCGGCGATCGTCGAGGTGTGGGTGGGCGACGGGCCGCGCCGCCGCAAAATCGTCTTCTCCGGCGACCTCGGCCAGCCCGCGCGGCCGCTGCTGCGCGATCCCACGCCGATCTTCGAGGCCGATTACCTGCTGGTCGAGTCGACCTACGGCGACCGCGAGCACAAGAGCATGGAAGCGACGCAGGACGAACTCGTGGAGGCGGTCAACGACACCATCGAAAGAAAAGGCGGCAACGTCATCATTCCCGCCTTTGCGGTGGGCCGCACCCAGGACATGCTCTATCTGCTCGCCGACCTGACGCGGCAGGCACGCATCCCCAGGCTCTCGGTATTCGTCGATTCGCCGATGGCCACCGCCGCCACCGAGATCACCTTCAGGCACATGGCGCTGCTCGATGCCGAAACGCATGCGCTGATGGGTAAGCACGGTGGCGCGGCACACTTTCGCAAGCTCGAGTTTGTCGAGGATGTGGAGGAATCGAAAGCGCTCAATCGCATCACGGGGGGCGCCGTCATCATCTCGGCCAGCGGCATGTGCGAAGCCGGCCGCATCAAGTTTCACCTGCGCGCCAACCTGCCGCGCCGCGAATCGACCATCCTCATCACCGGCTTCCAGGCGGCCGGCACCTTCGGCCGCCGCCTGGTCGACGGCGCAAAACGGGTGCGCCTGCTGGGTGAGGACATTCCGGTGCGCGCCGACCTCTACACCCTGGGCGGGCTGTCGGCGCATGCCGACCGCAGCGCCCTGCTCGCCTGGCTCGGCCACTTTCGCGGCAGGCCGCGCCAGGTGTTCGTGGTGCACGGCGAAGACAGCGTGGCAACCGGTTTCGCCGCCGATTTGCAGAGGCAGTTCGGCTGGGACGCGCAGGCGCCGCTGCCGGGGCACAGCGTGATTCTCGACTGAGCGCCGGTGCAGACAAGACCTGCGAGACCTGCGTGCGGCGGAGTTCCGCTGGCCCTGCTGTGCGCGGGCTTGCTGGGAAGCGCGCAGGCCGCCTCGATTGCCGACTGGGAAGGCTGCAGCGCGATTTCGGCGGATGCCGAGCGGCTGGCGTGTTACGACCGGCTGGCCGGGCGGCCGCAGCCCGAGGCCGTTTCCAAGGCCGAACTGCACGCGGCCCCGGCGCCTGTCGCGGCGCAACCCGCGCCGCCGGAGCCCAAGGATCCCAAGCTGCTTTCGGCGCTGTCGCGCCACTGGGAACTCGACGACGCAGCCAAACGGGGCGCTTTCCTGTTCCGCCCGCATCGGCCCAATTATTTTCTGCCGATCAAGGTCAGCAATTCGCCCAACAACGCCTCGTTCCCGGCCACGCCCGGGCAGACCGACATCAGGCTCGACCCCGTCGAAACCGAATTGCAGCTGAGTTTCAAGATCAAGGGAATGCAGGGCGTGTTCGGCCACGACAACGTCGACCTGTGGTTCGGCTACACCGCCACCTCGTTCTGGCAGGCCTACAACGGCACCATTTCCTCGCCGTTCCGCGAGAACAATTACGAACCGGAGGCGATGCTGGTGTTCCGCACCCATTACAATCTGGCCGGTTTTCGCGGGCGCTTCATCAACCTCGGGCTGGTGCATCAGTCGAATGGCCGCGGCGCAGCGCTGTCGCGCAGCTGGAACCGGGTGTATGCGCAGTTCGGGTTCGAGCGCGGCAACCTGGCCCTGCTGGTCCGCCCCTGGTACCGGATTCCGGAACGCGACGGCGACGACAACCCCGACATCGAGGACTACCTCGGGCACGGCGATCTGCTGGCGGTCTACAGCAAGGGGCGCAATACGTATTCGCTGCTGCTGCGCAACAATTTCCGGACGTCGGACAATCGCGGCGCGTTGAAGCTGAACTGGAATTTCCCGCTGTACGGGCGCTTGAGAGGCTACGTGCAGTATTTCAACGGCTATGGTGAATCGCTGATCGATTACAACCACAGCCAGCAGTCGCTCGGCATCGGCGTCAGCCTGACCGGGGGCATGTAGGCACGGTCAGGGTGCCTTCGGCAGCGCCTGCTCCAGCAGTTGATGCACATATTTTGCCGGAATCGCGTAGCTGATCCCGCTCGGCGCCGTGAGCGCGGCCTCTTTCGCCCCCTTGACGTACACCGAGTTGACCACGCCCAGCACCTCGCCGGTTTCCGGGTGCCACACCGGGCTGCCGCTGTTGCCGGGATAGGCGATGGCGTCGAGTTCGAACACCTCATAGGGTTGCTGCGCCTGTTTGAGCGCGCGCACGTTCAACTGCGAGGCATTCTGCACCGGCGTGAAAATGGGAATGATGGCGGCGAGCCCGGCGCGATGGGTGGACGGATTGAGCCCCAGCACCGAGCCGATCGGATAGCCGGTGAAATACAGCTGCCAGCCTTCGCGCACGCTGCTCGAATCGCCCAGTTTCAGCGCGGGCAGCGGATCGCCGGCAATTTTCAGCAGGGCCAGATCGCGCGCGCGGTCGGTGGCGATCAGCTGTGCGGTGCGTACCGTCACCTGACGGTCGCGCCCGACGAATATGGCATGGGTTTGCTTCTTCTCGCTGTCCAGCGGCCTGAGAAAGATGTGCGCGCACGACACCACGTAGCGTCCGTCGAGCACAGCAAAGCCGGTGCCCTGCAGGTTGGCGCGCGGACTGCCGCTGGGATTGAAGGTGCCGACGCCGACCACGCCCGGCTTCACCATGAGCAGCGTGTCTGCCACGTCGGCGTGGGCGGGCAGCGCGGCAAACAGGGCCAGCAACGCCCAACTGGTATGCCGCTTGCTGGAAGAGTGCCCTGTCAGCCGGTGGCGGTGGCCCAGCAGCGTCACACAAATTCGATACAATCCGGGCGGCAGCAAAAACTTTCTATTCATAGGGGAATCCAAGCATGAGTGTTGTTGCGGTTGTCGGACTGGGCTACGTGGGATTGCCGTTGGCGACGGAATTCGGCAAGAAGATGACCACCATCGGCTATGACCTCTCGGTTGAAAAAATCGAGCATTACCGTCGATTCTGCGACCCGACCGGCGAAGTGTCGACGGCCGACCTCAAGGCTGCCACGCAATTGACGGTGACCGCCGACCCTGCCGACCTGGCGCAGGCCGACTTCATCATCGTCGCTGTGCCAACCCCGGTCGATGCGGCGCACATCCCGGATTTTTCGCCGCTGGTCGGATCCTCCACCACGGTCGGCAAGCACATGAAAAAGGGCGCCACGGTCATCTACGAATCCACAGTCTACCCCGGCGCCACCGAAGAGGTCTGCATTCCGATTCTGGAAAAACTGTCGGGAATGACATGGCGGCAGGACTTCCACGTTGGCTATTCGCCCGAGCGCGTCAATCCCGGCGACAAGGAACGCACCATCACGAAAATCGTGAAAGTGGTGTCGGGCGACGATGCCGCCACCCTGGACAAGGTGGCCGAACTGTATAACAGCGTCATCACCGCCGGGGTGCATCGCGCTAGCTCGATCAAGGTGGCCGAGGCCGCCAAGGTGATCGAAAATACCCAGCGCGACCTCAACATCGCGCTGATGAACGAACTCTCGCTGATTTTCCACCGCCTCGGCATCGACACCCTGGAAGTGCTGAAAGCGGCCGGCACCAAGTGGAACTTCCTGCCCTTCCGTCCGGGCCTGGTCGGCGGCCACTGCATCGGCGTCGATCCCTACTACCTCACCCACAAGGCCGACATGCTTGGCTACCATCCGCAGGTGATCCTTGCCGGGCGCCGCATCAACGACGGTATGGGCGCCTACGTGGCGCAGGAAACGGTGAAGAAGATGATCGCCAACGGGGTGCAGGTGAAGGGCGCCAAGGTCAACGTGCTCGGCCTCACCTTCAAGGAGAACTGCCCCGACCTGCGCAACTCCAAGGTGGTCGACGTCATCCGCGAACTGCAGTCCTTCGGCTGCGACGTGCGCGTGCACGACCCGCTCGGCGAAGCCCGCGAAGCCGAGCACGAATACGGCATCAGCCTCACCGCGTGGGACGACCTTCCCCAATGCGATGCCATCGTCGCGGCCGTGTCGCATAGCGCTTACCTGGAAAAACCGTTTGCCGAGCTCACCGCCAAATTGAACAAGGGCGGCGCGTTCACCGACGTCAAGTCAGCCTACGATCCGGCTGCGGTGGAAGCCGCGGGTTTCGCGCTCTGGAGACTGTAATGACTGCGTTCGACGCGCTGAAAACGCAGCTTCGCGCCGCGCCCAAAACCTGGCTCGTCACCGGCGCCGCCGGCTTCATCGGCTGCAACTTGGTCGAAGCCCTGTTGCAGCTCGACCAGCGCGTCGTCGGGCTGGACAACTTCGCCACCGGCCACGAAAAAAATCTGGCGCAGGTGCAGGCTGGCGTCGGCCCCGAACGCTGGGCGAATTTCAGCTTCAAGCGCGGCGACATCCGCGATCTCGTCACCTGTCATGCCGTCTGCAAGGATGTCGATTACGTGCTGCACCAGGCCGCGCTCGGCTCGGTGCCGCGCTCGCTGGAAGACCCGCTCGCCACCCACGCCGCCAACAACACCGGCTTTCTCGACATGCTGGTCGCCGCGCGCGACGCCGGGGTCAAGCGCTTCGTCTACGCCGCGTCCTCCTCCACCTACGGCGACCATCCCGGCCTGCCCAAGGTCGAGGACGTCATCGGCAAGCCGCTGTCGCCGTATGCGGTGACCAAGCTGGTGAACGAGCTCTACGCCGACGTGTTCGGCCGCTGCTACGGCATGCAATCGATCGGCCTGCGCTACTTCAACATCTTCGGCCGCCGCCAGGATCCCGACGGCGCCTACGCCGCGGTGGTGCCGAAGTGGGTGGCGAGCATGATCCACAACGAGCCGGTGTACATCAACGGCGACGGCGAAACCAGCCGCGACTTCTGTTATATCGACAACGTCATCCAGGCCAACCTGCTCGCCGCCACCAGCCAGCATGCGGACGCGGCCAACCAGGTCTACAACGTCGCCGTCGGCGATCGCACCACGCTGAATCAGCTGTTCGAAGCCATCCGTGCCCTGCTCGCGCCGAAATTTCCGCATCTGGCCGGATTCAAGCCCGTCTACCGCGATTTCCGCGCCGGCGACGTGCGCCACTCGCTCGCCGACATTTCAAAGGCGCGCGCGCGGCTCGGCTATGCGCCGACGCATCGCATCGGCGAAGGTCTGGCCGAGGCGATGGACTGGTATGTGCAGGATCTGGAATAGGCGTGCGAACGGCCGCAAAGTCGTTCAGCAGGTTGGCGCGCAGCGGCGTTTCTACATCCGCATGTGCAGTTCGACCAGATCGATATAGCCGCAGGCCACGCGTGCGCCCGAGTTGCCGGCAGGGTCGGAGAAGTCGTCCTCATTGGCATGGATGACGATGCTGCGCTCGCCGATCGAGCTTTTTCCCATCAGGGTGATGGTCAGGCCGTGCGCCATCACGTCGACGTCGGCCACGCCCTCGGCATTGGCGACGATGTTGCCGAGGTCGCCCGGATGGTGTTCCTTGTCGGTGGGGGCGCCATGGCGACCGCCGGTGGGGGCGAAGTGGCCGCCCGCGCTCATGCCGTCGGGAGAGTCGCAATTGCCGTTGGTGTGGATATGGAAACCGTGCTTCCCGGGGGTCAGTCCGCTCACCCGTCCTTCGATGTGCACGCCCTTGCCGGGCATTTCGTGGAGCGTGAGCTTGCCCTCGACGGCGCTGCCGGACTTGGCCTCCAGTTCCGCGACCGCGGTGAGGTTGCCGTGCGCATGCTGCGCCAGGGCATTCAAGGGCACCGCCGGCATGGCCGCCGCCAGGACCAGGGCGGCGAACCGGGCGATACCGGCCGCAGGCTTGTTACGATGATGCATTGTCTTCCCCTTTGAATAATTGTGGTGGATTCAAGAATACCGCGTCTGGAAACCGGGCGCACCGGCTTGCGCCCGTTACATTGCTACTATCCGGCATGGGCCGCATCTACGCCGTGTCCGGCTCGGCCCAGCGGGCCGCCTGGCCTCGATCCGGAGGAGCGGCGAAGGCTAAATAAAAAACGCGGCGCTCTGGATAAATCCGCTCGGGCGCCGATTCCTTTAGCAGGGGCGGCAATGCGGTCCCCTGTTGCTCGCCGGGTTCACGGCCCGGGCTCATGTTTAAAACAAAAAGCAGCGTGTCGGATGTGAACTCAAAAATGACAAACCTTGACGATGGCGCGCCAGCGGGTGGCGATGTCAGGCAAAGCGCACTGAATGTCCTGCTGCGGCGCATGCGCATCGAAAGCGATTTTCCCGCCTTGTCCGAGGCCATTGGCGCCATCAATCGCATCGCCTCTTCGGACAGGGAGGGGGTCAACGAGCTATCCAACAATATTCTCAAGGATTTTGCGCTGACCAATAAGCTGCTGCGGCTGGCCAACGTGGCGTTCTACAACCAGGTCGGCGGGGGGGCGATCAGCACCATCTCACGCGCGGTGGTGATTCTCGGTTTCGACGCGGTGCGCTCGATCGCCTTGAGCCTGATCCTGTTCGACAACCTGGAGAACAAGGCGCACGCGCAGCAGCTGAAGGAGGAATTCGTCAAGGTGCTGTACGCCGGCATGCTGGCGCGCGAGATGGCGGGCAAGGCGCAGGTGAAGGATGTGGAGGAGGCGTTTATCGGCGCCATGCTGCACAACCTGGGGCGCATGCTGGCGATGTTTTACTTCCCGGCGGAGACGGCGGAGATCCGGCAGCGGGTCGAGGCCGAGGGCCACAACGATGTCCGGGCCTCGACCGAGACGCTGGGGGTGTCGTTCGAGAATCTGGGGATGGGCATAGCCAGGAGCTGGGGCTTTCCGGATCAGCTGGTGCAGAGCATGAAAAAGCTGCCGGGAGGAACGGTTAAGCCCTGCGCGAGCAATACCGACCGGCTGCGCGTGCTGGCGAGCTTTTCCAATGAATTGTGCGAGGTCATTCTCAACACGCCGGATGACGATCGCGGCAAGGCCCTGGCCAAGCTCACGGCGCGTTTCTCCGCCGCCTTGCCGGTGACGGAGAAGCAGCTTTCCGGGGTGATGGAAAAATCCATGCAGGACATTGCCCAGTTCGCCCTGGCGGTGAATGTGAACCTGAAGCACAGCGCTTTCGCGCAACAAGCGTCGAAATGGGCCGGGATGGCGGTGGCGCCGGCCGCGATGCCGCCTGTACTGGAAGCAGATGCCGGCGCGCCGCGGAGCGGCGTGTCCGCCATCGAGCCCGAACTGGGCAGCAGCGTGCTTCACGAATCTGCCCCGATCCTCGATGCGGCGCCGGGCGAGGATGGCGGCAAGCCGCAGCGCAGCAGCGAGGAAATTCAGTCCGTCCTCACCTCGGGCCTGCAGGACGTCGGCAATTCGCTGATCGACGACAACATTTCAATCAACGATATTTTGCGCATGATCCTCGAGGCCATGTATAGCGGCATGGGTTTCGCGCATGTGGTGCTGTGCATCAAGGATGGCCGCCACAACACCCTGCGCGGAAAATTCGGTTTCGGCGATGGCGTGCAGGACCTGATCAAGGTATTTGATTTCTCCCTGGAGGGGCAGCCGGATGTGTTTCTGGTCGCGCTCCAGAACAATGCCGATATCCTCATCACCGATATCGACGATCCTAAAATCGCGACGCGGATTCCGGCGTGGTACCGGCAGCATGTTCCGGCGCGCACGTTCGTGTTGTTCCCGATCATCGTGAAAGGCAAGCCGATCGGCCTGATCTACGCCGACCAGCCCGATCCCGGCGGTATCATGATTCCCGAGAAAGAGCTTGCCCTGCTCAAGTCGCTGCGCAACCAGGCTGTGCTGGCCATCAGGCAGTCGCTGTAAGCATCGCGTGCCCAGACCGGGAACGAAAGCGACCCGGGTCGCCGGGGTTTTATTCACATGCTAAGGAGACGACCATGAAATCCGCCCCTTCCTTATTCCTTGTCATGCTGCTGCTCGGCGGTGCCGCCCTGGCCGACGACGATGACGACGACGTGACTTACCGCAAGGACATCCGCCCGCTGTGGGAGCAGAAATGCATGGCCTGTCACGGCGAAGGCTCCCCTTATCTGGCCGAATTCGATGAAAACAAGGACAAGTACAAGAAACTCGAACGCGGCCCGCGCATGGATACCTATGCCAATCTGGTGGCCTTCGTCGGCTGGCCGGACAGTGGCGCCCTGATGCGCCGGCTGGACGATGGAAGCAACACCAAGGACGGCAAGCCCGGGAACATGTATCGGCACCTGGGTGCCGATGAGTTGGAGCGGCAGAAAAATCTGGCCTTGTTCAAGGCCTGGGTTGGCGAGAAGGGCTGGGTGCTGAAGCGCTTCGACGAGCTTACCCGGAAAGAGCTTGGCAGAATGCGGGTCGCCGAATAGGCGGCGGACGCCGCCGCCGCCGCGGGGCGCAAGACCGCACAGCGGAATTCGGCATAATGGCGGGATGCCATCTGCCCGAATCGCCTGCCGTTTTTTCGCCGGCCTGCTGTTTGCAGGCCTTGTTGTTTCTGCCGCTGCTACCGAACTGCCCGCCGCTTTCACCAGCGCGCTGAAGCAGGCCGCCATTCCGCTCGACCATGTGGCGGTGGTGGTGCAGCCGCTGGAGGCGGCGCAACCCCTGCTCAGCCACAATGCCGATGCGGCGCTGAATCCGGCTTCGGTGATGAAGCTGGTGACGAGCTTCGCGGCGCTCGACCGGCTGGGCCCGGAATACGTGTGGACGACCGATGTCTGGGCGGACGGCCCCGTCGTGGATGGCGTGCTGGCGGGCGATCTCGTCGTCAAGGGATACGGCGACCCGACCCTGACGCTGGAGCGCATGTGGCTGCTGCAGCGCGAACTGCGCGCACGTGGAGTGCGCCATATCCGCGGCAATCTGGTGCTCGACCTCAGCCACTTCGACCTGCCGGCGGCAGATCCCGGCGCGTTCGACGGCGAGCCGCTGGCCTTGTACAACGCCGCGCCGGGGCCGCTGGCGGCCAACTTCAATGCAACGACGCTGCGCCTGCAGCCGGGCGAGCGCGACGTGTCGATCGTGCCGGACATCGCGTTGCCGGGGGTGACGCTGATCTCGCAGCTGGTGCTGGAGGAGCGGGCGGCATGCAATGGCTGGAAGGACGCGATCGCGCCATCGATTGCCGAGGGCGGCCCCCCCGTGCTGGTGCTGCGCGGGCAATACGCGCGCGGCTGCGGCGAGCAGGCCCTGTCGCTGAACCTGTTCGAGCCGGCGGCCACGTTCGATTTCATTTTCCGCGGGCTGTGGGCGGAAGCGGGCGGCACGCTGAGCGGCGCGACGGTGCCGGGTCTGCCGCCCAATGCGGCACCGCTGTTGAGATTCGCTTCGGAGCCGCTGGCCGATGCGCTCACCCGCCTGAACAAGCATTCCAATAATCTGATGGCGCGCAACCTGTACCTGACGCTAGGCGCGGAAGCCCATGGCGCGCCCGCGACGCTGGACAAGGGCGCGCGGGCGGTGCGCGAAATTCTGGCGCGGCGGGGGATTGCGACCGCCAAGCTGGTGCTGGAAAACGGCGCCGGCCTGTCGCGCATCGAGCGCATCAGCGCGGGTGCATTGAACCAGCTGTTGCGCGCAGCCAGTCGCAGCCCGCTGTCAGCCGAATTCGAGTCGTCGCTGCCGATCGTCGCCATCGACGGCACGCTGAAGCGCCGCTTCAACGGCAGTTCGCTCGCCGGCAGCGCGCACCTGAAAACCGGCACCCTGCGCGACGTCAGTGCTTTGGCTGGATACGTATTTACCGCCAGCGGCGGACGCGTCAGCTTCGTGATGCTGGTCAACCACGTCAATGCGCGCCGCAGCGAAGCAGCACAGCGTGCACTGCTGGAATGGGTTCAATCCGGTGAGGCAACCGGCGGGGCGGCGCAATGACCTCCGGTTGCCGCGCGATGGGGCTGTTTCTGGTTCTGCTGGCGCTGTTCCAGTCGTTGCCGGTGGCCGTGGATGCCTGGCAGGCGCGACAGTGGCCGGACACGGCGGCGGAGTGGTTGCGGCTGTCGCTGTTGCCGGGCGCGCTGTGGCTGTATCTGCGCTACTTCAGCATCCTGGGCTGCCGCCGGTGCGGGGGCGACGATGAACTTCGATAAGGTGCCCGAGTGGGTGAGATGGCTGGCGCAGGATGCCGACGGGCCTGGTGGGGGTATGAAGCCGAGCCCAACAGGCAGGATGACGGCTGGTACGAGAATGAAGTGGGGCGCATCGTGCGGCTGGGGCAGGCTGCGCCGCCGGACGACTGGGAAGCCACGTTGAGGCAGTGGCCGCTCAAGCGCGGCTGACGCGCGGCACCGGCAAATCAGGACGCGGCGGGCGCGTTAAGCTGCAGCTTCCCGTCCTTCACCGGGATGCGCACACCGGGCTCATGGTCCATGCGCACCTGGCTTTCTTCTTCACCCAGGCGATAACGCACATCGTAGCCGATGGTCCGGGTGTGCGATTCCTGTACGGTCCGGCAGCGCCGTTCGGTACGGCTGACGGTGTTCTTTTCCTGCATGTTCTTCTGCACCTGGTTGCCGGCGTAGCCGCCCGCCGCGGCGCCGGCGACGG
>DAOMWT010000008.1:0-42253 GCA_035436705.1 Thiobacillus sp. | reverse complement strand
GGGGCGCCGGGGCCGCGACAGGAGGCGCTGCAACGGCCGCGGCCGTCATGGCCGCCGCATCGTGACCGAGAGGGGAGGCGATCGCCGCGGGCGGGTCGAGCAGAACGACATAATCGCGCTGCAAACGGGCTTCGCAGTCGGAAACCAGAACGAACTGCGCAATGGGATCATTGATTGCCTGGCGGGTGCGTATGTGCAGCACGGCCTGCCCGCCGGACAGTTCGATGCTCAGTTGCGCGCGCGGTGGCGGCGCGATGCCGCCCACGCTGGCCTCAAGGCTGAAGCAGTCTGCGGTTGCGGCCGCCGGGGCGTCGAGGAGGGGAACGGTGGCGTGCAGGGGCTGCCCGAGGAATGAGCGTACGCTGATTTCGCCCAGCCCGATGGCCGCAGCGGAGCCGGCATGGCACAGGCCCAGCAGGAGGCAGGCAGATTTGAGTTTCACGCGATCAAAGAAAAGAAAGTACTCCCCCTATTCCGGACAAGAACGCGCTAACTTTAGGGCGGTTCACGAAATAGGCGCGATTCCCGGTTTTGGAATCAGTTCAGGAGCACCAGCGCCCACACGGCCGCGAGGTTGACGAGCGCGATCATCACCGCCGCGCTGCCCATGTCCTTGGCGCGCTTGATGAGCAGGTGCTGTTCCAGGGAAATGCGGTCGACCGCCGCCTCGATTGCCGAATTCAGCAATTCGACGATCAGCACCAGCAGAACCGCACCGATCATCAGCGCGCGCGCCATGCCTGTTTCCCCCAGAACCAGCGCAAGCGGAATCAGCAGCAGCGCCAGAAACACTTCCTGGCGGAACGCGTCCTCGTGCCGGAATGCGGCGGCGAGCCCCGCCCACGAGTAAGCCGCCGCGTTCAGCACGCGCCGCAGGCCGGTCTTGCCCTTGAACGGGCTGGCGGGCTCGGTCATACCCTAGGGCACAAGTGCTGTCGGTTTGTAGGCCAGATCGAGTTCGCGCGCGGCTTTTACGTCGTCCAGGCGCCGCACCGGCAGGCTGTAGGGCGCGCCCTTCACCAGATCGGCCGTGGTTTCGGCCTCGTGCTTGATTGCCTTCATGGCTTCGATGAAGCCGTCCAGCGTTTCGCGGCTTTCGGTTTCGGTCGGCTCGATCAGCAGGCATTCCGGCACCAGCAGCGGGAAATAGGTAGTCGGCGCGTGGTAGCCGTAGTCGAGCAGGCGCTTGGCGAAATCCATCGCGGACACGCCGGTGGCGTCCTTCAGCTTCTTCAGCGTGACGATGAATTCGTGGCTGGCGCGGCGCTCGGGATAGGCAAGCTCGAAGCCGGCTTCGCGCAGTTTCGCCATCAGGTAATTGGCGTTGAGGGTGGCGTATTCGGCGACGCGCTGCATGCCCGTGCCGCCCAGCAGGCGCGCGTAGACATAGGCGCGCATCAGCACGCCGGCGTTGCCCATGTTGGCGCTCATGCGGCCGATCGACTGCGGCAGGTCGGCCTCGATCGCCAGCCGGTAGAAGCCGTTTTCGTTCAGCACCAGCGGAATCGGCATGAAGGGCAGCAGGCGCTGCGCCACCCCCACCGGGCCGGCGCCCGGCCCGCCGCCGCCGTGCGGGGTGGAGAAGGTCTTGTGCAGGTTCATGTGGATGACGTCGAAGCCCATGTCGCCCGGACGCACTTTGCCGAGGATGGCGTTGAGGTTGGCGCCGTCGTAATAGAGTAGGCCGCCGGCGTCGTGGACGATCTTCTGGATCTCGGCGATGGTCTTCTCGAACACGCCCAGCGTCGACGGGTTGGTCAGCATCAGCCCGGCGGTGTGCGGGCCAACCGCGGCCCTGAGCGCGGCGAGGTCGACGCTGCCGCTCGCGTCGGTGGGGATTTCCTTGACCGTGTAGCCGCACATGGTGGCGGTGGCCGGATTGGTGCCGTGCGCCGCGTCCGGCACAATGATTTCGCGCCGCGCGGTGTCGCCGCGCGCGTCGTGGTAGGCGCGGATCATCGCCACCCCGGCGAATTCGCCGTGCGCCCCCGCCATCGGCGCCATCGACACACCGGCCATGCCGGTGACGTCCTTCAACATCTCCTGCAGCTCGAACATGCTGGCGAGGAAGCCCTGGCCGGTCTCGTCCGGACTCGCCGGGTGGCGCGCCAGGAACTGCGGCAGCATCGCCAGCGAGTTGCAGGCGCGCGGGTTGTACTTCATGGTGCACGAACCGAGCGGGTAGAACTGCGTGTCGATCGAGAAGTTCTTCTGCGAAAGCCGCGTGTAGTGGCGCACCACGTCGAGCTCGGAGACTTCCGGCAAGGCGGGCGCGTCCTTGCGGCGAAGGTTCGCGGGCAGGTCGTCGAGGCTGCCGCCGGAGGCGGGCAACTGGGCGGCGGCAGTGCGGCCGGAACGGGAATGGTCGAATATCAGCATGATTCTCAGGGATCAGGATTCAGGATTCAGGGGCCAGGGAAAACCGGAATCGAAGGGGCGCGGCGAAGCCGCTCCAACCCTGATCCCTGAATCCTGACCCCTGATCCCTTTATTTCAAAGCAGCCAGCGCGGCCTCGTAATTCGGCTCCTGCTTGATCTCAGGCACCAGCTCCGCGTGCAGCACCTTGTTGTTCTCGTCGAGCACGATCACGGCGCGCGCAGTGATGCCGGCGAGCGGGCCGCTGGTGATGGCGACGCCGTAGTTCTTCATGAATTCGGCGCCACGCATGGTCGACAGCGTCACCACGTTGTTGGTGCCCTCGGCGCCGCAGAAGCGGCTCATCGCGAACGGCAGGTCGGCAGCGATGATCAGCACGACGGTGTTGCCGACGGCGGCGTCGTTGAATTTCCTGGTCGAAGTCGCGCACACCGGGGTGTCGAGGCTGGGTACGATGTTGAGTATCTTCTTCTTGCCGGCGAAATCGGCCAGCGAGACATCGGCCAGATCCTTGTTGACCAGCTTGAAGTCGGGCGCGGTGTCGCCGACCTTGGGAAAATTGCCTGCGACGTCGATGGGGGTGCCGCCTAGAGTCACTGCCATGTTTGCTCTCCTTGAATGAATCAATCAAATGCCGGGCGGATCATGCGCCCGGCGCATTGCGGGTCAATTAACGTCCCGCTGGTCGTAGCGCGCCATATGCTCGTCCAGGTTCTCGCGCAGCATGGATTCGTACTGGTTCATGAAATACGCGATCGCGGTTTCCTTCTCCGCGATCAGCTGCGCCTTGCTCTCGGTCGCCGCGGCGATGACAAAGGCGTTGAAGCGCGCCGCGGCGAACAATGCGCTCGCGCTCACCCGGCTCGGCTTTTCCCCGTCCAGGTGGGTGTTGGCCAGCTGGATGAACGAGTCGGCCATGTCCCAGAAGGGCTTGTCGCGTGTGACATCACTCATGCTTCACTCCGGCTGGCTCTTGTACGCGCACGGCGGCGCTTCGCGCCGCTTCGACAGGATACGTTCCATTTGCTGCACATAGTGGTCGAGGTCGGCGGCGGTCTTGGTTTCGGTGGCGCATACCAGGATCGCTTGCCCGAGTTCGGGATACCAGCCGGAAATGTCCAGTCCGCCGAGAATGCCCTGCGCGCGCAGCGCGCGCAGCACGTCCTTCGCGTTGTCGTTGAGCTTCAGCACGACTTCGTGGAAGAAGGGGCTGGCGAACGCACGCGTTACGCCGGGAATCGTTGCCAGTTTGCCGGCCAGCGCGATGGTGTTGGCGTGGCTGGCGGAAGCGACTTTCGCCAGTCCCTGCGGTCCCAGCAGCGCCATGTATTGCGTCGCCGCGGTGACCACCAGGCCCTGGTTGGTGCAGATATTGGAGGTCGCCTTGGAGCGGCGGATGTGCTGTTCGCGCGCCTGCAACGTCAGGGAAAAGCCCGGCTTGCCGTCGAGGTCGACAGTGCGGCCGACGATGCGCCCGGGCATCTGCCGCACGAAGTCCTGGCGGCAGCACATGAAGCCGAAGTAGGGACCGCCCGAGGCCATCGGCGCGCCCAGCGGCTGGCCTTCGCCTACCGCGATGTCGGCGCCCTTCGTTCCCCACTTGCCGGGCGCTTCCAGCACCGCCAGCGTGGTCGGATTGACCAGCGCGATCGCCAGCGCGCCTTGGGCGTGCGCCCAGTCGGCCATGGCGTGCACGTCTTCCAGCACGCCGAAGAAATTGGGTTGCGGGATCGCCAGTCCGGCAAAACTGCCGGGGTCGGCCGGCAGCACGGTCTGGCCCGTCGCGGCGTCGTAGTCGAGCTCGACCAGTTCGATGCCCTGGTTCTTCACCGTGGTGTCGACCACCCGGCGGTAGATCGGGTGCACCGTCTTCGGTATCAGCACGCGGCGCGAGGTCTTATGCGATCTGACCGCCATCAGCACCGCTTCGGCCAGCGCCGAGGCGCCGTCGTAGAGCGACGCATTCGAGACGTCGAGCCCGGTCAACCGGGTCATCATGGTCTGGTATTCGTAGATCAGCTGCAGCGTGCCCTGCGAGGCTTCGGCCTGGTAGGGCGTGTAGGCGGAATAGAACTCGCCGCGCGTGGTGATCTGCCAGATCGCAGCGGGGATGTGGTGCTCGTAGACGCCGGCGCCGATGAAGCTGGACCAGAAGCCGTCCTGTGATGCGCGTTCCTGCATCAGTCGCGCCACCGCCATCTCCGGCAGGCCGTCCGGCACGTCGCGCAGCTTGCCGGTCTTCAGTGCGGGCGGGATTTCGTCGAACAGGTCCTCGATGCTGGCGGCGCCGATGGCGCCGAGCATCGTGGAGACGTCTTCTTCAGTGTGGGGGATGAAGGGCATTTTTCAGGGATCAGGATTCAGGGATCAGGATTCAGGGAGGATCCAGTGCCTGGTTCAAGGCAGGCGCGGCGTAGCCGCACATCCCCTGACCCCTGAATCCTAGCCCCTCTTCAGTGCGCTTCCGACTCGACCAGCTTCTGGTAGGCCGCAGCGTCGAGCAGCTCGGAAACGTCGGCGGGATTGGCCGGCTTGATCTTGAACATCCACGCGGCGTAGGCGTCCTGGTTTACCGATTCGGGGCTGGCTTCGACGTCGGCGTTGGCGGCGACGACTTCGCCCGCGACCGGGGCGTAGACATCGGATGCGGCCTTCACCGACTCGACCACCGCGCATTCCTCACCCTTGGCCAGCATGCGGCCGGCGGTGGGAGTCTCGATGAACACCATGTCGCCGAGCAGATCCTGCGCGTGGTGGGTGATGCCGATGGTCAGCGTACCGTCGGCTTCGACGCGCACCCATTCGTGGCTGGGGGTGTATTTGAGGTCAGCAGGGATGTTCATTTTGTGTGTTCCTGGTCGTGTTGTATTCCAGGGATCAGGATTCAGGATTCAGGGAAAGTGCGGCTGCGCCGCGCTGCAATCCCTGGCCCCTGGCCCCTGGCCCCTTCTAAATCAAAACTTTGCCGTTGCGCACGAACGGATATTTCACCACTCTGGCTTTCAGTTTCTTGTCGCGGATTTCGACTTCGACTTCCTCGCCCGGGGCGATGCCGAGCGGGATGCGGGCGAGCGCGATGGATTGCTGCAGTGTAGGCGAGAAGGTGCCGGAAGTGATTTCGCCGTCGCCGTTCTTCGTCAGCACTTTCTGATGGCTGCGCAGCACGCCCTTGTCGAGCAGCAGCAGGCCGGCGAGTTGCTTGGTCACTTCGCTCTTTTCCAGTGCGGCGCGGCCGACGAAGTCGCGCTCGGTCTTCAAGTCGACCGTCCACGCCAGGCCGGATTCCAGCGGCGAGGCGGTTTCGTCCATGTCCTGGCCATACAGGTTCATCCCGGCTTCCAGCCGCAAGGTGTCGCGCGCGCCAAGGCCGATCGGCTTGCCGCCGGCTTCCATCAGCGCCTTCCAGAAGAAGGGGGCGGATTTCGCCAGTACCATTGCTTCGAAGCCGTCCTCGCCGGTGTAGCCGGTGCGGGCGATGAACATTTCGCCCATGGCGGCGGCGCTGAAAGGCTTGAGGCTGGCGGTGAGGCCGTCGACGCCGGGCAGCGCTTCGTTCAGCACCCGGGTTGCGTCCGGCCCCTGGATCGCGATCATCGCCAGGTCGCGGCGCGGCGTGAGTGTAAGCCCCATGCCCCAGTCGGCGTTGCATTGCTCCATCCAAGCGAGATCCTTGTCCGCGGTGCCGGCGTTGACCACCAGGCGGAACCAGTTCTCGTCCATGAAGTAGATGATGAGGTCGTCGATGACCCCGCCGGCCTCGTTGAGCATGCAGGAATACAGCGCCTTGCCGGAGACCTGCAGCTTGTCGACGTTGTTCGCCACCAGCCGGCGCAGGAAGGGACGCACGTTGGCGCCCTTGATGTCCAGCGCCAGCATGTGGGAGACGTCGAACAGGCCGCAGCCGTTGCGCACGGCGTGGTGTTCCGAGAGTTGCGAACCGTAGTGCACCGGCATGTCCCAGCCGCCGAAGTCGACCATCTTGGCGCCGAGCTCGCGGTGAGCGGCATTGAGCGGGGTTTGTTTGAGCATGGCAGGTCCAAAAATAAAAAAGGCGAAGTACGGACTCGCTTCACCCCTCTGTCCTTGATACCTGAGAGATTACGGCCGGTGATGCGGGCCGCTGCCCCTTCGGTGGCAGTTCCGCTAGTTGAAACATCAGCGGCTGCGCTCTCCAGAGTGTTCCGGTTGTTGCGGTCCTGGTGCCTGAGCGATTCCGGGTGGGTTACGCCTTCGGCGGCGTGACGGGCACGCGCTCTCCCGCAACGGGAAGGCGAACTATACCGAAGAAGCAGCCAGCCAGCCAGCCGTGCGCAGCGGCTTAATAGGCCAGTTGCAAATCGAAACCCATTGGGGCCAGATCGCGCACGGTCAGTGGCAGGCTCAATGCCTGTTCGCTGTGCGGAGGCAGCCCGGCAGCAATGCGCCGGGCGTCGCCGAGGTATTCGCTGGGAGCGAAGCTGCGGCGCGCCAGCGCGCGATTGCGCTGGTCGGTCAGGGTAAGGACCAGAACCGGCCAGGCCTGTACGTGGTTGGCGCGGTTGCCCAAGGTGAGCGTGAGTTTCAGGCGGCCGCTGGCTTCGGTTTGCAGATCGGAGCCGACGATCTGCAGCAACGCCAGGTTTTTCGGCAGTGAGAGGGTGCAGCCCAGCACGGCGCAGGCCTGCTCGAATGCCGGGCGCGCCTGCGGCAGGCGACTGACCAGCGTGTCGCGCAGAAAATAGGCGGTTTGCGCCAGCAGCAGCACCAGCAACAACGCGCCGGCCACTGTCCATGCCCAGGGTTGGCGGCGGCGCGGTGGGAACGGGTTGGGGGCGGCGCTGGGGAGGGGGGCGGCGTATTCGATACGCGTCGCAGGCGCGGCCGGCGCAGCGGCAGGTGGATACGCGGGTGCCGCGTGGAACTGCGGCAGCGGACCAGGGTCGTCCGGGAACGGAATCTCGGGGTCGATGAGGATGATTGAATCCAGGTCGAGCGTGGCTTCGCGCTGCACGATGCCGCGTGGGATATCGGTCGCCGCGGCATCCTCTGCGCCAGGCACAGTCTCGGTTATTTCCGCGGTAGCGGCCGTTTCGGTTACGGTGGCGGGCTCCGCCGCGGCTGCGGCAATGGTCTCCGGCGGCGGGGAGGCTTCGGCCGGCCCGGGTTCGGCCGCCGGGGGCAGCGGTGAACCGTCTTCCAGCAGCAGACTCAGGCGTGCATCGAAGGCGGCGCCACACACACTGCATTGCACCCAGCCCTGCGCCGCGTCGAGTTGGTCGGCGCCGAGGCGGAAGACGCTGGCGCAGTGCGGGCAGGTGGTGCGGTAATTCACTTTTTGACGCCAGCCAGGCGCACCCAGCCCTCATCGATTGCGGGCGGGTCGAACACGAACCAGTCGCGGTAGACCACCATCACGTCGCCGGCCTGTTCGGCCAGGATGCCCGACAGCACCAGCCGCCCCCCCGCCCGCACCCGGCCTGCCAGCAGCGGTGCCATGCCCTTGAGCGGGTTGGTGAGGATATTGGCGACGACCACGTCATATTGTCCTGCCGCGAGTTCGCCGGGCAGGCAGAAATGCGCCGTCACGCCATTCAGGGTGGCGTTGTCGCACGCAGCGGCGACCGCCTGCGGGTCGATGTCGACGCCGTCGACCCGTAGCGCGCCGAGCCTGGCAGCGGCGATGGCGAGGATGCCGGAGCCGCAGCCATAGTCGAGCAGGGTTTCACCGCCCTGCAGACATTCGTCGAGCCAGCGCAGGCACAGCCGTGTGGTCGGATGGCTGCCGGTGCCGAAAGCGAGGCCGGGGTCGAGCTTGAGGTTGATCGCGCTACGGTCGGGTGCATCGTGCCAGGTCGGCACAATCCACAGGCGCGGCGAAATCGGGATGGGGTCGAATTGTGACTGGGTGAGGCGTACCCAGTCGGCGTCGGCAACGGACTCGATGGTGTAGCCGGTCGGTACCGGGATACCCGCCCGTTGCGCGGCGGCGGCCAGGATGGCGGCCGCGTCGGCATCCTCATCGAGCAGCACTACGGCGATGCTGTGCGGCCATAGTTCGGCGGTCGGATAATCCGGTTCACCGAACAGCGGCGTCTCGTCCACCGTGCCGGCGTCGGCGTCTTCCAGCGACACCGATAGCGCACCGGCTTCCATCAGCGCGTCGGACAGCGGTTCGGCGGCTTTGGAGTCGACATGGATACGAAGGGATTGCCAGGACATATTAGGGGCCAGGATTCGAGGCGGAATAGATAGGGTGCAGCGCCGCTGCCGCCATTCCCTAACCCCTCATGCCTTTTCCTCCGCCAGTTTGTGCTCCAGGTAATGGATGCTGGTGCCGCCGGCGATGAAGGCGGCGTCGTTCATCAGATCCTGGTGCAGCGGGATGTTGCTGTGGATGCCCTCGACTACCATTTCCATCAGCGCGCCGCGCATGCGGGCGATGGCCTGGTCGCGGGTGTCGCCATAGGCGATCAGCTTGCCGATCATCGAATCGTAATGCGGCGGCACGTAGTAGCCGTGGTAGACGTGCGAGTCGACGCGGATGCCGGGGCCGCCGGGCGCGTGGTAGTTGGTGAGCTTGCCGGGGCTGGGGACGAAGGTGCTCGGGTGCTCGGCGTTGATGCGGCACTCGACGGCATGGCCCTTGAATTGGATGTCCTTCTGCTTCCACGGCAGTTTTTCGCCGGCGGCGACGCGGATCTGCGTCTGTACGATGTCGATGCCGGTGATGAGTTCGGTGACCGGGTGCTCGACCTGCACCCGGGTGTTCATCTCGATGAAATAAAACTCGCCGTTTTCATACAGGAATTCGAAGGTGCCGGCGCCGCGATAGCCAATCTTGCGGCAGGCCTCGGCGCAACGCTCGCCGATCCTGTCCCTGAGCTTGGGGTCGAGTCCGGGCGCGGGGGCTTCTTCCAGCACCTTCTGGTGGCGGCGCTGCATCGAGCAGTCGCGCTCGCCCAGGTGCACCGCGTTGCCGTGTTCGTCGGCGAGGATCTGGATCTCGATATGGCGCGGCGTCTGCAGGAATTTTTCCATGTAGACCATGGGATTGCCGAAGGCGGCGCCGGCCTCGGTCCTGGTCATGCTTACCGCGTTCAACAATGCGGCCTCGGTATGCACCACGCGCATGCCGCGCCCGCCGCCGCCGCCTGCCGCCTTGATGATCACCGGGTAACCGATGCGCGCGGCCGTCTTGACGATTTCATCGGGGTCGTCCGGCAGGGCGCCGTCGGAGCCCGGCACGCAGGGCACCTTGGCTTCGATCATCGCCTGCTTGGCGGCGACCTTGTCGCCCATCAGGCGGATGTTGTCCGGACGCGGGCCGATGAAGGCGAAGCCGGAGGACTCCACCCGTTCGGCGAAATCGGCATTTTCCGAGAGGAAGCCGTAGCCGGGATGAATGGCGGCGGCGTCGGTGACTTCGGCGGCGGCGATGATCGAGGGCACGTGCAGATAGCTCTGCGCCGACGGCGCCGGGCCGATGCACACCGATTCGTCGGCCAGCTTCACGTACTTGGCGGTGCGGTCGGCTTCGGAATACACGGCGACCGTCTTGATGCCCATTTCGCGGCAGGCGCGCTGGATTCTCAGGGCGATTTCGCCGCGATTGGCGATAAGGATTTTTTCGAACATGGTTTTGAGGGGTCAGGATTCAGGATTCGGGATTCAGAGATGAGCGGCTTTGCCGTGTCATTTGTACAAGGCGCGAAGCACCTCCCCTGATCCCTGGCTCCTGCTCCCTGACTCCTTCCTCAGGCAATCACAAACAAGGGTTCGCCGTATTCAACCGGCTGGCCGTTTTCGACCAGAATGGCCTTGATCACGCCGCCCTGGTCCGCTTCGATTTCGTTCAGCAGTTTCATCGCCTCGATGATGCACAGCGTGTCGCCGGCATTCACGCTCTGGCCGACTTCGGAAAAGTTTTTCGAGCCCGGGGCCGGGGCGCGGTAGAACGTGCCCACCATGGGCGAGCGTACGACGTGGCCTTCGGGGACGGCGTCTTCCGCCGGGGCGGCTGCGACTGCCGCCGGAGCCGCTGCGTGGATATATTGCGGCTGGGGGGCCATCATCATCGGCGCGCCCGCAATGCTTTTGGCGATGCGGACTTTTTCTTCGCCTTCGGTGATTTCCAGCTCGGCAATGCCGGAGGCTTCGACCAGGTCAATGAGTTTTTTCAGTTTTCTGAGATCCATGGGAGGTCCTGTTTTGGAGGTGGCGCAGCGCGTATTCCAGCGCCAGTTCGTAGCCGTGCGCGCCCAGACCGGACACCACGCCGACGGCGAGGTCGGAAAAGTACGAGTGATGGCGGAAGGATTCGCGCGCGTAGATATTGGAAAGATGAACTTCAACGAAAGGGATGGCGGTGGCTGCCAGGGCGTCGCGCAGGGCGACGCTGGTGTGGGTGTAGCCCGCCGGGTTGATGACGATGAAATCGACGCAGTCGCGCGCGGCCTGATGGATGCGTTCGATCAATGCGCCTTCGTGGTTGTGCTGAAAGGTTTCGACGTGCGCGCCGACGGTTTTCCCGCGGCTGGCCAGTGCGCGGTCGATGTCGTCGAGCGTGGCGAGACCATAATGTTTGGGTTCGCGGTTACCCAGCAAATTGAGGTTGGGGCCATGCAAAACCAGGACATGGGGGTGCGGACTGGGGACCGATTTAGCCGCGGCGCGGCTGGTTCGTTTAGTCGTCATGGCGGCGAGTTTGCCGTAAATGAAAGTAAATTGTCCAGATATTGACGCTAAATCGCAACTATGCAGCGATTTTGCGCAACGTGGTTTCAAGCGTGGCGCGGGATAATCGCCCCAGGTGGCTCAGCACGATGTTGCCGTTGCGATCAAGCACGATCGTGTAAGGCAGCGCCCCGCCCGGATTGCCAAGCTGCCGTGCCAGGCTATGGGCCGCGCCTTCGCCGATCAGGATCGGATAATCGACCGGCAGGCGCCGCAGAAACTGTGCGACATTGGCTGGGTTGTCGATGGCGATGCCGAGAAATTCGACCCCATGAGGCCGATATTGCTCGCGCAGGGCGGCAAAGTCCGGCATTTCCTCGCGGCACGGCGCGCACCAGCTGGCCCAGAAATTCAGTACCACGACCTGGCCGCGCCATTGCGACAGGTGCTGTGTCTGTCCCTGCAGGTCCGGAAAGCCGAGTTGCCACAGTGCGGCGACAGCGGGCAGCGCAGGGGTGCGCGGTACATGGCGGGCCTGGGCCAGCCAGATTCCCGCGGCCATTGCGGCCAGCGCCAGGGGGACGATATAAAACAGTCTTTTTCGCATGGCTGTAACGTCCGCAAATCCATCGCGCCGCCGCAGGCGGGGCAATGGCGGGCGGCTCAAACGTTCCGGGTCGCGGGCGCAGCCACCGTGGTGCGCATCGGCTGCATCGTCAGTTCCGTGCCGGATGAGGGGACACCGATCGGGCGCCTGATCTTAGAGCGTGCCGTAGGAATGCAACCCCGACAGGAACATGTTGACGCCGATGAAGGCGAAGATGGTGACGAACAGGCCGACCACTGCCCACCACGCCAGCATCGGTCCGCGCAGGCCCTTGACCAGGCGGATGTGCAGCCAGGCGGCGTAGTTCAGCCACACGATCAGCGCCCAGGTCTCCTTCGGATCCCACGACCAGTAGCCGCCCCAGGCTTCGGCCGCCCACATCGCGCCGAGGATGGTGGCGATGGTGAAAAAAGCAAAGCCGATGGCAATCGCCTTGTACATGACATCGTCGATCACTTCCAGCTTGGGCAGGCGGCTGGCGAGGATGCCGCGCGCAGCGAGCAGGTAGGCGACGCCGAGCATGGCAGCGATGGAGAAGGCGCCATAGCCGATGAAGTTGGCGGGCACGTGCAGCTTCATCCACCACGATTTGAGCGCAGGCACCAGCGGCTGGATTTCATGCGCACCGCGGTCGAAGGTGTACCAGAGGATGAAGCCGACGGCGGCGGAGATCACCAGCAGCACGAAGGCGCCCATCTGGCGGGTCTGGTAACGCGCTTCGTAATACAGATACAGCATCGCGGTGATGAGGCAGAACAGCACGAAGACCTCGTACAGGTTGGACACCGGAATGTGGCCGACGTCGGCGCCGACGAGATAGGACTCGTACCAGCGCACCATCAGGCCGATGAAGCCCATGGCCACCGCGATCCAGGTCAGCGTGCTGCCGGTCTTCATGGTGAATTCGGAGCGCGCCAGCATCCCGCCCCAGTAGGCCAGCGTCGCCAGCCCGAACAGTGCGCACATCCACATGATGGCGGCCTGGCTGGAGATCAGGTATTTGAGGAAGAAGGCCTCCTCCATGCGCGCCAGGCTGCCGCCGTACTGGCTGACGGCGAACAGGCTGACTGCACCGACCACGATGAACAGCGGGCGGAACGGTTTCCAGAACCAGCCGAACACCGCCAGCGAAGGAATCGCCGCCAGCAGGATGGCTTTTTCATAGATGTCCATGAAGCCGCCGAAACGCGACAGGGCGAACAAGGCGCCTGCCGCGACGATGGCGGCAAACAGCCAGTCGAACCATGACAGGCGCTTCAGCAGCGGGGCGGGTTGGTTGAGGGCGAGTTCCATGGTGTGGCCTCCAGATTGTTTACGGCACGGCTGCTGATTGGACAAGGGTGTCCAGCGCCCGCGCGTGCTGGGTGAATTCTTTTTCGAAATCGATCGTGTGTTTGGCCGACGACATCGCCAGCAGCGCGTGGCCCGGTTTGATGTGCAGCCAGACCCGGCGCTCGCGCACGTAAAGCATGAAGAATACGCCGAGCGTCAGCAAAAGCGAACCGAAATAGACCACGTTCTTGCCGGGCGAGCGGGTAAGTTGCAGGCCGCTTGCCTTGACCTCGTCGTACTGCATCAGCTGCAGATAGACCGGCGCGCCATAGACGAACATGTCGCTCATGCTGCTGAGGGCGTCGCGCACCAGCCAGCCGCTGGCGTCGTCGGGCTTGGGCGCGGGCAGCCCGTCCTGGCGGTTGGCAACTTGCAGCGCCTCGAACGCGGCGAGTTCCAGGATGCGCAGATAGGTGCCGGCCGCCTTTTCGCGCTCGGCTTCCGGCACCTTGGTCTCGATGAATCCGCCCAGCGCCTGGAATCCGCCCTCGGCAAACAAAGCCAGCACCTGAGCGGCACTGGATGTCAGCTTGTCTTCGATTTCGCTGCCCCAGGCATCCTGCGGCAGCGCCTGGCGGGCGAAGCGTGCGGCAATTTCGGGGCGCAAGCCGGTATTCAGCAGTGCGCCGCGCAGCCGCATGAAACTGTCGATCTTGCCGTCGGCATCGAGCGGCATGCGCATGTAGCGGAAGGACTCGTTCGGCGATTCGCGTACGCCCGACATCATGTACCAGCGGCCATCCAGCTCCAGCGGCAGCATGTAGTTGGAAAACTCGCGCGCCTGTCCGCGCGCGTCGCGCAGCTTGTACTGGAAGCTCGGGCCGACATTTCGCAGATGCCGGTTGTCGCTGACCGGACTGCCGCCGAGCACGCTCATGGCGTCGCCGGACGCGGCGATTTCGCCGCCCATGTTTTCGATGTTGAACGGGCGGAAATCGATGAACTCGATGGTGTAGTCGCCCGCCGCGCTGGTCAGCGTGGCGCTCTGGAGCACCGTGCCTTCGATGGGGAAGGATGCGGCCGTGGGGGCGAACAGGTTCCAGCCGCGCAGCGTCAGGCGGGTGCCGCCGTCGGCAAAGCTTGCCTGGTAAATCGCGATGCCGTCGTGGATCAGCGGATGGTTGACGGCGATCGTCGCTGCCCTGATTTTCTTTCCGGAACGGTCGAACAGCTCGATGTCGCTCTCGAAGCTTTTGGGTTGCCCCGTCGTGTAGTGCTCGATGCGGAACTGCTTCAATGCCACGGTAAACGGCAGGTCC
Source organism: Thiobacillus sp. (assembly GCA_035436705.1). Lineage (GTDB taxonomy): Bacteria > Pseudomonadota > Gammaproteobacteria > Burkholderiales > Thiobacillaceae > Thiobacillus. The sequence goes on along the minus strand of DAOMWT010000008.1, from coordinate 28,026 downwards.
TGCACCAGATAGCCGTCGGCCACATTCAGGAAGGCCACGTCCGCGCTGGAGCCCTCGGGAATTTGCACGCTGCCGCGGAACGACGGGTTGGAAGGGGCCAGGCGCGAAATCGCCGGCACCTGGCTTTGCGGGATGTCGCGCGTCTCGATCTTCTTGTAACCCAGCAGTTGCTGCACCTTGAACACCAGATTGCCGTCCATCAGGCCGCCGATGCAGATCATCACGATGGCCGAATGCGCCAGCAGATAGCCGAGGCGGTTCCAGCTGCCGGCTTTGGCGGCAAGCAGCACGCCGTCTTCGCGCGGCAGGTTTTTGACTTTGTATCCCTGGCCTTCGAGATAACGCTGTGCGCTGGCGGCGAGCGCGGCGGGTGGGAGTTCCGTGGCCGCTTCGTGCCGGTGCTTGAACGCATTCAGAGACTGTTCGCTGACGTGCTCGCGAAAGCTCTTCATCTCGCGCACGAAGTTCGGTGCGTTGCGGTAGATGCAGACGCTGGTCGAAACGACGAGGAAGGTCAGGATGAGCAGAAACCAGGCGGCGTGATAGACGTCGTACAGCCCCAGTTTTTCAAACACTTGGAACCAGAACGGTCCGAACTGGATGATGTAGTTGTTGTACGGTTCGGCCTGTTTCAGCACCGTGCCGACAATCGAGGCGACTGCGAGGATGGACAGCAGGCTGATGGCAAAACGCATCGAACTCAACAGTTCGAACAGGGACTTGCCGAAGGAGTGGGGGGCAGTGTTCATGTGGTGGCAATAAAAAAGGGTGACTTGCGTCACCCTTCCATCGACTCAGGTGCGGTCAATAAGTTTAACGCAAGCCCTGAATATAAGATGCCACTGCCTTCATGTCGGCGTCGGTCATCTTGGCGGCGATGCTGCGCATCATCTTGGCCGCGTCGTTTGCACGCTCGCCGACGCGGAAGCTGTTCAACTGGGCGTAGATGTAGTCGCTGTGCTGGCCGGCCAGGTGCGGAAACTGGGACGGAATGCCCTTGCCCTGCGGGCCGTGGCAGGAGGCGCAGGCTGGCACGCCGGCGCCTTGCACGCCGCCGCGATAGATTTTCTGGCCAATCAGCGCGAGTTCCTGATCCGCGGACGTGCCGGGCTTGGGTTGCTGGGCACTGTAATGGGCAGCCAGATTCTGCATGTCCTGCGGGCTGAGGCTGGCGACCATGCCCGACATGATGGCATTTTTACGGGCGCCCGATTTGAACTCGGCAAGCTGCTTGTAAATGTATTCGGAATTGAGGCCCGCCAGATTGGGGTTGGCGGCGGCCGCGCTGTTGCCGTCCACCGAGTGGCAAGCCGCGCAAACCTGGTTGACGATGCTTTCTGCCGCCTTGGGGTCGCCTTTATTGGCAGGGGCCGCGGCAAAAGCGGAGGTGGCGGCCAGAGCGGCGACCAGAGAGACGACGAGTTTCATCAAAAGGCTCCTGAGGCTTGCAAAACTTGGGAAAAAGGGTAGTTTAGCGGCAACTAATATGACTGCCAAGCCCGTGCTCAATCGCGCCCAATTCCATACCTCGGTCGCCCAGCTGCGCGATTTGCCCTACAGCCGTGCCGAAATTGCGTTTGCGGGGCGGTCCAATGCCGGAAAATCGAGTGCAATCAATCTGTTGACGCGTAAAAACCGTCTGGCGTTCACGTCCAAAACCCCCGGCCGCACGCAGCTGATCAATTTTTTCGAACTGGATGCCGACACCTATCTGGTCGACCTGCCGGGCTACGGTTATGCAAAAGTGCCGCCCGAAGTGCGGGCGAAATGGGAAGGGCTGCTGTCGCGTTATCTGCAGGAGCGCGAAGCGCTGGCCGGAATGGTGCTGATCATGGATGCGCGCCATCCGCTCACCCCGCTGGACCGGCAGATGCTCGACTGGTTCGCCCCCACCGGCAAGCCGGTGCATATCCTGTTGTCCAAGTCGGACAAATTGTCCAACAGCGAGAAAGCCCTGACATTGCGCCGCGTCGAACAGGAACTTGCGGCGCTGGACAGCGTCACTGTTCAGTTGTTTTCCAGCCTGTCCCGGCAGGGCGCGGAAGAGGCGGCCGCTTTGCTCGAAGGGTGGCTCGCCCAGGCCCGGCAGGGGGAGCCGCAGACAAACGGATGACTACGCCGGCGCCGCCCAACAAAAAGCCCCGACCAAGGGAGGGATCGGGGCAAAAAATGCCTTAAGGGGATTAAGGCATCCCGCTCAGGGAGGAGAAGCGGGAGACGATACGAGACCGTCTGCATGATAGAGCGAGGGGCCCTTGAAAAAGTTCCACGACACCATGCGAATTCTTTGGAGATCTTTGTGAACCTGCCTTTTGGCCCATTTCCCGCCCGCCGCATGCGTCGTATGCGGCGCGACGATTTTTCCCGCCGTCTCATGTGCGAACACACGCTCGCATCAAGCGACCTGATTTATCCGGTGTTTGTTCTGGACGGGCAGGACAGGCGCGAACCGGTGGCTTCGATGCCCGGCGTCGAACGGCTGTCGCTGGACCTGCTGCTGCCGGTGGCCGAAGACTGCCTGCGGCTGGGCATCCCCGCACTGGCGTTGTTTCCGGTGATCGATGCCGGCTTGAAAACGCCGGGGGCGGATGAAGCGGTCAATCCCGATGGTCTGGTGCCGCGTACCGTGGCCGCACTGAAAAACCGTTTCCCCGAACTGGGTATCATCACCGACATTGCGCTGGATCCCTATACCAGCCACGGCCAGGATGGCCTGACCGATGCCAGCGGCTATGTAATGAACGACGAGACAGTGGCGGTGCTCGCCCGGCAGGCGGTTGTGCACGCCCAGGCCGGCGCCGACGTGGTCGCGCCATCCGACATGATGGACGGCAGGGTGGCGGCCCTGCGCAGCGCGCTCGAGGGCGCCGGTCATATTCACACCCGGATTCTGGCCTATGCTGCCAAGTATGCTTCCAGCTTTTACGGTCCGTTCCGTGACGCCGTCGGCTCGGCTGCCAACCTCGGCAAGGGCAACAAATATACGTACCAGATGGACCCGGCCAACAGCAACGAAGCGTTATGGGAGGTCGGAATGGATCTCCAGGAAGGCGCCGACATGATCATGGTCAAACCCGGCATGCCTTATCTCGACGTCATCCGGCGCGTCAAGGACGCGTATGGTGCGCCGACCTATGCGTACCAGGTCAGCGGCGAATACGCCATGCTGAAAGCCGCGGCGCAAAATGGCTGGCTGGATGAGCGCGCGTGCGTGCTGGAAGCGCTGCTGGCATTCAAGCGCGCCGGAGCGGACGGCGTGCTGACCTATTTTGCGCGGGATGCGGCGCGATGGATGCGCGCCCAGGCCTAAATTTTTGCCTGCGGCGGGCCGATAGAAACGAGTAGGGGGGAATGCTTTCCCCCGTGTGTCAGGAGGGTCAAAGGTGACGCTGAATTTGAGCAAGTTGATTGGGCGTGGCCGGAGCGTTGCCGATGATTTCGATCGAACCATCATCAGCTTCGAGTCGCCCTACCGCCTCAAGGATTTGAGTCCGCTTCCCGAGGGGGATGCCGAGGTCCAGGAAGAACGCATGGGGGAAAAACTCTTCAAGCTGCGCTTCGCGCAGCAGGATGAGGTTTTCAACCATGCCAGCATGCTGGTGCAGAAGCGTTACGCCTGGCGTGGTTTCCCCAAGGCGCACCTGAAGAAATATCCCAATCGCATCACCATCCTGTCGTTTCACCAGGAAAGGATCGTCGGCACCGTCACGGTCGGCTACGACTCGCCGGAAGGCATGCTGGCGGAAGAAATCTACAAACCCGAAATCGACGCCTTGCGCGCCCAGGGCAGGCGGGTCGGCGAGCTCAGCAAGCTTGCCATCGACGAAAACATCGGCAGCAAGCAATTGCTGGCAAGCCTGATTCATATCGCCTATCTGTATGGCGTCATCCATGAATGTACCGACGCCATCATCGAGATCGTTCCCCGCCACAAAACCTTCTACGAAAAAATGCTGGGTTTCAAGCAGATCGGGGAAGAAAAAATGAACAACCGGGTCAATTTCCCCGTGCTGCTGATGCATCTGGAGCTGGAATACATGCGGCAGAAGATAGAAGCGCTCGGCGGCAAGGGCAAGGCAGCCAAAGACCGCAGTCTTTATCCCTACTTTTTCTCGGCGCACGACCAAGAAGGCATTCTGGGGCGCTTGCTGAAAGAGGATGCCTGAAGCGTCATCGTGCGGGCTTTCGATTACAACGAGGCATTCGGCCGTAACCTTGGCTGGCTGACCCCACACGAGCAAACCACGCTGCGCGGTAAAAAGGTCGCCATAGCCGGCCTCGGCGGCGCCGGCGGCGTGCATTTGCTGACTCTGGCCCGGCTGGGCATCGGCCGCTTCCATGTGGCGGATCTCGACCAGTTCGAGCTGGTCAACTTCAACCGCCAGGCAGGCGCCGGCATGAGCAGCATGGGGCAGCCCAAGGCGGAGGTCATGGCCAGACTGGCGCGCGACATCAACCCCGAACTGGACATCCGCGTATTCGACGATGGCGTGCAGCCGCATAACGTCGACGCGTTTCTGGACGGCGTCGACCTCTACGTGGATGGCCTGGACTATTTTGTTTTTCCCGCGCGCCGCCTGGTGTACGACGCCTGCCGCGCGCGCGGCATTCCCATCACCTTTGCCGTTCCGCTGGGGATGGGCGCGGCCGTGCTTAATTTTCTGCCGGACGGCCCGAGTTTCGACGACTACTTCCGGCTGCAGGGTACGCCCGAAGACGAATGGCCGACCCGTTTTCTGGTCGGCCTGGCGCCCGCCCTGCTGCACCGGGGTTATCTGGTTTATCCCGAAATCGTTGACTTCAAGACCCAGCGCGTGCCGTCAACCGGCCTGGCGTGCCAGTTGTGCGCCGGCATGGCGGGCACCGAAGCGCTGAAAATCCTGCTCGGGCGGGGAAAGGTGCGTGCCGTGCCGCACAGTCTGCAGTTCGACGCCTACACCGGCAAACTGAAGCGCACCTGGCGCCCGGGCGGCAATGCGCATCCGCTGCAGCGGCTGGCGATTGCCTACGTCAACTGGCGCCTGTCCAGAAAAACACCTGACTGAAAGGCTGAAAATCCGGTTGGCATCGGCCTGTCAGGCGGCCGGATGGACGACATAAAAAAAGCCAGAGCAGACGCCCTGGCTTTTTGCTGGGGTGAGCAGCGGTTCAGGCTTGCTTGAAGTAGCGACGGCCGAGACCCAGACCCAACAGACCCATGCCCAGAAGCGCCAGGCTGCCGGGTTCCGGCACGCGGTTGAATTCCACGCTGCCGTTCAGGGTGTTGGTGCGGGAAGCCGTGCCATCCGCAGCCACGGTCGGGACCAGTTGCGGGTCGACGTTGGTGTCGATGCGCGCGGCAATTTCGATGCCGGGCAGCGGCTGGCCATCGGTCCACAGGTCGAACCAGTTGGTGCCGTCGGCAAAGAAGAACAGGTTCTGCGCCAGCGCGTCCACGCCGGTGAAATCGACCGCCGCATTGAATATGGCGTTGCCAATGGTGCCGCTGCTGGACAGGACTTCCAGATTCATCACCAGTACCGAACTGAGCACGTTTTGGTCGATGTCCAGCACGTCGTAATAGATCTGGATCAGGTTGTCGCCATCCACCACGCCGTCGCCGTAGAAAGCGCCGATGCCCTGGGAGCCAGGCAGGTTCGTGTTGTCGACCGCCACCACCACGCCGTTGATGCTGTAATTGAAGGAAAGCTGCCAGTTGTCGCCCATGCCTTCGTCGAGGTTGTTGCCGGTCATGGCGATGCCATTGAACCCGAGCAGGCTGGAAACCGTGCCGGTGCCAGTGTCGTTCACCGTGTCGTTAACGGTGACGAAGGTGGAGGCGTTGGAGCCATTATAGGAACCATCCATATCCGTGTATGTGGACATGGCCTGGAAGTCGATGCCGAACTGGTAGGTGTTGGCGGTCTGGTTGTCCACGGCGCCATCAGGCACGATCATGTAAAACGGTTCGGCGTTGGCGCTGAGCGACAGGGCGGCAGCTGCGACCAGGGCGGAGAGTTGTGTCAGTTTCATTTCATCACTCCTGTGAGGGGTTGGGTGTTGAGGTTAATTCAACCTGCCTCTCATAAAGCACGCACCATGCCAGGTTTGATTAAGTCCTTATAAAACAAATTGTTGCCGGTTTTCCCGGAGGCGCGCCAAGGGGCTCGTGTAAAAAATTCCGACAGACAAGGAGAAGGTCGGCCGGGGCCGGCTTCGCTACGGCAGTGCGAGGTGTGCCGGTATTTGTACGCAGGGCTGCACGGGTTATCACAGGCTATTGAGCAAAGCTTTGGCAGCCTGCGTTTCGGGGAATGTTGGGGTATCGGCCAGCAATTTTTGCAGTTCTGCGCGGGCGCGGGCCTTGTCCCCGCTGCGGGCCAGCGCGGCGGCGTAGTGATAGCGGATCGAACCCGATTTGGGCGCGGCTGCGGCGGCGCGCCGCAGCAAGTCCAGGCCGCGCGCAGTTTGATTGGTTTGCACCAGTATCCAGCCGAGGGTGTCCTGGACATTGGGGTTGGCCGGAGCAAGTTTGAGTGCCTGCTCCGCCGCGGCCTGGGCACGGGGGTCCTGTTCGCGCTGATAGAGCGAGGCCAGATTGTTGAGGACCAGCACGTTGGGCGCGGCTCGCCGCTGAATTTCCTGATAGTGGGCAATGGCTTCGCGGTTGTTCCCCACCGTCATGGCATAGTCGGCCGCAGCGGCACGAACCGCGTTGTCCTCGGGATGCTGTTTCAGCCAGCCAGCCAGGCGCTGGGCGGATGCCGGACCGGAGCCTGCCTGTACCTGGGCGCGGTGCAGCTTGACCAGCACGGATGATCCTGCGTCGCGCTGCATTGCCTGCTCATAGGCGGAACGGGCGGCAGGATAGCGTTTCTGCTGCATCAGGACGTCGGCCTCGAGTTCGTGGCCGAGGGCGGATTGGGGGTGGTCGGCCTGAATCCGGCGGGCAATGTTTATCGCTGCGTCGGGATTGTTCTGGCTGGCTTCAAGGCGCAGCAGGGCGACGCGACTTTCCAGGTGGCGGGGGTCGATCTGCAGCGCTTTTTGCAGGGCTGTACGCGCAGCGGCCGGCTTCTTGTCGGCAATCAGGGCGCGTGCGAGGCCGAGATGGCTGTCGAAGGCGCGCGCGTCTTTCTGCACGGCCTTGCCGTAGGTGGCGATCGCGCTGTCGAGATCGCCGGCGGCGAACTGGGTCGAACCCAGCAAATTGAGCGCCTGGATATCGTCCGGGCGCGCGCTGGCCATCGCGCTGGCGATGGCGAGCGCCTTGCGTGGCTGCTTTTTGATCAAATAGTAGCGCGCCAGCGTGCCATTGGGAGCCATGGCCTGCGGGTGCGCTTTCGCCGCTTTTTCCAGCCAATTGACGTACTCGTTTTCCTGTTTGGTGAGTGCCGCGATTTCGGCCAGCGCCATCATGGCGTGCAGATTGTTCTTGTCCGCTTCCAGCAACTTGGTGAAGCGGGCACGCGCGGCGTCGGTTTTTTTGTCGCGCATGTCGAGTTGCGCGAGGCTGGCGCTGGCGGGGAAAAAGGCGGCGTCGATGGTCAGCGCGCGTTCGAAACTCGTGCGGGCTCCGGCAAGGTCGCCCTGCGCGAGGCGCGCGCGGCCGCGCAAATCGTGGGGCAGCGGGCTGCGCGGCAGCTGTTTTTCCAGTTGGTCGCAGATGGCCAGCGCCTGGCTGTATTGCTTGTTTCTGATGTGGGTCAACGCCAGCAGAACGTCGGTTTGGCGGGTCCCGGGTTGCAGCGCGCGCGCAGCTTGCAAATCGGTGATGGCGGCGTCGATGTCGCCGGCGGACAGGCGATTGAGACCCTGCTGGGTATGAAATGCCGCGTTGCCGGGCTGGAGGAGTACGGCTTGTTGCAGCAGTTGGGCTGCCTGGCGCGGATCATGCCGGGCGAGATGCGCCTGGCTGGCGAGTGCCAGCGCCGGCGCATCTTCTCCGTGGGGGGGGAGCAGCGGTGCCAGGGTGGCCAGCGCCTTGCCAGGCTGGTTTTGCTTGATTTGCGTCGCCGCCAGCACGCGGCGCGCATAAACATGGCCTGGGAAGTGCTTGAGGTAGCGGTTCAGGTAGGTCTCGGCCTGCTGCAGGGAATCGAGCGCATACGCGGTAGAACCTGCGAGCAGGATGCCGGGCAAGTGCTCGGGGGCCGTTTTGAAAATGTCCTGCAGCAAATCGCGCGCTTCGGGATATTTTTTCTGCTGGAATTTCTGCAGGGCCTGCAGATATTTTGCGGTATTCGAGCCAGGCGCCAGTTTATTGACTGCATCGATCGAGGTCTGGGCCGCGGTCATTTCGCCCAGCGCCATCTGCAGCGTTGCCAGGCTCTGCAGTGCGGCAATGTTGGATGGCTCCAGTTTCACCGCCTGCTGGTAGGCTGCCAGCGCATTCGGCGTGTTTTGGTTGAGTTGCTCGAAGTCGCCGATGAAGATCCAGGTTTCCGCCCGCCGTTCGTTCAATTCGAGGGCGTTGTCGAGCCAGGTCCGGGCCTCTGCCATCTTGCGTTCGGCAATGGCGCATTGCGCCAGCCCCCAGTGGGCCTGCAGGCTGTCGGCATTGACCTGGCGAGCTTCCTGGAACAGGTTGCAGGCATCCCGGAATTTGCCGAACTTGAACAGGGCGCTGGCGCGCAAGGCCATGATGCGGCTGCGGCTGGCTGGGGACATGGCGTCGGTGGGCTGGATCTCGTCCAGGATGCGCTTGTAGTGGCCCGTCAGCAATAAGGCCTCGCCCAGCAGGGGGGCGACGGTGTCGCGGCCCGTGCCGAGTTTCTCGGCACGGGTCAGCTCCTTCTCGGCTTCCGCGCCGAACCCGGCCTTGAGGTACATCTGGCCCAGGAGCAGCCGCGCCTGCGGATTGTCAGGGTTCTTCTGAACGGCGTTTTTGAGCTCGATGATGCCGCCCTTGAGGTTGCCTTTGTCTTCAAAGTCCTTGGCGCGCTGAATGTGCTCCTGCTCGGTAAGCTTGGCGGCCGGGTCGCAGCCCCCCAGCGGTGCGGACAGGGCCAATATCAGAAGCGTGATCGAGGGGGCGGCGTGTCGGGTCATAGATGCAGGCTCCATTCAGCGATCGGGTGGCGGCAGTCTAGCGCGTTTTGTTTTTCAGTTGGTCCAGCAGTGTGCGCGCTTCCTGCTCCTGCGGGAAGCGCGCACCGCTGGCCAGGAGACGCTCCAATTCCCCCTGCGCGCGCGCGCGGTCGCCGGTTTTGAACAGGGCAACCGCAAGGTGATACTGGATTTCCGCGTTGTCCGGCGCTTTGGAGAGCGCCCTGCGCAGGTGGGGCAGACCCTGGACGGCTTGCCCCTGAGCGGTCAGGATCCAGCCATAGGTATCCATGACCATCGGGTTGTCCGGCTCCAGTTTCAGCGCCTGCCCGGCAAACGACACGGCACGCTTGTCGCCCGCCCCATGCAGCGCCCATGCCAGATTGTTCAACACCATCAGGCTGCCGGGATTGCTCTTGTTCAACAGCAGATAATGCTCGGCCGCTGCGGGGTACTGCTGGCGCTTGATCAGGCTTTCCGCCAGGACGGCCCGGATGGCGGCGTCTTGCGGGTGGGCGACGAGCCAGGCGGCGAGGCGTTGTTCGCCCTCTTCGCTGCGCTGGGTGGCGTTGAAAACCTGCAACTGACGGACGAGCAGCGTAGCCGATGGCTTCAGTTTGTGCGCGCGTTCGAAAGCTGCCAGCGCGGCGGGATAATCCTTGCGCGCAAACGCAGTGTCGCCCGCAAGGATGAAGCCGGCCGGGTGGTCGGGTTTCTGTTGCTGCACTTGCAGGGCGATTTTTTGCGCCTCGTCGAGCCGCGCCGCCCGGAGCTCGACGCCGCCGAGCATCATCTGCGCATCGAGCAGGTCGGGCTGGGTGCGCAGGGCATTTTGCAGGGCTTTGCGCGCGCCGGCGAGATCTTGGGCAGCGATCTGTACGGTGGCGAGCTTGAGCAGCGGGGCGGCCTGGCCGGGCTGGCGCTCGACCAGCTTGCGGTAGCTCCCCAGCGCGTTGGCGGTGTCTCCCAGCGCCAGCTGGGCGGCGCCGAGAAGGTCGAGCGCGGCCGGGTTGTCGGGCCAGGCATTGACGGCTTCGCGCGCGGCGGCGAGCGCCTTGTTTTTGTCGCCCTTGGCGAGCCGATAGCGTGCCAGCGCGATCCGCGGCTGCAGTGCCTGCGGGTGGGCGGCGGCGGCTTTTTCCAGCCAGCTCACGTAGACTTTCTCATCCCGGCTGCGCAGTCCGAGGTCGGCCAGCGAGAGCATGGCGCCGAGATGTTGGGGATTGGCCTTGAGAATGTCCTCGAAGCGCTCGCGTGCAGTGTCAGGCCGGCCGTCTTTCAAGTCGAGTTGCGCCAGATTGGCGGCAGCGGGGAAAAACGCGGGGTCGAGTCTGAGCGCCTGGCTGAAGCTGTCGCGCGCGCGGGCCACGTCCTGCTTGCCGAGATAGGCCGCGCCCCGATAGTTCCAGGTGAGCGGATTGGCGGTTTGCTTCTTTTCCAGCGCAGCAACGCTGGCCAGCACGGCATCGAACTGCTTGCGTTCCAGTTGGCTGAGAATGATGACGGTGTCGGCCCGGCTGTTGGCGCCTTCCATTCCCGCGGCGGTTTGCAGGTCGGCCATGGCGCGGCTGTCGCCCTGGGCCAGCCGCGAAATGCCGAGTTCGGTGCGGATGGCGGCGCTGTCCGGATTGCGCTGGGCAGCCTGTTCGAAATAGGCCGAGGCTTGCGCAAAGTCTTTCTTGGCGAGCGCGATTTCGCCGGCGACGACCAATACGCCGGCGTCCTGGCTGGCCGATTTGAGCGCGGGGACCAGCGTGTGCGCCGCATCGTCGGGGCGCCCCAGGCGCAACTGCGAGGCGGCCAGCAGACGCCGCGCATAAAGATTGTCCGGGGCTGTTTTGACCACCTTGTTGAGATGCGTTTCGGCGGTTTGCAGATTGCCCAGTGCGTATTCGACCAAACCGCCCAGCAGCAGCGCGGGCATGAATTCGGGGGCGGCTTTCAACACGGCTGCCAAGTGGTCGCGCGCGGATTCGGTCTTCTTTTCGCGGAAGTCGATTAGCGCCTCGGTGTAGCGCGCCTGCAGATTGTTGGGGGTGATGGTCAAGACGGCGCCGACCTCCTTGCGCGCTTCGGCCAGCTTGCCGTCGGCGATGGCGATACCCGCCAGGGCCAGCCGGGCACCGGTATGCCGGGGAGCGATCCGGACGACTTCGCGATAGACCGCGACGGCTTCGGCGGATTTCCCGGTGGCGCGCAGCAGGTCGCCCTTCAGCAACAGGCTTTCGTGGTGCGCGGGATCGAGCAGCAAAGCCTGGTCAAGATCCTGCATGGCCTTGCCGGCATCGCCGTCGGCCAATGCCAGCTGCGCCAGCGCCAGGTGGACCTCGGCGTTGTCTCTTGCGGCCTGCAGCGCGCGCTGCAGGGTTTGGCGTGCGTCTTCCCTGTTTCCCAGACCAATTGCGGCGGTGGCGCGCAGCGCCAGCAGGGCGGCGGCATCGGGGCCGTTGCCGGCCGGTGCGGGCAATTCGTCCAGCACGCGCCGATATTCGCGCTGCCCGAGCAGCGCCCGGGCGATCAGCGGATTGACGGTGCCTGCCGCATAGCCGGCTTCACGGGCGCGCCGGAACTCTTTTTCGGCGCTGGCCAGGTCGAACTGAGCGAGGTAGAGCTTGCCCAGTTCATAGCGTGCCTCGGCGTTGCTTTTGTCCTCCGCCACGGCGTTTTTCAGCTGGATCATCGCCGTCTTGTAATCTCCCGCCGCGAGTTTCGCTTTAGCGTCGGCCACCAGGGTGGCGCTGCTTTTCTCGCTGCAGGCGGTCAATAGGCTGGCACCCAGAATCAGGACCGGCAACAGTCGGGCGGCGGGGCGGGGCATGGGCATTTCCAGGATTGTTCTTGTAGGTTGCGGGCTGCGGGCAGAAGGTTTATTTCATCCCGATTTTCGCCATCAGATCGTACAGCGTGGGCCGCGTGATGCCGAGCAGTTCGGCGGCCTGGGCAATGCTGCCGTCACTGTGCGCGAGGGCGCGGCCGACGGCCAGCCGCTCGGCGTTTTCGCGCGCCTGGCGCAGGTTGAACGGCTGCGGTTCGGCCTGGGCAGCGTCCAGGCCGAGGTCGGCCGCGGTGATCTGGGTGCCGTCCGCCATGATGGTTGCGCGCTTGATGATGTTTTCCATTTCACGCACGTTGCCAGGCCAGGCATGCGTTTCGAGCGCGCCCAGCGCATCGGCAGTGAACCCCCGGATGTTGCGCCCCTGCTCGCGCGCGTAGCGCTCGAGGAAGGCCTGCGCCAGAAGGACGGCGTCGCCGGGCCGTTCGCGCAGCGGGGGGATTTTTACCGTGATTTCGGATAGCCGGTAATACAGGTCTTCGCGGAAGCTGCCTTCGCGGATCATGTCGGCGAGGTCGCGGTGGGTGGCGCAGACGACGCGCACATCGACCGGAATTTCACCGCGTCCGCCGAGCCGCTCGATCACGCGTTCCTGCAGGAAACGCAGCAGCTTGGCCTGCAGCGGCATCGGCAGATCGCCGATTTCGTCGAGAAACAGGGTGCCTTCGTTGGCGTATTCGATACGGCCGATGGTCTGTTTGGCGGCGCCGGTGAACGCGCCTTTTTCATAGCCGAACAGTTCGGATTCCAGCAGGGTGTCGGGGATCGCCGCGCAGTTGATGGCGACAAAGCGCTTGCCGGCACGCGGCGACAGTTCGTGCACGCCGCGCGCCAGCACTTCCTTGCCGGTGCCGGACTCGCCCAGCAACAGCACGGTTGCGTTGGCCGGGGCGACCTTCTCCACGGTGCGGCAGATCTTGAGCATCGGCTCGCTGCTGGTGATCAGGCCCTGCAGGGCGGAGCCGCGCTGCCTGGCGGCCAGCAGGCGGTTCTCGGCCTCCAGCGCATGGACATGCAGCGCACGCGCAATCATCAGCGCCAGCACGTCGGGGTCGAACGGTTTCTGGAAAAAATCGTAGGCGCCGATGCGGATCGCCTTCACCGCATTGCTGCGATCGAGGTTGCCGGTGACGACGATGACCTTGGTGGCGGGGGCGAGCGAAAGGATCTGCTGTAGAGCGGCCAGACCTTCGCTGGCGCCGTCCGCGTCGGGCGGCAGGCCAAGATCGAGCAGTACCACGGCGGGCTCGTGGCGGCGCAGCTGGACGACGGCACTGTCGCGGTCGGCGGCCATCACCAGTTCGTAGTCGGCGAGGCTCCACTTCAGCTGTTTTTGCAGCCCGGGATCGTCTTCCACCAGCAGAATCTTTTGTTTGGCGTCGCTCATGCGGCGTCTCCTCGGTTTTCAGAATGAGTGTCCAGCGGCAGGCTGAGACGGAAGCGGGTGCCGCTTCCCGGCGCGCTGTCCACCTCGATCGTTCCACCCAGCGCACGCAGAGTTTCACGGCATTCATACGCACCGATGCCCATGCCCGCGCCCTTGGTGGAGTCAAACGGCTGGAACAGGCGGGTACGGATGAATTCGTCGTCCATGCCGCTGCCGCTGTCGATGATTTCAACAATGGCCTGTCCGGACTCTTCGAATCCGCTCAGGGTGACGTCGCCGGTCGCGGGCGTCGCCTCCAGCGCATTTTGCAGCAGATGGCCGATGGCGCGGACGAGCCGTTCGCGTTCGGCGCGCACGCGCAGACTGGACGGCGGCAAGGCCAGGATAGGCCGTAACTTGAACGCCTGCTTGCTGGCGACGGCATCGGTCAGGATGTCCGCCAGCGCCACCGACTGGGCGTGCGCTTCACCGCTGCCGCGCCGCAATTGCGTCAGCACCTTGTTCATGCGGGCAACCGCGCTTTCCACCGTGTCCAACATGTCGGCCTGGAACTCGGGGTTGTGCTTGTGCTTTTCGGCATTGGCCAGCAGCAGGGACAGTTGGGCGACGAGATTTTTCAGGTCGTGGATAACGAAGGTGGTGGTGCGGTTGAACGATTCGAACTGGCGCGCCACGATGAGCTGGTTGGATGCACGCATCTGCGCCAGGTGCGCCGCCGCTTGGCGTGCCGCCACCTTGAGCAGGTCGCTGACTTCCCAGTTGAAACTGACATTGCCCAAAGAATGCTTGAGCACGACAAAGCCGAGCAGTTCGTCGTGCAGCATCAGCGGCACCACCAGCCAGGCGTCGTCGGCGTTCTGCAGCCATGTCGGCGTATCCAGGTCGCCATAGAGGTCGCTGCGCACTTTCATTTCATCCAGGTCCACCACCCATTGCTTGCTGGTGAGCCACTGAATGAAAGGGGAGTCGGTCGGCTCGACTCCCTGGAGGTCAGCCCAGTTCCAGTGGCTGGCACGCTGATAGCCGGCATCGCCTTCGCGCATCCACAGTGCGCCGCCGGGGCTTTCGAGCAGCTTGGCGAGGGCCTCGACTGCCCGTTCGCAGAGTTGCTCGCCAGGCTGGCCTTCGGTGAGGGTGCGGGTGAAGTTGAGCCATTCTTCACGGTAGTCGTAGCGGTAGCTGAAAAAATGCTTGGACAGGAATACCCGCAGCCGCGCGCGCAGGGTGCCGGAAAACATCAGCAGCACCAGCAGCATGGCAGCGGCGAAGACGAACACGGTCTGCACCACGTCGCCCCATTCGCCGCCGAATAGACGCAGGTAATAGCCGGCGCCAGCCATCAGGAGCAAATACACGCCGGCCCCCAGCAAACTGGCGGTATGGAACGCCATGCTGCGTGACAGTCCGACCGGCGCCGCCCATTCCGGGTTGCGCGCCGCGGAGACCGCGATCAGCGGCGTCACCAGCGCTGCCACATAACCCCGCGCCGCCCATACCTGGGCATCCATCGCGCCGAACAGCGCGGCGTTGGCATGCAGATAAAAATCGTAAACGAACAATCCGCCCAGCCCCAGGCAGAGAAACTTGATCGCCCAGCGGTCTTCCGGGCGGGTACTGCGGTATACCTGTTCGACCAGCACCAATCCCATCACCGTGAGCAGCACCAGTCCCAGATTGCCGGCCCATTGCGCCAGCACCGGCCGGGCGGGAGCGATGAAGTGAAGCGCGCTGGCGAGCAGCAGGCCGCCGACAAGCAGGCCGCCGAGAATACGCATAAAACGCAGTGGCGCGGGCAGTACGGTACCCGGCGGCAGGCGCAGCCGCAGAATGTAGAACAGCAGCGCCAGCCAGGCGCCGTTGCGCGCCACCTCGGCGGCGAGCTCCTGCCGCGGCGCCAACAGCCCCCAGGCGGTGAGTGCCGACAGCGCGCCCCAGACGGCGCTGAGCCCGGTGGCGAGCACCAGCAGCCGCCCCTGCGGCCGCCGCCGCCAACTGGCGACAATGAGGCCGGACAGCCCCAGATAGGCCAGGGTTGCCAAGCCATAGCCGACAGTCGCCAGGAGGAGCAGGGTGTCGGGCATGGAGACGGCTTCAGGCGCGCGCTCAGCGCACGCCCTTCCCCCACAGCACCACCTGAGCAGTCTGGAACAGGATCATCAGATCGAGAAACAGGCTGTGGTTTTTGACGTAATAGAGGTCGTACTGCAGCTTGTGCATGGCGTCCTCGTCGGTCGCGCCGTACGCGTAGCGCACCTGCGCCCAGCCGGTGATGCCGGGCTTGACGGTGTGGCGCACGCCGTAATAGGGGATTTTCTGGGTCAGGTCCTGCACGAAATAGGGGCGTTCGGGGCGCGGGCCGACGAAGCTCATGTCGCCAAAGAAGACGTTGAAAATCTGCGGTAATTCGTCTATGCGGGTGCGCCGGATGAAGCGCCCGGTGAGCGTCACGCGGCTGTCGTTCTGACCGGCCCAGCGCGGTTTGCCATCTTTTTCGGCATCGACGCACATGCTGCGGAATTTGAAGATGGTGAAGCTGCGGCATCCCTGGCCGACACGTTCCTGACGATACAAAACGGGGCCGGGGCTTTCCAGTTTGATCAGCAGCGCGGTCAGCGCCATGATCGGCAGGCAGACCACCAGCATGGCGGCGCTCACCAGCAGATCGAACAGCCGCTTGACGGTGTCGCGCACGATGCCTTGATGAAATCCCTCGGCCAGGATCATCCAGCTGGCGTTCATCGAATCGAGTTGCAAGTGGCCGTTTTCGCGTTCGAAGAAACTCGACAGTTCGAGGATGTGGATGCCATACAGCTTGCATTTGAGCAGGTCCTGCATAGGCATGCCGCCGCCGCGGCGGTCGCGTACGGCGAGGATGATTTCGCTGATTTGCAAACGCTGCGCCAGTTCGGGCAGCGGTTCCTGGGTGTCGAGAATGCGGGCATGGTCGACGAAATGGTGACTGCCGCCCATCGGCAAATAGCCCATTACCTGAACATTGCCGACATGGCCGCGTTTGGCCAGCAGCGCTTCGATATGGGCGGCGCGGCTGCCGGTGCCGATCACCAGGGCGCGGGTTTTGAGCGCCCCCGCCCGCGCCCAGCGGATGAACAGCGCGCGGCTGAGCAGGATGCCCAGCAGCGCCAAGCCGAACGAGAGCAGGAAGGCGCCCCGCCCGACCAGCAGGGCGGGAAAGAAATAAAACAGCAGGCTCATCGCCGCCAGGCCGAGCCCGAAGCTCAGGCCGAGGCGCTGCAGCAGCGCGCGCACGCCGCCCTGCCATTCCAGATCGTAGAGGCCGCTGGCGGTCATCAACCCCAGCATGACGACGGTGAAAGCCAGGGCTTTGGGCAGCAGGGGGCTGAGATCGTCCGGGACCGTGCCGCTGTCGAGGAAGCGCGCGTTGACTCCGGCGTAAATGGCGCCGCCGAGAATCAGCGCTTCGATCGACATCAGCAACAATAAATTCAGGGGCACGTAGTGCCGGAAAAATCGAATCACGGCTGTTCGCTCGAAAGAGTCATGTGGTGCGATTCAGCATCTTCCATGCCAGAGTGGGTGCGGTGAGGCGGGTCAAACCAGGCTCCGTACCTGCGGCAAGCGCAGACGGCGCGGGCTGCCGTCCGCCTGCAAACGCTTCATGTTGCGCAGTTCGGCGGCGGGGTAGACGACAACGTCGACCGGCGCGCGCGGATCGTCGATGATGAAGCGCGGATAGGCGCGTCCCGCGGCATCCGGCGCACGCTGTTCGCCGGCCTGGTAGGGCGAAGCCTGGCGCATCAGCAGGAACTCGACATCTTTCTGGTCGTCGGTGAAGAGCTGCAGGTTGATGTCGGTATAGCGCCCTGCTGTGCCGTTGAGTACCGGGCCGGTCAAGTGGGGATCGAAAGCCGCCAACTGCTCCATGTATTCAATGGCGACTTGCCGCAGCAACGTGAGCTGGGCGCGCGTTTCGTCGGCCTGGTAGAGAGCCTGATAGCTGCGCAGCGCTTCCTCGATTTGCTGGTTGTCGGGCAGGTTGTTGCTGTCGGGAGCGCCCAATTGGCGCGCCGCCTTGCGTTTGGCGCTGCCATAATCGAGGCTGCCGTCTTCGGCCAGCATGCGTGCCGCTGCATGGGCAATACGGCGGCGCATGTCCTGATGTTTCATAGCGGGGTTCCGGGCCACGCCGGAGCCTGAGGGGCCGATTCGGCGGGATTGGCCGGATCGCTGTTCCAGTCTGTGGGGGGGGGCTCGGGCGGCGGGAATTCCTGATAAAAATGCTCCACCATGCCGCTCCCTTTGTCACCCAGCCAGTCACCCAGTAATTCACCCAGCATGGTGTCCGGTTGGCGGGTACCGGTGGCTGGGTCGATTTTCACGCTGATGATGCCGCCGGGCATCGCCCAGCCCGTCTGCGGTACCCTCTTGAGCGCCGTCTCCATGAAACTCATCCAGATCGGCAGCGCCGACTGGGAGCCCGTCTCGCGCCGTCCCAGCGAGCGCGGCTGGTCGTAGCCCATCCAGACGATCGCTACCAGGCCGGGGTTGTAGCCGGCGAACCAGGTATCGCGCGCGTCGTTGGTGGTGCCGGTCTTGCCGGCGATGTCGCTGCGCCCCAGCTGGCTGGCACGTGCGGCGGTACCGTAACGCACCACGTCCTGCATCATGGTGGTCATCAGCCAGGCATTGCGCGGGTCGATCACGCGCGGCGCATTGCCACCGGCTTGTTGCGGGCTGGCCTGCATCAGCAGCCGTCCATCCTTGTCGTATACCTTGTCGATCAGATAGGGTTTGACGCCGAAGCCGCCGTTGGCGAACACGCCATAGGCCGCAGCCATCTGCAGCGGGGTGACGCTGCCAGCGCCCAGCGCCATGGTGAGATAGGGGGGGTGACGTGCCGGGTCGAAGCCGAAGCGGCGGATGTAATCGCGTGCGTAATACGGGCCGATGCCCTGCAGAATGCGTATCGATACCAGGTTGAGCGATTTGGTCAGCGCGCTGCGCAGGCGTACCGGGCCGCTGGTGCTGCCGTCGTAATTCTGCGGATCCCAGGCGGTGCCGCCGGCTTCTTCTGCGGCCAGCGACAGCGGCGCGTCGTTGATGATGGTGGCAGGGGTATAGCCTTTTTCCAGCGCCGCAGAGTAGATGAAGGGCTTGAAACTCGATCCCGGCTGCCGCCAGGCCTGGGTGACGCGGTTGAATTTGTTGCGGTTGAAATCGAACCCGCCGACCAACGCGGTGATGGCGCCGTCCTGCGGGTTCAGGGCGACGAGCGCAGCTTCGACCTCGGGCAGCTGTGCCAGCCGCCAGTGCGGCTTGCGGCCCGTCGCCTGTACGCGCACCACCGCGCCGGGGGCGAGTTGCCGCCCTTTCTTGCTGGCGACCCAGTTGGCCACCCACTTCAGCGAGTTGTCGGAAATGTCGACCACGGTGCCGTCGTGCAATTGGGCGCGGATGAGCTTGGCGCTGGCAGCCACGACCACGGCGGGCTGCATGTCGCTGACGGGGGTGAGGTCTTCCAGTGCGCTGGCAATGGCGGCTTCGCGCCGTGTCCTGTCGGCGGGCAGGCTGACCTGCTTTTCCGGTCCCCGATAGCCGTGGCGCTGGTCGTAATCGGCAATGCCATGCCACACCGCCTGGTTGGCTGCGGCCTGCTGGGCGCGCCTCAGGGTGGTGACCGCCTTGTAGCCGGAACTGTAGATCGATTCACCGTATTTTTCGAACAATGTCTGGCGCACCATTTCGGCTACGTAGTCGGCGGTTACATCGGTCTGCCGGCGTGCCTGGCGGATGACCAGCTTCTGCTTGACGGCAGCCTGCCAGGTGGGCTGGTCGATGAATTTGAGCGTGCGCATGCGGCCCAGCACATATTCCTGACGCGCCTTGGCGCGTGGGAAGTTCACTACCGGGTTGTAGCGTGAGGGCGCCTTCGGCAGTCCCGCCAGCATGGCGAACTCGGCCAGCGACAGCTCGTGCATCGGCTTGCCGAAGTAAGTGCGCGCTGCGGCTTCGAAGCCGTAGGCACGCTGGCCGAGGTAGATCTGGTTGATGTAGAGCTCGAGGATTTTGTCCTTCGACAGATTGTGCTCGATCTTCATCGCCAGCATGGCTTCCGACAGCTTGCGGGTCAGCGTTTTTTCGTTCGACAGGAAGAAATTGCGTGCCACCTGCATGGTGATGGTGGACGCGCCTTCCTTGGCGCCTCCGGACAGCAGGTTCGATCCTGCTGCGCGCAATATGCCTAGCGTATCCACGCCGCCATGGGTGTAGAAGCGCTCGTCTTCGGCAGCGATGATCGCCTGTTTCATGTATTGCGGGACCTTGTCGATGGCGATGAAAGCACGGCGTTCCTCGCCGAATTCGCCGATCAAGGCGTCGTCAGCCGTGTAGATGCGCAGCGGCAGCTTGGGTTTGTAGTCGGTTAGCGCCTCGAGCGGAGGCAGGTTGGGGTAGATCAGCGCTGCCGCCAGTCCGGCCAGTGCCGTGCCGACCACGCCGAGGCTGACAATCAGTGCCAATACGTAATGCCACCATTTGGAAAACATCCGGTTCCTTTATCGAGACGGCATGAAAATGCCTGAAACAGCCGCACCATCTTTTCCGATCCAGCATCGGCCGGCCAGCGGGGCCATCTCAATACCCCGTTGTATTTTAATGGCCTGTTGATGCGGCTCCTGCCATGAGGCCCTAACTACAGTAAGCCTGATGGCTATCCCGTTTCAAATTCAGGGTGGAATCGGCTACGTGATGCCTAAAGTTTCCGGCGATTATAGGCGTTAGTGGTGTTGGAAATTGGACACAGTTGTTCAACTCTTGCAGTGTGGTGAGAAAAAAACTGTTAAAAACCGTGTGTTGTTGCTAGCATTTAAAAAAAATAACAAGAAAATGCGCCAACTCACAGAAGCGTAAAGGAAATCCCTTGCACCTGAATATCAACCTGGACTGGCTGTCTGCCAAAAGTCTGCCCATCCTGGGACTCGACATCAGTACGACCGCGGTCAAGCTGGTGGAGCTGTCCGACGCAGGCAAGGGGATGATGCGGGTAGAGCGCTATGTCATCGAGCCTTTACCCAAGGATGCCGTGACCGACGGCAACATCGCCAACCTCGACCAGGTGGCGGATACCTTGCGTACCGCCTGGAAGGAGCTCGGCACGCGGGTCAGGAACGTTGCGCTCGCATTGCCGTCATCGGCGGTCATCACCAAGAAAATACTGGCTCCGGCCAGCCTGAAAGGTATCGATCTGGAAAACCAGGTGGAAACCGAGGCCAACCAGGTCATCCCCTTCTCGTTGGACGAAGTGAATCTGGACTTCCAGGTGCTGGGCCCCTCGCCCGCCAGTCCGGACGACGTGCAGATCCTGTTGGCTGCCGCGCGCAAGGAAAAGGTCGAAGACCGGGTGGCGGCCGTCGAAGCGGCCGGCCTCAAGGCGCTCATCATGGACGTCGAATCCTATGCCACGCAAACTGCGTACGAACAGATCGCGCACTTGCTGCCCAACAGCGGTGACGGCCAGACCGTGGCGATCATCGATGTGGGTGCGCAGAATATGCACATCAATATCCTCAACGACAACGAATCGGTTTATCTGCGCGAACACGGTTTCGGCGGCAACCAGCTCAACAACGAAATTTCGCGCCGTTATGGCATGACCAGCGAGGAGGCGGAAAACGCCAAGCGCCGTGGCACGCTGCCGGAAAGCTACGACATGGAAGTGCTGCAGCCCTACAGCGAAACCCTGGCGATGGAAATCGGCCGCGCCTTGCAACTGTTCACCACGTCGACCCAGTATCGCAAGGTCGATCAGATCCTGCTGGCCGGCGGCGGTGCCATGATTCCCGGCATCGATGAAGTGGTCAGCCAGCGCACCGGCACCCCGACCCTGGTCGTCAATCCGTTTGCCAACATGGCAGTCGGCTCCAAAATCCGGCCGCAGGCATTGACCGCCGATGCGCCTTCCCTGTTCGTCGCCTGTGGCCTCGCCATGCGGAGGTTCGACCCGCAATGATACGCATCAACCTGCTCCCCCACCGCGAACTGAAACGCGCCGCACGGCGCCGCCAGTTCAACATCCTGCTCGGCATCGCTGTCGCGGCGGGCGTCGTTGCCGTCATTCTCGGCCACAGTCTGATCGCCGCCCGTCAGTCGGCGCAGGAGGCCCGCAACACCTTTCTCGAACAGGAGATCGCCAAGCTCGATGGCCAGATTGGTGAAATCAAGAAGATTCGCGAACAGACTCAGGCGCTGCTGGAGCGCAAGCAGGTCGTCGAGACCTTGCAATCCAATCGCACCGAAGTCGTTCACCTGTTCGACCAGATGATTCGCCTGCTGCCGGACAGCCTCTACCTGAAGTCCTTCAAGCAGACGGGCGATGTCGTCACCATCAGCGGCTACACTCAGTCGAGTGCGCGCGTATCCACCCTGATGCGCAATCTGGACAGCTCGCCCTGGTTCGAATCGGCCAATTTGGTCGAAATCAAGGCCACCACAGTCAACAACCTGCGTGCCAACGAGTTCATGCTGTCGGTCAAGCAGTCCCGTCAGCAGGCGGACGACGCGAATGACAAGGGGGGCAAAGCATGACCCTGGACGAACTCAACAAACTCGATCTGAAAACCCTGGCCGACTGGCCGTTGCCGACCAAGCTTGCGGCACTTGGGTTGCTGTGCGTGGCGATCGTGGCGGCGGGCTGGTGGTTTGACTGGCGCGGCGGCATGGAGACGCTGGATGCCGCCAAGCAGAAGGAAACCGAACTGCGCGGCGTGTTCACCACCAAGAAAAATCAGGCCATCAATCTGGAGGCCTACAAGAAGCAGCTGGCCGATATCGAGCAGGCCTTCGGCGCGCTGCTGAAGCAGCTGCCCAACAAGCAGGAGATGGATGCCCTGATTACCGACGTCAACCAGGCGGGACTGGGGCGCGGCCTGCAGTTTGACCTGTTCAAGCCCGAAGCCGAAACCGCGTCGGAGTTTTACGCGGAAACGCCGATCCGCGTCAAGGTCACCGGTGGCTACCACGACATTGCGGCTTTCGTCAGCGACGTCTCCAAGCTGTCGCGCATCGTCACCCTGCAGGACATTGCCATGGAGCCCGCCAAAGATGGCGTGCTGAATATGGATGCCGTCGTCAAAACCTATCGCTACCTGGACGATGAGGAACTCATTGCCAGGAAGCAGCAAGCCAAGGAGCAAAAGAAATGAAGCGCCTGGCTCCTGTCATACTCGTGTTGGGCCTGGCCGGCTGCAGCGGCGGCAGCATGGACGACCTGCAGACCTTCGTTGCCGAGACCGGCCGCGACATGCAGGGGAAAATCGAGCCGCTGCCGCAGGTCAAGGTCTATGAGCCGTTCACCTACAATGCTTTCGATCTGCCCGACCCGTTCAAGTCGAGAAAGCTGTCGACCGGAGGCGGCGGCGGCATGCAGCCCGACTTCAATCGCCCGAAAGAGCCGCTCGAAGTCTTTTCGCTGGAAACCCTGAAAATGGTTGGCGCACTGTCCCGGCAAGGCGTGATCCACGCGGTGATCAAAACCCCGGACAATGCGATTTACCATGTCAAGAAGGGCAATTACGTGGGCCAGAATTTCGGCCTCGTCACGCAGATCGACGATAGCCAAATAAGCTTGCGTGAGATCGTCCAGGATAGCGCCGGCGATTGGTCCGAGCGCGCCAGCACCCTGAATTTGCAAGAATGATTTGTAGCACTGAATTCCAAAGAGGCTGACATGAACGCATTGCCCAAAATTTTTATTCGTAGCATTGCCCAGAAAATGCCCCACAAGGGGATGCCGGCTTTCTGCAAGCTGAAGCTTGTGAAAGATCGTATGATCCGCCAACTGTTCGGGATCGCCCTGCTCACTGGTTTGGTGCTACCGCTTGCGGTACGCGCGGCCGACGTGCCGCCCACCGGCAACGCAGTGCAAAGCGTCGAGACCACCACCCTGCCCGGCGGCAAGGTGGTGGTACGCGTCAACCTCAAGAATGCGCTGACCGCCACGCCGGCCGGCTTTACCGTCGGCAACCCGCCGCGTATCGCGCTCGATCTGCCCGACACCGGCAATGCCATGGGGCGCAACACAGTGGACGCCAACCTCGGCCCTCTGTCGAGCGTCAACGTGGTGCAGGCGGGAACCCGCACCCGCCTGGTGCTGAATCTGAACAAGGCGGTTGAATACGACGCCAGGATCGACGGCAAGACACTGCTCGTCGCGCTGGGCGACGTCGGTGCCGGTGCGGCGCCGGTGAACGTCAGCCCGCGGTTTGCCGAAGCGGGACCCGGCGCGGCGCGCCACAGCATCCGCGATGTCGATTTCAGGCGTGGCGCAGCGGGCGAGGCACGCATCGTGACCACGCTGTCCGATGCGCAGGCGGGGATCAACATCCGCCAGCAGGCCAACGGCGTGGTCGTCGACTTCATCGGCACCGAATTGCCCCAAGCCCTGCAGCGTCGTCTCGATGTGGCGGATTTCGGCACCCCGGTGCAGACCATCGAAACCTATACCCTGGGCGACAACACCCGCATGGTGATCGAACCCAAGGGCGGCTGGGAGTATTCAGCTTATCAGACCGACAACAGCTTCATCGTCGAGGTCAAGGCGGCCGTCGACGGCCAGAAGAAAACCGCCGACGGCAAGGTGAAATACACCGGCGAAAAACTCTCGCTCAATTTCCAGAACGTCGAGGTGCGCTCGGTGCTGCAGGTCATCGCCGACTTCACCGGCCTCAACATCATCGCCAGCGACACCGTGGCCGGCAACCTCACGCTGCGCCTGAAGGATGTGCCGTGGGACCAGGCGCTCGACCTCATCATGCAGACCAAGGGCCTGGACAAGCGCCAGAACGGTAATGTGATCTGGATTGCGCCCAAGGACGAGTTGCTGACCAAGGAGAAACTGGAGTTCGAAGCCAGGTCGGCGGTGGCCGATCTGGAGCCCCTGGCCACCGAGTACATCCAGCTCAACTACATGCGGGCGGATGAAGCGCAAACCATGCTGTACGGCTTTGCCTCCGGCGCTTTCCTCAACTCGGCGACCAACAACGCGGTGAACTGTTCGGCGCAAGCCCAGGGCCTGGGCGGCGCGGCGGCGGCGCAGGCGTCACAGAAAGGCCAGGGGGACACTGACCAGAAAGTCCTGACCAAACGGGGACGCGCAACCTATGAACTGAAGACGAATACACTGATCATCACCGATACCGCACGCAAGATTCAGGAAGTTCGCGAACTGCTCGCGCGTCTGGACGTGCCCACCCGCCAGGTCATGATCGAGGCGCGGGTGGTCATTGCCGATTCGCAATGGGGCCGCCAGCTGGGCGCACGGCTGGGCACCCGGATTACAGGCACGACCAGTTTGGCCGGCTCGCAAACGGGTATCAACCTGTCGGGCAATCAGTTGGCTGCCGAGGCAGGCACGATCTCCAACAATGTCAATTTGCCGATCTCGGGCAGCACGGCTCCGGGCTCATTCGGCCTGTCATTGTTGAATATCGCGACAGGTAATTTGATCAGTCTGGAATTGCAGGCGCTGGAAGCGGACAACCGCGGAAAAATTCTTTCCAGCCCGCGTGTCGTGACGTCCAACCAGAAGCCGGCGGTGATCCTGCAAGGCGAGCAGATTCCTTATGTCACCCAAACCGTTTCCGGCGGAGTCGCGACGACGACCGTTACGTTCAAGGATGCGTTTCTCTGTCTGCTGGTGGACCCGCAAATCCTGAACAACGATTCCATCATCATGAGCGTGGAGATCCAGAAGGATGCACGCGGCCCGGTGATTACGGCTGCAGGCCTGAGCGCGCCCACCATTGAAACCAAGCGTGCCAAAACCCAGGTGCGGGTGAGCAATGGCGAAACGGCTGTACTGGGCGGAATTTTTGAAGAGGTCGATCGGAATGACGTCAATAAGGTTCCGTTCCTTGGGGATGTTCCCTTCCTCGGCAACCTCTTCAAGAATTCAAGCAAGCAGAAAGACAAAATTGAGCTGCTGATTTTCCTTACTCCGCGCATCCTCGACGAGCGCCTGTCGCTCCGCTGATTGCGGTTTCCCATCCAAGCGCGGGCTTGTCCCGCGCTTTTTTTGTCCGGTTTTCTCTGACCGTCCGCCCCGCTGGTGCTGCTGTCGATCGGACGGCTCTCAATTAGAATGGCGCCATGAGCAAGCGCGACAATCTTTATCTGGTCGGACTGATGGGGGCCGGCAAGACTACGGTGGGGCGGCAGCTGGCCAAGCATTACGGCTGCGTTTTCTACGATTCGGACCATGAAATCGAGGCGCGCACTGGCGTCAAGATCCCGGTCATCTTCGAGATCGAGGGCGAGGCGGGGTTTCGCAAGCGCGAGGAGGCGGCGATTGCCGAATTGACCGCATTGTCCGGCATTGTGCTGGCCACCGGCGGCGGGGCGGTGCTGTCGGCTGCCAATCGCGAAAATCTGAAGAAAAATGGCGTGGTGATTTATTTACGCGGCACGCCCGAGCATTTGTACGAGCGCACACGGCACGACCGCAACCGTCCGCTGCTGCAAACGGCGGACCCGCTGGCACGCTTGCGCGAACTCTATAAACAGCGCGATCCCCTGTATCGCGAAGTGGCCGACATCGTGGTGGATACCGGGCGGCAGAGCGTGGCGGGGATGACCCGCATGCTGTTCGGCAAGCTGGACTTGCTGAAGCGCGGGCTGCCGCTGGCGGACGCGGCGGACTGAATGCGGCGCATCGTCCACGTTGGCTTGTTCTGCTTGCTGGCGGGTACGGTTGCTGCTGCCGACTACCGGGCAAGCGCGGAAGACTACCGCGATTATGTGCGTCAGTTGCAGCCGGGCGACCGCTTGCTGCTCGAACCGGGCGATTACCGTCAGGGCCTGCCGCTGCACAATCTGTCCGGGCGCGCCGGTCAGCCCATCGTCATCGAAGCAACCGATCCTGCCGCGCCGCCGCGCTTCATTGCGCGGCCGCGCAGCAATACGGTCAGCCTGGTCAACGTCCGTCATCTGGTGTTGCGCTACCTGGAACTCGACGGCCGCGGCCTGCCGGTGGACGCGGTCAAGGCCGAGGGCCATAGCCGCTATGCCGATTACATCACGCTGGAGTCCCTGCATATCCACGATCACGCCGCATCGCAGCAGAACGTGGGTATTTCCACCAAATGTCCGGCATTGGGATGGGTGGTCAGGGGAAACCGCATCGAAAGGGTCGGCACCGGCATGTACTTCGGCGATTCCGATGGCTCGGATCCCTTTGTCGGCGGCATTATCGAAGCCAACCGGATTGCGCACACGCTGGGCTACAACCTGCAGATCAAGCATCAAACCACTCGCCCGGAAGACCAGACAGCGCGCTACGATACGGTGATTCGGTACAACGTGTTTTCCAAGTCCGACGCCGTCGCCGGCCCGCAGGCGCGCCCCAATGTCCTGCTGGGTCATGTTCCGCCGACGGGTACAGGCAGCGAAGACCGCTATCTGGTCTACGGCAACCTCTTTCTGCACAATCCGAGCGAAGCGCTGTTGCAGGCGGAGGGGCGGGTGGCGGTGTACGACAATGTATTCATCAACGGCAGCGGCGACGCGATCCATATTCAGCCGCACCACGATGTGCCGCGCGACATGGCGATTTTCTCCAACACCGTGCTGGCTTCGGGTACGGGCATCCTGGTGCGCCAGGGCAAGGGAGCGGCTTGGCGCCAGCGGGTGATCGCCAATGTGGTGGCGGCCACCCCTCCTGTGCTGGGCGGCGAGGCCGCGCACAATGTCACGCTGGCCTATCGGCCCGACTTTTTGAACCTTGCCGCAGCGGAACTGACTGCGCGTCTGCTGGCGGATGTTCCGCCGCCTGACCGCCTGCCGGCTGCGCTGGCGAGCGATCTGGCGGCCTATCCAGACTGGCAGGGCGCGTCGCGCCCCGGCGCCAGGGTGGCCCCCGCCGTGCTGCGCATGCCGGAGGCTTTCCGGCCATGAGCCGCGGCATGGGGGCGTCTGGCAAACCCCGCGCCCTGTTGTGGTGGACTGCGCTGCTGTACACCGCATTTGTCGTTTACGGCAGCCTGGTGCCATTGAAGTTTCATGCGTTGCCGTGGGACGAGGCGGTGGCCCGCTTCGAGGCGATACCGTTCCTCAAGCTCGGCATCGGTTCGCGCGCCGACTGGGTGGCCAATCTGCTGCTGTTCATCCCGCTGACTTTCCTGTGGATGGGCGCGCTGTCGGCCGGCTGCAGCCGTTTGCGCCAGGGGCTCGCCACGCTGGCGCTGATTCCCGCGGCCACCGCGTTGAGCATCGGGATCGAGTTCACGCAGCTGTTTTTCCCGCAGCGTACGGTGTCGCAAAATGACATCTTTGCCGAAGCACTGGGCGGGTTCATCGGCGTACTGGCCTGGTGGGGGGCGGGCGGGCGGTTCGTCGACTGGCTGCAGTCCTGGCAACACACCCATGCCCGCGCCGCCCTGGCCGAGCGGCTGGCGTGGGCGTATCTGGCGGGGGTGCTGGTCTATAACGTGCTGCCGCTCGACCTGACCATCAGCCTGGTCGAGATTTTTCATAAATGGCAGGACGGCAAGGTCAATCTGATTCCGTTTGGCCGTCTGCCCGGGGATGCGGCCTACGCCCTGTACGAAATCGCCACCGATGCCCTGATCTGGGTGCCGCTTGCACTGCTGTGGCGGCTCGACGGGACACGCAGCGCGTGGCGCGCGTGGAGCATGGCGCTGGCCACGGCCGTCGCGCTGGAAATCATGCAACTGTTCGTCTTTTCGCGCGTCAGCGATGTCACCGACCTCTTCACGGCCGCCGCCGGCGCCGCCCTGGGGAGCTTCGC
>DAOMWT010000007.1:0-43545 GCA_035436705.1 Thiobacillus sp. | reverse complement strand
GTGAATCTCACCGGGCTGGCCGGCAGCGGCCCGTCCGGCGTGATCGTCGCCGCCGACGTGGCGCGCGCGCGCCCCTCGATGCAGGAAGTCGCGCACTCGCTGCCGCAGGTCGACGTGCCCGGCCAGGGTCGCAACATGACCTCGATGGAAAAGGCGGTGAGTCACGCGATGGCCGCGTCGCTGACGCTGCCAACCTTCAACGTCACGGTGAACATCGACACCAGCAAGCTGACCGCCGCTGCCAAGGCGAACAAGGTCTCGGTGACGGTGGCGATCGCCAAGGCCTGTTCGGTCGCGATGGCGAAATTCCCGCGCATGAACTGGGCCTACCAGCCGGTCGACAAGCTGGTCGAACGCGCAAACCACGACTTCGGCGTCGCCGTGATGTCGAACGACGGCGGCCTCGTCGTGCCGATCCTGCACGGCATCGAGAAGAAGCCGCTGGAAACGCTGCAGTCCGAATGGACCGGCCTGGTCGAGCGCGCACGGGTGAGGAAGCTCGCGCCCGCCGAGTACTCCAACCCCACCTTCACCATTTCCAACATGGGCATGCTGGGGGTATCGCACTTCACCGCGATCCCCACCCCCGGCATCGCAGCGATCCTGGCGATCGCGGCGAACGGCCCGCAGGGCACCCCGTTCACCATCACCGGCGACCACCGCGTCCTGAACGGCGCCGACGTGGCGCTGTATCTCGCCACGCTGAAGCAGACCATCGAGGCGCCCGAAGCCTGGCTGGGCGCGGCGGGCGCAGCGGCTGAAGCCGTCGCCGGCAAGGCCGCGACCGTCAGCGCCCCGGTCTCGCCGATCCCCGAGGGTAATTGGGACTTCCCGGTGGTGGTCGTCGGCGGCGGCCCCGGCGGCGAGGACTGCGCGCGCGACCTCGCCGACCACGGCATCAAGGTGCTGATGGTCAACAACGAGCCCTTCCCTGGCGGCGAATGCCTGTGGCGCGGCTGCATCCCGTCCAAGGCCTGGCGCGCCGCAGCGGACGTCATCCGCAACCGCGCCCACGACGCCGAGATGGGCGTCGATGGCACCAACACGCCCAAGCTCAACTGGGAACAGGCCGAGAAGCATCGCCGCTGGGTGCAGTCGAGCCGCGGCGAGATGGCGCTGAAGGCCGACAAGGGCATGAAGATCGACGTGCGCGAAGGCTACGGCGAATTCGTCGACGCCCACACGCTGAAGATCACTCCGGTCGAGGGTGAACCGTATCAAGTGACGTTCGGTGCTGCCGTCATTGCAACGGGTGCCCCGGCCTTCGTGCCGCCGATACCCGGCGCGCGCGAAAACCTGGCGAGCGGCGGCGTCGTCACCTCCGACACCATCTGGAACCTTGCAGCGCCACCGAAAAAACTTGGCATCGTTGGCGGCGGCGTGATCGGCGTCGAGATGGCGCAGATCTTCCGCGATTTCGGCGCCGAGGTGCTGATGCTGGAGCGCCACGAACGCATCCTCGCTGAAATCGAGGACGAGATCGCCAAGACCCTGATCGCCACGCTGGAGAAGGAAATCACGGTCGTCACCGGCGCTTCGATCGATGAAGTCAGCGGCAAGCCCGGCGCGATGAAACTGCGCTACGCGAACAAGGAAGGCATCGAGTCGACCTTCGACTGCGACATCGTCCTGATGGCCACCGGCAAGCGCCCCGACACCAGTCGGCTGAATCTGGACAAGATCGGCGTCGAACTCGACGGCGCGGCGATCAAGGTCGACGCCCGCTGCCAGACCAGCGCCCCGCACATCTACGCGGTCGGCGACGTCATCGGCGGCTACATGCTCGCCCACACCGCCGCCACGCAAGGCCGTGTCGCCGCCGACAACCTGTTGGGCCACGCCAGCGAATACGACCAGGACCGCGACTGCGGCGTGACCTTCTCGCGTCCGCAGGCCGGCTTCGTCGGCCTCTCGGTGGCGCAGGCCAAGGCCCGTGGCATCGACGCGGTTGAGGCGAAGATGCCGATGAGCATCGACGCCAAGGCGATGATCACCGGCGAGACCGAGGGCATGATCAAACTGGTGGCCGACAAGGCCACCGGCCGCATCATCGGCGTGCACTACCTTGCCGACCACACCGACACCCTGATCGGCATCGGCGTGATGATGGTGGCCGGCGAGATGACGCTGACCCAGGTCGCCAAGGCGATCTTCCCGCACCCGACGCAGACCGAGCTGTTCGGCGAACTGGCGCGGCGTCTGCTGAACCGCCTGCGGCGGGCGGCAAAGAGATAATCCTGCCATCTCCATCAATAGCAAGGGCCGCAAATGCGGCCCTTGCTATTGATGCGGAATCATACAGTCCACGCCAATCTAGAAAACTTACCCGAACTACCAGGGCATCGAATTTTTCCAGAACGCATACGGCCGGAAGAATGCAAAAAACGTATCGGGCCCTGGATTAGCGTAAGCGTGGATGCTTATCTGCCGGTTTGAAGTGATCGGGTCGATGATCCGGAATGAATCCGTTGCGATTCGGCATGGAGACTTTTGCCAAACTTTCCGCAGTGATCGGCTCATCGCCACTCAGGATATTGGCCTCTGAAAGGATATATCCGGCTACCGAATAGACCTCGTCATTGGTCAATGACCCCGGCGTATAAAATGGCATTGCCCGCTTGATGTAGTCAAACAATGTCGTTGCATAGGGCCAATAGCTTTCAACCGTCTTGACCGGCGCTTTCTTGGGGTCATTGTTCACCAACGTTCCCCTCCCGCCGATCAATCGATCACCTATGCCGCCCTCCAGTTTTTGTCCATGACAGGATGCACATTGCTCGTCGTAGACTTTTTTGCCCCGTGCAATCGTGCCGCTGCCTGCCGGTAGGCCTCGGCCATCCGGCAAAGACGAAATGAAATCTTGTAGATCACTTGCAGATGCCGGCTCTCCAAATCCATACCGAATCGGGTCTGCGCTCACCGCGTAGGGATTAAGTGCGAATAAGGCACTGCACGCCGTGACGTGCAAAAAGCGTTTAGTAGTAGTGAACATTGCTTACCCTCCCTTCGGTATCAACCTTCCAGCTCTGGATTGCATTGAGGTGGTAAATTGAACCGATAGGCCCATTTAAACCCCGGACCTCAATAAGTTGCCCAAGCGTTGGCTGGACATATCCTGTTTCATCCACGCAACGGCTTTGCAAAATCGCTTCCTTACCGTTCCACACCCAAGGAAAACGAAAACGTGTCTGGCAGATCGGCAGGATCGGGCCCTGCAAATCCGCAGGCTTCCATGTTCTCCCTCCATCGGTAGAGACATCGACACGTTTTATGCGGCCGCGTCCAGACCACGCCAACCCGGTGATCTCATAAAAACCGGGCCCGGAGAGCGTCATTTCCCCGGATGGTCGCGTAATGACCGACTTGGCATCCATGACCAGAGAGAATTGCACCGCCTTGCCACTGGGAAGCAGATCGGTATATTTTGAAGTTTCTTCGCGCGTCATGAACGGCTTGTCAGATAACTCGATCCGGCGAACCCACTTGATATGCATATTCCCCTCGTAGCCTGGAACGATCAGGCGTATCGGGTACCCCTGTTCAGGACGAATCGCTTCTCCATTCTGCCCATAGGCAAGGAAACAATCTTTCATTGCCTTATTGATCGGGATGCTCCGCGTCATTACCGCAGAGTCCCCCCCTTCTACGAGCAGCCATTTAGCACCCGATCTGACACCGACTTCGTTCAGGATTGTCGACAGTGGAACGCCTGTCCATTCGGAAGTTGAGACGAGACCGTGCGTACCTTGTACGGTTTTCAGCGTAGGCTTCGACCATTCGGTAAGGCCATTGCCAGAACATTCAATGAAAAGGATTCGAGATATCGACGGAAAGCGCTTCACGTCCTGCATCGAGAATTTCTTTGGCTGTTTCACCATCCCATGCACGAACAGCTTATGCGTAGCTGGATCAATGGTGGCGATACCCCCATGGTGCCGCTCGAAATGCAGTCCTGACGGGGTAATGATGCCAACACCCTGCTCCATTGGCGTCATCGACCAAGATGAGATGGGGGTCTTGGTGTCAAAGCGCCAACGAACCTCGCTTTCAAACTGAGAGCGAGTCCCATAGCCCCCGTCTTCGCCAATGGCCACGCCTGCAATTTTTGTGGCATCTTCTGGAACCGGCCGCCATACCGCGCCTGCAGGTGCCTTGTTGTCCGGAGACAGGCCGGTGGTTTGCGCGAAGGCTCTCCCTGCCACGCCCGAACTGGCGAGTGCTGCGACGGAAGCCAGGAAATGTCGTCGATTTTGTGGCCGTTGAAGACGATCGGCCCCTTCAGCATGCCCACCTTTTACTACCGCTGCCGGCTCAACATGCTGGCTGAAATACACTGAATCGGCGTTTGTTCTGGCTTTGGCGACGAATGCTTCCTCAGCCTCAACCAAAGACGCTATTTTCAATGTGTTCTTGGCGTCGTTATCCGGATCAAAGATAGACATCTTCATTCCCCCGCTTTTATCGATAAGCCATTGAACTCGACAGTTTCTGTCCCGGTTTGTATTTAAGCCGCAAATCCTGACATTGCAATATCAGGATTTCCCTTTTTCTGCCTGCCGGTTCTTGCTGGAGAACGGGTTATACGATGCCCGAAAAGCTTGCGGTGCCGATCCTGCACGCATCGGGAAAAAGCCGCTGGAAGCGCAGCAGAGCGGCTGGAGCAGACTCTCGCTTCAAATCGTTACAGCCTTCATGATCGGGGTTCCATTGGGTCGATGGCCATGCCGAGCCGGATTCGTCTCGCCAGTTCCCATTGCTTGACCAGCGCATAGATCGCCGGGATCACGGCCAGCGTCAGCACGGTCGAGGACACCATGCCGCCGATCATGGGCGCCGCGATACGGCTCATGACTTCCGATCCGGTCCCGGTTCCCCACATAATGGGCAGCAGGCCGGCCATGATCGCGACCACCGTCATCATCTTGGGACGGACGCGTTCCACCGCGCCTTCCATCACCGCCGCGTACAGATCGGCCGCGTCAGCGGGACGGTTTTCCACGCGGCACCGGGCCTGCGCCGATGCCCAGGCGTGATCCAGGTAGATCAGCATTACCACGCCGGTCTCGGCAGCGACGCCGGCCAGCGCGATAAAGCCCACTGCGACCGCGACCGACAGGTTGTAATCCAAGACCCACATCAGCCAAATGCCGCCCACCAGGGCGAAGGGCACCGAGAGCATGACGATCAGCGTTTCGGTCAGCCGCCGGAAGTTGAGATAGAGCAGAACGAAAATGAGCAGCAGCGTCAGCGGAATGACGATCTTCATCTTGTCGATGGCACGCTCCATGTATTCGAACTGGCCGCTCCAGGTGATGTAATAGCCGGGCGGAAACTTCACCTGCTCGCTGACCGCCTTGCGTGCCTCGGCCACGTAGGAGCCGATGTCGCGGTCGCGGATGTCGACGAAGATATACGCCGACAGCAACGCGTTCTCGGTGCGGATGCCCGGCGTGCCCCTGGCGATTTTCATTTGCGCCACCTGGCCGAGGGGAATCATCGCCCCGTCCATGGTGGGCACCAGCACCTCCCGTGCGATCTGCTGCGGGTTGGACCGCAACTCGCGCGGATAGCGTACCTGCACGCCAAAGCGCTCCCGCCCCTCCACCGTGGTCGTCACCACCTCGCCCCCGAGTGCGGTACCGATCACCTCCTGCAGATCGCCGACCGCGAGGCCGTAGCGGGCCAGTTGCTCGCGGTCCGGCTCGATGTTGAGGTAGTAGCCGCCGGTGATGCGTTCGGCGTAGGCCGAAGTCGTGCCGGGAACGCTCTTCACCACGGCCTCGATTTGCCGGGCCAGCTTTTCCATCCCGCCCAGATCGCGGCCGAAGACCTTGATCCCGATGGGCGTGCGGATGCCGGTGGAAAGCATGTCGATGCGTGCCTGGATGGGCATGGTCCAAGCGTTCGACACCCCGGGAAACTGCAGGGCCTTGTCCAGTTCGGCGATCAGCCTGTCCGTCGTCATGCCGGGCCGCCATTCGGATTCGGGCCGCAGGTTGATCAGCGTCTCGAACATCTCGAGCGGCGCCGGGTCGGTCGCGGTGTTGGCCCGCCCGGCCTTGCCGTAGACCGAGGCGACTTCGGGAAAGCTCTTGATGATCCGGTCCTGGGTCTGCAGCAGTTCGGCCGCCTTGGTGATCGACATGCCGGGCAGCGAAGACGGCATGTAAAGCAGCGTGCCCTCGTTGAGCGTCGGCATGAATTCGCTGCCGAGCCGTGACGCCGGATAAACCGAAACGGCCAGTATCACCAGCGCGGCGAGGATGGTCGTCTTCTTCCAGCGCATGACCCAGGCGATGACGGGGCGGTAGATCCAGATGAGAAAGCGGTTCACCGGGTTTTTCGCCTCCGGCACGATCCGGCCACGAATGAACAGCAGCATCAGCACCGGAACCAGCGTCACCGACAACAGCGCTGCGCCGGCCATGGCGAAGGTCTTGGTGTAGGCGAGCGGGGCGAACAGCCGGCCCTCCTGCGCCTCCAGCGTGAACACCGGCAGGAAGGACACGGTGATGATGAGCAGCGAGAAGAATAGGGCCGGCCCCACCTCCTTGCACGCCACGATCATCGCTTCGGCGCGCGACTCGCCTTCTTTCAGCCGCTCCAGGTGCTTGTGGGCGTTCTCGATCATCACGATGGTGGCGTCTATCATCGCGCCGATGGCAATCGCGATGCCGCCCAGGCTCATCAGGTTGGAATTCATGCCGAGCAGACGCATGGTGATGAATGCGATCAGCACCCCCACCGGCAGCATCAGGATGGCGACCAGTGCCGAGCGCACATGCAGCAGGAAGATCACGCACACCAGCGCGACGATCAGGCTTTCCTCGATCAGCGTGGTCTTGAGGGTCTCGACCGCACGCAGGATGAGGTCGGAACGGTCGTAGACCGACTCGATCGTCACCCCTTGCGGCAGGCCGGCGGAAATCTCGGCGAGCTTGGCCTTGAGATTGCCGATGACCTCCAGTGCGTTGGCGCCGTAACGCGCCATCGCGATGCCGGACACCACCTCGCCCTCGCCGTTGAGCTCGGCGAGGCCGCGCCGCTCGTCCGGCGCCAGCTCGACCCGGGCAATGTCGCGAACCAGCACCGGCGTTCCCGCCTCGCTCTTCACCACCAGCATCTCAAGGTCGTCCTTGCCGCGCAGATAGCCCTTGCCGCGCACCATGTACTCGGTTTCGGCCATTTCGACGACGCGCCCGCCGACATCGCGGTTGGAATCGCGGATGACCTGCGAAACCGTGCGCAGAGGAATCCCGTAGGCGCGCAGCTTCACCGGGTCGACGGTCACCTGGTAGGTCTGGACGAAGCCGCCGACGGAGGCGACCTCGGCCACACCCTGTGCCTTGGTCAACTGGTAGCGCACGTACCAGTCCTGGATCGCACGCAGTTCGGCCAGCGTCCGATCCTTCGCCAGCACGACGTACTGATAGACCCAGCCCACGCCTGTGGCATCCGGCCCCAGCGTCGGCGTCACCCCTTTCGGCAGGCGGCTGGAGGCGAAATTGAGGTACTCCAGCACCCGCGAACGGGCCCAGTAGATGTCAGTGCCGTCCTCGAAGATCACATAGACGAAAGATGCGCCGAAGAAGGAAAACCCGCGCACCACCCTGGACCGGGGTACCGCGAGCATGGACGTGGTGAGCGGATAGGTGACCTGGTCTTCCACCACCTGCGGCGCCTGGCCCGGATATTCGGTGTAGATGATGACCTGCATGTCCGAGAGATCGGGCAGCGCGTCGAGCGGCGTCTTCGCGATGGCGTAGATGCCGCCGATGACGGCGAACAGGGTGGCGAGCAGGACGAGGAAGCGATTCCGGCCCGACCACTCGATGATGCTGGCCAGCATGGCGTCCCCCGTCAGTGACCGGCGCGAGGGCTGGAACGCGCAGCCGGGGCGCCCATCGGCCTGATGCCGGTGATCACCCATTCCCCGGGCTGCCGTTCGACGAACTCGAACGCCACCGCTGTTCCGGGATGGATGCCCTTGAGCAGGGATTCATTCGCGACCGTGAATTCCATGGTCATGGCGGGCCATTGCAGCGATTTCACCGGGCCGTGATTGATGCTTATCCCACCGGTCCTGGAATCCACGCCGTCCACCGTTCCTTCGGCCCGGTGCCTCGCCCCTGGCGACGCACTCTCGGGCGCGCCGCCCGGTGCGGCCTGGCCCCCCATGCTCCCGATCGCCGTGTTGAGGTTGCTTTCGGCGTCGATCAGGAAGTTGGCCGCGACCACGATCTGCTCGCCTTCGTCGATTCCGTCCAGCACCTCCACGTAGCGGCCGCCGCGCCCGCCGAGCCTGACTTCGCGTGGCTCGAAGCGGCCGGCCTCAAGCTGCACCAGTACGATGCGGCGGGTGCCGCTGTCGATGACGGCCGAATCGGGGATGGCCAGCACCGGCTTTCCATCGCCGACCGACAACTCCACCTGGGCGAACATCGCCGGCTTCAGCAGCATGCCGGGATTGGCGAGTTCGAGCCGAACCGGAACCGTGCGCGTCTCGGACGTCAGCGTCGGGTAGACGTAAGTGACCCTGCCCTCGAACACCCTGCCCGGGTAGGCGTTGATCGAAACACGGGCCATGGTGCCGGCCCTGACGAGCCCGATGTCCTGCTCGAACACGTCCGCCACGACCCAGACCGAAGACAGGTCGGTCACCTGATACAGCGTCTCGCCGGGCATGAAGCGCATGCCCTGAACGGCTTTCTTCTCCATTACGATGCCGGATACCGGCGAGCGGAAGGTGAGCGACCGTTTCACCTCGCCCGTCTTTGTCAATGCCCTCACCTGCGCATCGGGAATATCCCAGTTCCTCAGCCGCGCCAGGCTCGATTCGGCGAGTTGCTGCATGGTGTTCCGCGTCTCGCTGTCGGCATACTTCATGGCCTGCACCCCCTCGGCGGCGAGCGCGAATTCGCGCTGGGCCGAAACCAGCTCGGGACTGTAGACCTCGAACAGCGGCTGCCCCCTGGCGACCCGTTGCCCAGTGACATTGACGTGCAGGCGCTCGATGTAGCCTTCGAATTTGGGGGCGACCGCGACGATGCGCCGTTCGTCCGGTTCGATGCGGCCGGCGGCGCGCACGATCCGGTCCAGCGTCCGCAGGGCGGCCGTCTCGGTCTTCACGCCCAGTTTCTGCACCTTGTCCGGGCTGATCCTGACCTGCGCGGCATCGCCGTTGCCGTTGCCCTGCTCATCGCCTTCATAGACCGGGATGTAGTCCATCCCCATCGGGTCCTTCTTGGGAACCGGCGAAGTATCGGGGAGCCCCATCGGGTTGCGGTAGTAGAGGAGTTTGCGTGGCTTCTGCGCCTCTTCCAGCGCTGGCGAATGGATAGCCGAACCAGCGGCCGGAACCCCGGTTCGCGCCCCCAGCCAGTAGCCGCCGCCCGCCAGTCCCGCAGCAAGCGCCAGCCCCATCGCCCCAATCACGCCCCGCTTCATAGATCGTCCCCCAGCAGTCGCTCGATTTCCGCCAGCCGTACCTGGACCTCGACCTGGACCTTGAGCTGGCCCAGCCTTGCCTGCAGGGTCTGGCGCTGCGCGTCCAGTAGCGTGGCGAAATCGAGGCGTCCGTTTTCGTAGCCTGCCAGCGCGGCCCGGAAGGTAAGCTCGGCCTGCGGCAGCAGGCTGCTGGCGATCAGCGTGTCGGTGCGGCGCGCCGCCTCGATACCGGCGAGATGCCCGGCAAGCTCGGCGAGAATCTGATTGGAAGCAGCTTCCGCGCGCGCCCTGGCGGCGCGCAGCAGGGATTCCGATTCGCGCTCCCGGGCGCGGCGTGAGGTTTGCTGCAAGGGCAGGTTGAGCTCGAGCATCAGTTCCCATTCCCTCACCGCGCTCTGGTACTGGATGGGAGACACGCCCAGGCTGAAATCCGGGTAGCGGTTCCGGTAGGCGAGTTCACGGCTTGCTTCAGCCGACCGGATGCGCGCCTCCTCGGTGAACAATTGCGGATTGCGGGCGCGGACGCGTGCCTCGAGTGTGGAATGATCGAGCTTCGCCGCGATGGGCACAGGCCGCAACTGTCCCGGCTCGCCCAGCGGCGCGCCAGCAGGGCGGGCAAGCAAGGCATTCATGCGAACCTGAAGCTGGCGGCGTTCGTTCTCGAGGGAGATCAGTTCGGTCTTCATGCCGGTCTGCTCGACCTGGGCCCGGATGGCGTCCTGCTGGGCCGACAGGCCGCCGGCGTAGCGCACCTGGGCGATCTTTTCCAGGCGCGACAGGAGATCGAGGACTTCACGCGTATACCGCTCGTTGCGGTGCACGTAGTACAGCTGGGCATAGGCCGCTTTGATGCGGGCCGAGAGTTCCGCCCAGTTCCCCATGGCCTGCCCCCTGACGCCCTCGGCATCAAGTTCCGCCACCTGCCGTTTCAGCGCACGCTTGCCGAACCAGGGGACATCCTGCATCAGCAGATAGCGGGTACTGCCCACATTGCCCGGAGACAGGCTCGGGCTTTGTTCGCCGAATCGGGTGATGTCCCGCAGCTCGATGCGGAATTTCGGGTCGGGCAAGGCAGATGACGATGCCACGCGTTCGCCCGCGGCGTCCGCTTCCAGGCGCATTGCTGCGTATTCAGGATTGTGCTCCCGGGCGTACGCGAGGAGCGAATCGACACTTCCCCCCGGCAGCGGGAGTTCCTGTGCCCAGGTCGGCAAAGCCAGGATTGAGGCCGCAATGGCCCACAGGCGCCGCCGCGCGCCAGATGCTCTTCTCATGTGCCTCCCGCAAATACGCGACCGGCGTGCCCATCCGCTCCGGTGGATCCCTGCCTGTTGAATTTCAGCGGCGGAATGGACGGCCACCCGCTGCGCCATTCCTCATTTGGCCGGTGTTGCGGCGGGTGGCGGCGGCATGCCTTTCTGCATCATCATCTGCATCATGTCCATGCGCTTTTCCATCATCTCCATGCGCCTGTTCATCATGTCGCCGTCGCCGGACATGCCCTGACCGCCCATCATGCCCATGCCGCCACCCATCATGCCCATGCTGCCCGGCGCCTGGCCGGCCATCGGGCAGCCCGCCTCCATGTTCTTCATCACGGCATCCATCTGGTTCATCTGCGTTTCCATCATCCGCATGCGCTGGGCGGGGTCGCGCGTACGGCGCATTTCCTGCATGCGTTCGCGCAGCGCCCGCATGTCAGCGGCTGTTGCTGGCTTGGCCTGGACCGCTGCAGGCGCCGCCGCCGGCGCCTGGTCCGGATGATGGCTACTCTCGGCGCGCACGGCGGGGGACAGCGCCATGGCGGCGGCCAGGGAAAACATCAGGGTGGTACGTTGCATTGCATGCATGAATCGCTCCTCGAAGTTGGGTTATTGAACGATCTCGAGCCGGGTCACGACGAGCACGCCGTTCACCCTTTCAGCCTGGAACCGTATGGTGTCGCCGGGCTTGACCTGATCGAGCCAGCCGGCATCCTGCACGCGGAAAACCATGGTCATGCCCGGCATGTCGAGGTTTTCCAGCGGGCCGTGTTTGATCGTGAGCTTGCTCTGCGCCTTGTCGATTTTCTTCACCACCCCCTCGGACAGGGCGACCGTCTGCGCTGCCGTCTTCACGTACGTCGCATGCTGGATATCGGCCCAGGCCGGTAGGCCCAGGCCAAGACCCATGAGCAAGGTGGTCAGGGTAAGGTTCTTTCTCATGCATACTCCTTTCGGCGCCGGGTTCAGGGCTCAGCGGCGGTGTCGCAGGGAAATCCTGCTGATGAATGACACCAGTATGGAAGGCTCTTCATCACGGCAAGCTGACGGATGGGTTACATTCGTGTCATCTTGGCTGGCGCCCGGCACCGCATGCAGCGCCGGCGGGACGAGGCTGATACTTTTTGCCCGTTATTGGAGACAGGACATCCGCATGAACGAAAACCGCACCGGACCCGCCGAGCTCTGCTTCGGTTGCGTCTACTTTCCGCCGAATCTGCCGCCCCAGGCCTACGCGCAGGACGACTGGGCGATGCTGCAGGCACGGTCCTGTTCGTTTGAGCATCACCCCGGCGACGACGCGTGTCTGGCCACGCGGAAAACCAGCTGCAGCGTGGTTGACCTCGCCGCCATGAAGCGCGGCATGAATTGAACCTATCGAGGCCGGCAGCCTGCAACACCCGGCGGCATGTTCGCGCAGGCGCCCAGGACATCAGGGCCGCACGGTAATCCGTCCCACCATCCCGCCCTCATAGTGGCCCGGTATCAGGCAGGCAAAGCTGAACTCCCCGGCCCGGTTGAAATGCCAGACGATCTCTGCGCTCTCGCTCTTTGCGACATGCGCCATGTAGGGCTCACCATGCTCCATGTCGGGAAACCTGCGCATCAGCGCTGCGTGTTTTTCCAGCGATGCCTTCGTCCCGATGACCATCTCATGCAGCATCCTGCCTTCGTTCCGCAGCACAAACCGGACGGTCTCACCCTGCTTGACCGGGATGTCGTCCGGTGCGAAACGCATGGTGTCGGTCATGATGATGGACACAGTGCGCACTGTGGGGCCGGCATGTCCGGCGATGCCCCACGGTGTCTGTTCCTGCGGTGACGTGGCGGTCTCCTGATGCTTTGCGTCACCATGGGCCTGGGTAACGCTGCTTGTCACAGCCAATGCGAATGTCACGAGCAGCATGCTGGATTTCATTCTGGATTCCTCGAAATGATGGTTAAGTGGGGGCACTGCAGCGCAGCGATTTGCAAGCGGTGGCGCCATTGGCATCCTGTGCGCCCAGGGCAAACATGAAGCTGACTCGCACATTACAAACCCGTAATCCGTGCCATCCGTGGCGATTTGTATGGCAGGATGAGCCGCTCGGTCTGCCGTCATACCCATGAAGATCCTGATCGTCGAAGACGAGCCCAAGACGGGCGCTTACCTGAAACAGGGCCTGACCGAGGCCGGATTCGTCGCGGACCTCGCCCGCGAGGGCTGGGAAGGCCTTGAACTCGCCAAGGAAGGGCACTACGACCTGATCATCCTCGACGTGATGCTTCCCGGGCTCAATGGCTGGCAGGTGCTCGAAGGCCTGCGCCGCGCCGGCGTCGAAGTGCCGGTGCTGTTCCTGACCGCACGTGACCAGGTCGAGGACCGGGTCAAGGGGCTGGAACTGGGGGCCGACGACTATCTGGTGAAGCCCTTCGCCTTCGCGGAACTGCTGGC
This sequence comes from Thiobacillus sp., assembly GCA_035436705.1. Taxonomy (GTDB): domain Bacteria; phylum Pseudomonadota; class Gammaproteobacteria; order Burkholderiales; family Thiobacillaceae; genus Thiobacillus. The sequence continues at coordinate 30,402 of DAOMWT010000007.1, read as the reverse complement.
CCGGGTGCGGACTCTGGTGCGCCGCGGACATGCCGGTCTGGACGCCGCCGTCCTCAGAGTGGCCGACCTCGAACTCGATCTGTTGCGGCGCCGTGCCACGCGCTCCGGCCGCCGGATCGACCTGACCGCCAAGGAATTTTCCCTGCTGGAGCTGTTTCTCCGCCGCAAGGGCGAAGTGCTGCCGCGCAGCCTGATCGCCTCCCAGGTCTGGGACATGAACTTCGACTCGGATACCAATGTGATCGACGTGGCGGTACGCCGGCTGCGGGTCAAGATCGACGACGGCTTCGCGTCCAAACTCATCCACACCGTGCGAGGCATGGGCTATGTGCTGGAAAACGGCCTGGAGGATCGGGCCTGATGAAGGCCCTGTCGCTGACCACCCGGATCAGCCTGTTCTTCGCAGTCGCCGCGTCGCTGGTCCTGCTCGCAACGGCCTATGTCCTGACGCAGGCGGTGGAAGCGCACTTCGAGGAGGAGGATCGCTACGAGCTGAATGGCAAGCTTGATCTCATCCAGAATCTGTTCCGGCATGCCTCCAGCCAGGGGGAACTGGATCGCCTGCCGCAGCAGCTGGACGACGCCCTGGTCGGACATCATGGACTCGCCGTCGTCGTAACGGATCAGGCAGGAAACATCTGGTTCGCGACTTCGGGGGCTGATTTCCCGCACAGGCTGTTGCAAACCTGCCAGACCCGGCCGGCAGCATGCGCCGAAGGAACCTTGCACCAATGGCAGAAAAACGGCGTGAGCAACCGGGGAATCGCCGCATCGATCACGGCGGGCGACGGCACGCCGTACATCGTGGCGCTGGTACAGGACATCCAGCACCATGAGCTTTTCATGGACACATTCCGCTCGGTCCTGGGTATAGCCATCGCTCTGGCAGCCCTGGCCACCGCCAGCCTCGGCTGGGCCGTGACCCGATGGGGTCTCTCGCCGCTGCGTAAGGTCACCGACACGGTGGCGGGCATCTCCGCCGAACGTCTGGGCGCGCGCCTCCCGTCTGCGGGCCTGCCGGCCGAACTCATGCCGCTTGCCGCCGCCTTCAACGCCATGCTGGTCCGCCTCGATGACGCCTTTCGCCGGCTTTCGGAGTTTTCCTCCAACATCGCGCACGAATTACGCACGCCCATCTCCAACCTCATGACCCAGACCCAGGTGGCGCTCTCCACTGCGCGCAACAGGGATGAATACAAGGAAATCCTGTACTCCAGCCTGGAAGAATACGAGCGCATGGCCCAGATGGTCGGAGACATGCTGTATCTCGCACAGGCCGACAATGGATTGCTAAGGCCTGGTCTGGAGACGGTCGACCTGAGCAGCGAAACCACTAGCCTGTTCGACTATTTCGAGGCGTGGGCGGAGGAGCGTGGTGTTTCTCTGGTGCAGACTGGTTCGGCCTCGGTTCCGGGCGACCGGCTGATGCTGCGGCGCGCACTGAGCAACCTCCTGTCCAACGCCATCCGGCATACCCCACAAGGCCACACGGTGCGGGTTACGCTGGAAACGCCAGGTGACAAGGCCGTCGTTACCATCGAGAACCCAGGGCCGGAAATTCCGGCCGAGCATATCTCCAGGCTCTTTGACCGCTTCTACCGGATCGATCCTTCACGCGAACGCAAAAGCGACGGCACCGGGCTGGGACTCGCCATCGTCAAGTCGATCATTGAAGCACACGGCGGGGTCCTATCCGTGATCTCAGCCAATGGAGCCACGCGGTTCCAGCTCACGCTGCCCATGACCGGAGGATGAATGCGCCCCCGGCAGCAGCGTGAGCTGGAAAACAAAAAGGCGACCGCTCATTCCAGGGGTCGCCTTTAACGTGTGCGCCTGAACCTCAGCCGAACAGCCCCCTGAAGAACAGCCGGATGCCATCCCACATGCGGCGGAAGAAGCCACCCTCCTCGACCGCTTCGAGCGCGACCAGCGGCGTCTGCATGACGACCTTGCCGTCGCCGCTCACCAGTTCGACGCGGCCCAGCGGCGCGCCGACCGCGACGGGCGCGACGATGTCGCCTTCCTTCAGCACGACGCGCGTCTGGTATTCGCCGCTGGCGCGCTTGGGCAGCGCGGCGGCGAAGTCGGCCGCAACCCCGGCCTTGACCGTGCGCGCGGCGCCTTTCCAGACGGCTACAGCCTGTATCGTTTCGTTCTTCTTGAAGAAGGTCTTGCTGTCGAAGAAGTTGAAGCCGTAGGCGAGCAGCTTGGCGGTCTCGGTCGCCCGTTCGGATTCGCTGTTGGTACCGAATACCGCCGCGATCATGCGCTGACCATCGCGCTGGCTGGAGGCCACCAGACAGTAGCCGGCTTCCTCGGTGTGGCCGGTTTTGAGGCCGTCGACGCTAGGGTCGCGCCACAGCAGCAGATTGCGGTTCGGCTGCTTGATGTCGTTCCAGACGAACTCCTTCTCCTTGTATAGCGCGTAGTGCTCGGGGTCCTCGATCACGATGGCCCGCGCCAGCTTGGCCATGTCGAGCGCGCTCGAATAATGGCCTTCGGCCGGCCAGCCGGTGGCGTTGACGAAATGGGTGTCGGCAAGGCCCAGCCGTTTCGCTTCCTGGTTCATCAGCGCGGCGAAGGTATCCTCGCCGCCCGCGAGATGCTCGGCCAGCGCGATGCTGGCGTCGTTGCCCGATTGCACGATGATGCCGCGCAGCAGGTCGTGCACCGCAACCTGATTGCCGACCTTGACGAACATTTTCGAGCCGCCCATGCGCCAGGCTTTTTCGCTGATGGTGACGAGGTCGCCCTCCTTGATGCGGCCGCGCTGAAGTTCCAGCGCCGCGACGTGCGAAGTCATCAGCTTGGTCAGGCTGGCGGGCGGCAGGCGCTGATTGCCCTGGTGGTCGACCAGCACGTTGCCACTGGCGGCATCCATCAACACCCAGGATTTGGCCGCCAGTTGCGGGGGCGGCGGGACGACGGCGGCGGCGCTCCACGCGGCCGGCGCGATCAGAAAACCGAAGAGCAATACGAGTCGTTGCAGTAAATACGGGGTAGTCATGGGCTTATCGATGAGTAGGAACGGAATGGGCATTGAAACAGGCGGATGCGCACAAACGCGCACGCGTTCAGGATAACATCGCACGCCGTCCGGCGGCAGCCCGGCGGCGACGGCCTGTTAAACTCGCGTCATGCCGACGACCGTACCGCACCCGCATGGCCGACCCTGAAACCCGCGTTCCCCTCCGCCACACCCGGCTGCCTGAACCATGCTCTATACGCTGATCCGCCCCGCCCTGTTCTCGCTCGACCCCGAGGATGCCCACCGCTTCACCCTCGCCGGCCTCGATCTCGCGCACCGGATCGGCCTGCTGAGCCTGCTGCCGCGCGCAACGGGCAAACCCGTGCACGTGATGGGCATCGACTTTCCCAACGCCGTGGGCCTCGCCGCCGGCCTCGACAAGGACGGCGCGCACATCGGCGCGCTGGCGGCGCTGGGCTTCGGCTTCATCGAAATCGGCACGGTGACGCCGCGCCCGCAGCCCGGCAATCCGCAGCCGCGCATGTTCCGCCTGCCCGTGGCCGACGCCATCATCAATCGCATGGGCTTCAACAACCGCGGCGTCGACAATCTGGTGCAGAACGTCGCGGCCAGCGGCTTCACCGGCGTGCTCGGCATCAACATCGGCAAGAACAAGGACACGCCGAACGAGCATGCGGTCGACGATTATCTCGCCTGCCTCGACAAGGTCTATGCGCACGCGACCTACGTGACGGTGAACATCTCCTCGCCCAACACGCAGAACCTGCGCGAACTGCAGAAGGACGAAGCGCTCGATGCGCTGCTCTCGGCGATCAAGCTGAGGCAGTCCGAACTCGCGCAACGGCACGGCAAATACGTGCCGGTCGCGCTGAAGATCGCGCCCGACCTCGACGACGCGCAGATCGCCGCCATCGCCGCGCTGCTGATGATGCACCGCATCGACGCGGTGATCGCCACCAACACCACCATCGCCCGCGACGCCGTGGCCGGCCTGCCCAACGCCGACGAGGCCGGCGGGCTGTCGGGCAGACCGGTGCGCGCGGCGTCGACCCGCGTGATCCGCGAACTGGCGCGCCACCTGAAGAACGAGGTGCCGATCGTCGGCGTCGGCGGCATCCTGTCGGGCGACGACGCGCAGGAAAAAATCACCGCCGGCGCCTCGCTGGTGCAGCTCTACTCCGGCTTGATCTACCGCGGCCCGGAACTGGTGCGCGAGTGCGTGCAGCGCCTCGCCTGATGGGAATGAAGCGGGCGCGCGTATCTGTCCTTGGCCTGCTGATGCTGGCCACCGCCGCACATGCCGCGCCGCCCGAGCACGCCGTCGTCACCCGCTTTGCCCAGCCGGGACTCGCGGCCGGGCAACTGGGCGTGATCGTCAACGACGACGATCCAGACAGCGTGGCGATTGCCGCGTATTACCTCGAAAGGCGCGGCATCCCCGCCGCCAACCTGATCCACGTGCGCTTCAAGCCCGGGCGCAGCACGCTTTCCCGCGAGGAATTCGCTGCTCTCAAGCGCCGCGTCGACCGCAGCGCCGCCGGGAATATCCAGGCCTACGCCCTGACCTGGGCGCAGCCGTACCGGGTCGACTGCATGTCGATCACCTCCGCCTTCGCCTTCGGCTTCGATCCCGCCTGGTGCGCCAGCGGCTGCAAGCCGACGCAGCCCAGCCCGTATTTCGACAGCAGCGCGGCACGCCCTTTCGACGCCTACAGGATGCGCCCGACCATGAGCCTGGCCGCCGCCAGCGTGGTCGAGGCGAAACAACTCATCGATCGCGGCGTCGCCGCCGACGGCAGCAACCCGGCGGGCACCGCGTATCTGGTCAGCACGAACGACAAGGCGCGCAACGTGCGCGCCGCCGGCTACGCGGCACTGCGCACCCGGATGCAGCGCATCCTGCCCACCGAAATCGTCGCGGCCGACGCGCTCGAAAACAGGTCTGACGTGATGTTCTATTTCACCGGGCTGACCCATGTGCCGTCGCTCGACAGCAACCGCTTCCTGCCCGGCGCCATCGCCGACCACCTCACCTCGGCCGGCGGCGAACTGTTCGGCGGCTCGCAGATGAGCAGCCTGCGCTGGCTGGAAGCGGGCGCCACCGGCAGCTACGGCGCGGTGGTCGAGCCCTGCAATTTCCCCTCCAAGTTCCCGGTGCCCGGCATCGTCATGGCGCACTACCTGCAGGGCGAAACCCTGATCGAAGCCTACTGGAAAAGCGTGCAGATGCCGGGACAGGGCCTCTTCATCGGCGAGCCGCTGGCGCGTCCGTTCGCCGGCGTCGCCCACCATGCGCGCGATGGCGGCCTGACCCTCTCGGCGCGCCTGCTCGCCCCCGGCGATTACGAGGTGCAGGCCGCGCCGTCGATGATGGGGCCCTACCGCAGCGTCGGCCGCATCCGCATCGGATGGGGCGCCGGCGAACTCAAGCTCAGCCGGATCCCGCCGGCCTACTACCGCTTCGAGCGCCGCGCCGACGTCCGCCCGGCCCGCTAGCGCTCGCCAGCGCAGGGCCGCATTGGTTATGCTGCGCGGGTATCCATCCTGCGCGAGACCCGCCATGCACATCGGCATTCCCAAGGAAATCAAGAACCACGAATACCGCGTCGCCCTCACGCCCGACGGCGCGCGCGAACTGGTCCAGGCGGGACACCGGATCAGCGTCGAAACCGGCGCCGGCGCCACCGTGGGGTTTGACGACGCCGCCTATCGCGCCAGCGGCGCCGACGTCGTCGCCACCCCCGCCGAGGCTTACGCCGCCGACCTGGTGGTCAAGGTGAAGGAGCCGCAGCCGGACGAGTTGACCGCCTTGCGTGCCGGGCAACTGCTGTTCTGCTACCTGCACCTGGCCGCCGCGCCTCTGCTGGCGCACGAACTGATGGCGCGCGGGGTGACGGCGATCGCCTACGAAACCGTGGCCCGCCCGGGCGGCGGCCTGCCGCTGCTGCAGCCGATGTCCGACATTGCCGGGCGGCTGGCGCCGCAGATGGGCGCACTCGGGCTGCACACCTCCCACGGCGGCAACGGCAAGCTGATCAGCGGCATGCCCGGCGTGCCGCCTGCGCATGTGCTCATCATCGGCGCCGGCGTTGTCGGCATGAGCGCCGCACGCACGGCCACCGGCCTCGGCGCGCAGGTCACCCTGCTCGACCAGCAGGCCGACAAGCTCGCCCACGCCGAAGCGCTGTTCGGCCCGCGGGTGGCAACGCGGTTTTCCTCGCCGCGGGCGATTGCCGACGGCCTCGCGCAGGCCGACATCGTCATCGGCGCGGTGCAGGTTTCCGGCCGCCACACGCCACGCCTGATCAGCCGCGCGTTGCTGCAGCGGATGCCGCAGGGTTCGGTGCTGGTGGACGTGGCCATCGACCAGGGCGGCATCGCCGAAACCTCCCGCCCCACCACCCACAGTGCCCCGTTCTTCATCGTCGAAGGCATCGTCCACTACTGCGTCACCAACATGCCCGGCGCCGTCGCCCGCACCGCCACCGACGCACTCACCCATGCCACCCTGCCCTATGTGCGGGCGCTGGCGGCCCGGGGCCTGGCCGCACTGGACGCGGACGCCGGACTGCAAGCGGGACTGCAGGTCCACGCAGGCAAAATCACCCACGCCGGGCTGGCACAGGATCTGGGGATCGGCTAAAGCGGACCGCCTCTCGCCTGCGGGGAAAGTGGCGCGCGCTGGTGCCCTGCAACGCGCCGCCATGCCGCTCATTCAGGCGCAAAGAAAACCCAAGCCGGCTGCTGGCTCAGCGGCTTGCTTCCATGCGCCCGACTTGCCGGGTATGCCTCATTGCACGACACTAACGTCCTAACGCAAGCAACACCGGACACGCGGAGAAAAACCAACAAACGCCCCCGGCACCCGTGAGCAAATTCGACGAACTCTATCGCCTTCACCGCCTGCTGGACGGGCGGCGGACAGGCCTGCCGCGCAGCGTGCTCATCAATGAGCACGGCTTTTCGCGTTCCACCCTCGCCCGCCTGATCGCCGACCTGCGCGACCGCCTCGGCGCCCCGCTCATCCACGACAGCGAACGCGGTGGCTATCGCTACGACACCGCCGACGGCAGCCACGCGCTCCCCGGCCTGTGGTTTACCCCCGCGGAACTGCACGCTCTCGTCACGCTGAAACACCTGCTCGCCAACCTGGAGCCCGGGCTGCTCGACGACCACCTGCGGCCGCTGCAAACCCGCATCGACAAGCTGCTGGGCAGCAACCACCTGGGCGCCGGTGAGGCCGCCCAACGCATCCGCATCCTGGCCGCCGCCGCGCGCCAGAAAAACCTCCGCCACTTTCAAACCATCGCCGGCGCCGTCCTGCAGCGCAGCCGCCTCAAGATCGACTACTACAACCGCGAGCGCGACCAAATCGGCACCCGCGAAATCTCCCCGCAACGCCTCGCCCACTACCGCGACAACTGGTATCTGGACGCCTGGTGCCACGGCAAAAAAGGCCTGCGCATCTTTGCCGTCGAATGCATCCGCGCCGCCGCACCGCTCGGCAAAGCCGCCAAAACCCTCGCCGAATCCACGCTCAACCGCGAACTCGCCAGCGCCTACGGCATCTTCGCCGGCCTGCCCGTCGCCACCGCCGTCCTGCGATTCACCCCCAAACGCGCCCGCTGGGTCGCCGACGAAATCTGGCACCCCCGGCAACAAAGCCGCTGGCTGGAAGACGGCCGCTACGAATTGCGCCTGCCCTATTCGGATGAGCGTGAGTTGCTTATGGACATCCTGAAATACGGTCCTGACATCGAAGTTATGGGACCGGAAGATCTGCGCGAGGTCGTCAAAAAACTGCTGGGGGCGGCTGCGAGCCAGTATCGGCGATGAGAAGGGGGAGGCTCAGGTTTTGGGCCTAGGGGTAGATAGTATGAAAACACTCAAAACTGACTGACTGGACGGATATGAATAGGCTTGCTGATTCACTGCCCGTTAACGACAAGCCCGCGTTTGTCGCGCATGTCCGTGGTGACAGCAAAATCCAATCGCTGGAAGCGCATTTGCGCAGTGTTAGCCAACTCGCTGCGGAACTCGCCGCCAAATTCCGCCTCGCCCCGCACGGAGAACTGATAGGCCTGCTGCATGATCTGGGCAAGTACAGTTCGGCATTCCAAGCCTATATCCAGTCCGCAACTGGGCTATTGAATCAGGATGAGGACGAGGAATTTGTTGATGCAGCCGGTTTGAAAGGGAAAATTGATCACTCAACAGGCGGTGCACAGTTCATCTGGCAACATCTGGCTGGAAAAGACGCACTGGCTCATGTGGCCGGTGAAATCCTCGCAATATGTGTGGCTTCGCATCACTCCGGATTGATCGATTGCCTGACTTCTTCCCTAGGGCAACCTACGGAAGACGGGTTTGCCAAACGCATGTCGAAATCGGCTGACAAAACACACTTGCAGGAAGCGCTCGGCAAGGCCGACCCGGTACTTTTAGACGAAGCGCGCCATCTCCTCAAACAACCTGAAATCACCCAGGCATTCTTGGCTTGGGACAGCAAAATTCTTGGGGCTGTCGCCGGTAATACCGCAGAGGAAAAAAGAAGCAGCCCCGTTTACAAACAACAGATCGGCCTGCTGGTGCGCGCGCTGTTCAGTTGCCTGATCGACGCCGACCGCATCGACACAGCGGATTTCGAGCATCCGGTGCGCGCCCGGAGACGCCTGCGCGGGAATTACACGCCGTGGCAAACGCTCATCGCGAGACTCGAATCGCATCTGGCGAATTTCACGCCAGTCCAGCCCATCGACGATTTGCGACAGCAAATATCGCGTCACTGCCTCGAAGCCGCCACGCGCGACACCGGCATCTACACGCTCACCGTACCGACCGGCGGCGGCAAGACGCTGGCGAGCCTGCGCTTCGCGCTTCACCATGCGCACAAACACGATCTCGACCGTGTCATTTACGTTATACCGTTCACGTCCATCATCGACCAGAACGCCGAGGTCGTCCGTAAGATACTCGAACCCGAAGGCATCGAAGCGGGCAGCGTGGTTCTGGAGCACCACTCCAACCTCACGCCCGAAGATCAGACCTGGCGCAGCAAAATCCTCTCCGAAAACTGGGACGCGCCGGTCGTCTACACCACAATGGTTCAACTGCTGGAAACACTATTCGGCGCAGGCACGCGCGGCGCACGGCGGATGCACCAGCTCGCCAATGCCGTGCTGGTCTTCGATGAAATCCAAAGCCTGCCCGTGCGTTGCGTGCATCTTTTCAACAACGCGATGAACTTCCTCGCCGACCACTGCCGCAGCACGGTCGTGCTCTGCACCGCCACCCAGCCGCTGCTGGATCGGGTCGATGCGGCCAAGGGCGCAATCCGCATACCGCCCGGCAACGAACTCATCCGCGACGTGCGGCAGTTGTTCGACGATCTGAAGCGTGTCGAAGTTATGAATCATCGCAAGCCGGGTGGCTGGTCGCAGGAAGAAATCGCGACGTTGGCTCGGGAGCAAGTCGAAGCGGTCGGCAGTTGCCTCGTGATTGTGAACACGAAAAAGGCCGCGCAGGCGCTCTACCGCCTGTGCCGGAGCCATCCAGGCGCGGCCGTTTTTCACCTCAGCACCAGCATGTGCCCCGCTCATCGGAAAGCGAAGCTCGATGCAATCCGCAGCCGTCTGGACACGATCCCGCCGTTGCCAACCCTGTGCCTCAGCACGCAATTGATCGAAGCTGGAGTCGATGTCGATTTTGCTTCCGTGATCCGTTATGCGGCCGGGCTCGATTCCATCGCGCAGGCGGCAGGGCGTTGCAATCGCAACGGTCGGCTCGACTGCGGCAAGGTGTATGTCGTCAACCCGCGCGACGAAGACGAGAACCTGAGCAAGCTGCCGGACATTTTGATCGGGCGGGAGAAAGCCAATCGCGTGCTCGACGATTACGACACCGACCCGGAAAAATACGGCTCGAACCGCATCGGCCCGGAAGCAATGGCCTGGTACTACACCAACTATTTCTTCCAGCGCGCCGGCGAAATGAGCTACCCCGTATCCGGCAATGCGCTCGGGCGCGACGATACCTTGCTCAATCTGCTGTCGGACAACCCGCGCGCCGTCAGCGATTACGCGCGCACCCACAACAGACGGGCCCCGACGCGCTTCCTGCGGCAATCTTTCATGAGCGCCGCGCGCGCCTTCAAAGCCATCGACGCCCCGACGCGCGGCGTAATCGTGCCGCACGGTGAAGCTGGCAAAGCGCTCATCGCCGAGTTGTGCGCGGCTTACTTTCCCGACAAGGAATTCGAGCTTCTGCGCCGCGCGCAGCAATACAGCGTCAATGTGCTGCCGCAGCAGTTGGAAGCCCTGAGCAAGACGAACGCCGTGCACGAAATTCAGGACGGAACCGGCATTCTGTATCTGGCCGACGCCCGCTACTACAGCGAGGAATTCGGCCTTTCCGACAACCCCGAAGGTTTGATGGAGGTTCTCTGTGTCTCACCGTAACAACATCGAATTCAAGGTCAGCGCGCGCCATGCGCTCTTCACCGATCCGCTCACCCGTATCGGCGGCGAAAAATGCTCGTACCACCTGCCGACGTACGAAGCACTCAAAGGCATCGCCAAGTCGATCTACTGGAAGCCGACCTTCATCTGGGTCATCGACGAAGTGCGGGTGATGAAACCGATCCGCACGCAGACCAAGGGCACAAAGCCGCTCGACTACGGCGGCGGCAATACGCTCGCCATCTACACCTTCCTCGCGGATGTCGAATATCAGGTCCGCGCACATTTCGAGTGGAACGAACATCAGCCCGGACTGGCGGACGACCGTATCGACGGCAAGCACTTCGCCATCGCCCGGCGCATGCTGGAACTCGGCGGGCGGCAGGACATTTTTCTCGGCACGCGCGATTGCCAGGGCTACGTCGAGCCTTGCAAATTCGGCGGGGAAACCGGGCACTACGACGACCTCGACCGCATGGACTACGGCCTGACTTTCCACGGTTTTGACTACCCCGACGAGACCGGCGAATCCATCCTCGCGGCGCGCTTCTGGCGACCCGTCATGGAATTCGGTCGGGTACGCTTCCCAAGGCCGGAAGCCTGCGACATCCGCAAGACCATACGCCCCATGACCGCAAAGCGATTCGGCAAAGGCCAGTTGCGTAGCGTTGAAGCCGAAGTCGCCGAGCTGGGGGTTTGAGATGAGCTGGATACAGAAGCTCTACGAAACCTACGAGCAAACCGCCCAGATGCATACCGAGGAGAAAGCACAGCCTTGGCCCGTGGCACATTTTTCAAAGCGCGCACACGTCGAGATCGTCATCGACGAGTCGGGGCAGTTGCGCCGAATTAAAAAGCTGGGAGCCACAGAGTCTGCAACCCTCATCCCGGTCACCGAGGCATCGCTTGGAAGAGCCGGAAGCAAAATCGCTCCCCACCCTCTATGTGAAGAAACCAGTTATTGCGCTATTGATTTCCCTGAGGGAAACAAGAAAAAGCAAACGGCATACTTCTCGAACTTAGAGAAATGGTGTCAGTCCGACCAGGCGCATCAAAAACCCAAGGCGATTCTTGCTTACTTGAAACGCGCGACACTCTGGGCTGATTTGCTTGGGGAAAAAATGATTCCCCTCGTCGTCGAAGGCGCTCGCGGCAAGGAAAAAATCAATGACGAGAAAATTTTCATTCGCTGGCGTGTTGAGGCTTCGGACAATCGTATATCGGGAACATGGGAAGACGCCGAATTGATCGAGTCCTGGGCAAAGCACGACGAGATAAATAACCCCAAGAATGGGGTGTGCATGGTTCTTGGAGAGAAAGCCCGGATCGGCAACAACCACCCGAAGTTCATCCGCCACGCAGGCGATGGCGCCAAACTCATCAGCGCCAACGACAGTTCAGGCTTCACGTTTCGAGGCCGCTTTACTGACGACACCGGCCAGCAGGCCTGCGGCGTCAGTTACGAAGTCACGCAAAAAGCCCATAACGCTTTGCGCTGGCTGATTCAAAGACAAGGGCACAGATATGGCGATCTAAAGCAACCTCAGGTTGTCGTCTGTTGGGCCGTTGGCGGCGCTCCAATACCTGACCCTTTCGGCAGTTCTCTTACGCTACTGCTCGCAGGCGGCGACGCGACCGATTCGCCCGCTGTCATCGTCGATACCGACGCGGGACAAGCCTTTGCCAAACGCCTGAATCTAGCGATGAAGGGCTATCGTGCGCGACTCGGACCGACCGACGACATTGTCGTGATGGGCTTGGACTCCGCCACGCCTGGACGGATGGCGATTACCTTTTACCGTGAGCTGACGGGCTCTGGGTTTCTCGCGCGTATCGAGCGCTGGCATACCGACTTCGCCTGGTATCAGAACTTCGGCAAGGACAAGCACTTCGTGGGCGCGCCTGCACCGCACGATATTGCCGAGGCCGCGTATGGTCGTCGCCTTGACGACAAGCTCAAAAAAGCCACTATCGAACGCTTGCTACCGTGCATCGTCGATGGACAAGCGTTTCCGCGTGACCTCCTTGAATCGACGATACGCCGCACCTGCAATCGGGTCGGGCTGGAACGCTGGGAGTGGGAAAAATTTCTGGGTATCGCCTGCGGTTTGTACCGGGGCGCTTTCAAAAACGAGGGGTACGAGATGGCACTGGAAACCGACCGGCGCAGCCGGGATTATCTGTATGGGCGTTTGCTGGCTCTCGCTGAAAATATCGAGGGTTACGCACTCACAACCGCTGAGAGTGGACGCGAAACAACCGCTGCTCGCTTCATGCAGCGATTTGCTGACCGTCCTGTTTCAACTTGGCGAACGGTTGAGCTTGCTCTATCGCCATACAAATCCAGATTGAATGCGTCAGCCAAAGGCAAAGGGTTTCTCATCAAACGGATGCGCGTCATTGATGAAATTCTCTGCTTGTTCGAGCCCGAAGATTTCTTGCGCGACACCAAGCTTTCCGGCGAATTCCTGCTCGGCTACCACTGCCAGCGCCAGGCGCTGAACCCGCCCAAAGCAGAAACCACCATCGACACCCCCGCCGAATAATTCACGAGGACACACACATGAATACCCTGCAAAACAAAATCGACTTCGCTGTGATCTTTCGCGTCACCAATGCCAACCCGAACGGCGACCCGCTGAACGGCAACCGCCCACGCACCGACTACTCGAACTACGGCGAAATGAGTGACGTATCGATCAAGCGGAAACTCCGCGACCGTCTGCTGGAGCGCTGGATCGATGCGGGCCGCAACGACGACGGCAATATGATTTTTGTGCAGTCGGACGATCGCAAGGCCGACGACGCCAAAAGTCTGCGCGCCCGAGCTGAAGCCGGGCTTGGCAAGGAATTGGGCTCAGACAAGACCGCCGATCTGGCGTGCAAAAAGTGGCTGGACGTGCGCGCCTTCGGCCAGCTTTTCGCGCTCAAGAGCAACAAGAAAGCAGGCAAGAAAAACGAAGACGGATCAGATGCCGAGGGCGATACTGGTGTTTCCATCGGTATACGTGGACCTGTCACCATCCAATCTGCTTTTAGCGTCGAGCCCATCGATATTTCCAGCCTGCAAATCACCAAAAGCGTGAGTGGCGAAGGTGATGGCTCAAAGCGCGGTTCCGATACGATGGGTATGAAGCATCGTGTCGATCAAGGCATTTACAGGTTCTACGGCAGCATGAATCCCCAACTGGCCGAAAAAACCGGCTTTACTGATGCGGATGCTGAGGCGATCAAGCAGGCTCTACCCAGGCTGTTCGAGAATGACGACGCCGCCGCCCGGCCTGCGGGCAGCATGGAAGTTCTGAAAGTCGTTTGGTGGCGGCACCACTGCAAAGCAGGACAACACTCTTCTGCCAAGGTACACCGCACCCTGACCGTGAATGCCGATGGAAGTTATGAACTCGCCAATCTGGATGGGCTGAAGCCCGAGGAAATCGAGGGATTCTGAAAATCTTGCGCTACCGCCGCCCCGCCCAATACCCTGGGCGGCGACTATGGTGCGCGACGGCAACGATGATGATCGTCTCGGGCATCACGCGGTAGACCAAGGTGTAAGGGTAATCGTGCAGAACAAACCGTCTTGCTCCGTGGCCCGTTTGGGCGCCCATCTCGGGATATTCGAGCAGGCGCTGCGCGGCTTGCATGGTAGCTTGGTTGAAATCACGCGCAATGTCGAGCCCGGCCTGATCGCGGTAATACTTCAGCGCCTCTACAAATTCGACTTTGGCCTGGCTTTGCCAAGCGAGCCTCAATTACCGGACTTTCTCAAAATTTCATCGATTTCCACCATGACTTGCTCATGCGGAATCAACTCCACGGTACCGGCATCGATTTCCGCCACACGCTGGGCGATCTCTTCGTCCCATGCCTTGGCAATGGCTTCGGGGGTGTCTTCCGCAGGCCCTTCCAGGCTAACGATCAGGCGATGGATGAGTTTGCCGCGCTCTTGTAGCGAAAGCTGCAAGGCCTGGTTTTCAATCTCTTTCAATAACGCTGCCATGACGCGCTCCAGAAATAATGTCCTGCTGGAATGGTAGCACTCGCATCATGGCCGAAACAGATCTGATTCCCCTTTCCGCTCTCCAGCACTGGGCCTATTGCCCGCGCCAGTGCGGGCTGATTCATCTGGAACAGGCCTTTGCCGACAACATCCACACGGCGCGGGGCCAGGCGGTGCACCATCTGGTCGACACGCCGGGCTACGAGATCAAGTCCGGCGTGCGGGTGGAGCGCGCGCTGCCACTGTGGAGCGATCGACTCAATCTTATCGGCAAGGCCGATCTGGTCGAATTCCATCCGGATGGCAGGGTGTACCCGGTCGAGTTCAAACACGGGGCGAAACGGCAAAAGCTGCACGACGACCTTCAACTCGCCGCGCAGGCGATGTGTCTGGAAGACATGCTCGGGCACCCGGTACCCAAAGGCGCGATCTTCCACGCCAGCAGTCACCGGCGGCGGGAAGTCGTCATCACGCCGGAGTTGAGGGCACGGGTAATCGATACTGCGAATGCAATCCGCGCGATGCTTGCCTCGGGTATGCTGCCGCCGCCGGTCAACGATTCCCGATGCAGGGAATGTTCCCTGAAAGAGATTTGCCAACCTGAAGCCGTCGCCGACCGAACCAGGCAGCGACAACAACAGCACAGTCTGTTCGACCCGGAGGCATGAGTTGCATACCATCCAAAACACACTCTACGTCATGACCCCTCAGGCGTATGCCCATCTTGAAAACGCCACCGTGCGTATCGACGTGGAACACGAAAAGAAACTCCAGGTACCGCTGCATCATCTGGGCGGACTGGTGTGTTTTGGCAACGTCATGGTGTCGCCTGCACTGATGCATCGCCTGGCCGACGAGGGGAAGTCCCTGGTGCTGCTGGACGACCATGGCCGTTTCAAGGCTCGGCTCGAAGGTCCGGTTTCCGGCAACATCCTGTTGCGCCAGGCCCAGCACCGACAGGCAGACAACGCGACCTTCAACATCGAACTCGCCCGCGCCATCGTCGCCGGCAAGCTCAAGAACAGCCGCAGCGTGTTGCAGCGCGGCGCGCGTGAGGCATCGAACGAACAAGAGGCGGTACAGATCACCCGCGCCACCGACAACCTGGCCGCCTCGCTGCGCGCCGCCGCTGCCGCGGCCACTCTGGACGAACTGCGCGGCGTCGAAGGCGAAGCCGCGCGCGGCTACTTTGCCGCGGTCAACCTCATCGTAAAAACCGCTGCACGCGAACATTTCCAGCTTAACGGCCGCACCCGCCGGCCACCGCTCGACCGCTTCAACGCGCTGATTTCCTTTCTCTACGCCATGCTCATGAACGATTGCCGTTCAGCGCTGGAAGCCGCGGGCCTCGACCCGCAACTCGGCTTTCTGCATGCCGTGCGTCCCGGCCGCGCCGCACTTGCGCTTGATCTCCAGGAAGAATTCCGCGCCGTTCTGTGCGACCGCCTCGCCCTCACCCTCATCAATCGCGGCCAAATCAGTGCCGGCGATTTTGATCTGCGCGAAGGCGGCGCAGTCATGCTCAACGACCGTGGCCGCCGTACCGTCGTCGCCGCCTGGCAGGAACGCAAGCAGGAAGAACTCACCCACCCGCTCACCGAAACCAAACTGCCGCTTGCGCTCTTGCCCTTCGTTCAGGCGCGATTTATTGCGCGTACCCTACGCGGCGAGATGGAAAGCTACCTGCCCTATCTGGCGAAATAGGCCATGCTCATCATCGTTACCTACGACGTCTCCACCGAAACCGCCGCCGGCCGAAAACGCCTGCGACGCGTCGCCAAGGCCTGCGAACGCGTCGGCCAGCGAGTGCAAAAATCCGTCTTCGAATGTACCGTCAACGAAATGCAGTTCGAGCAACTTGAGCGCGAACTACTGGATGAAATAGATCCGAAACAAGACAATCTGCGCTTCTACCGCATTACCGAACCGGTAGAACTCCGCGTCAAACAACACGGCTGTTTCCGGTCCGTCGATTTTGAAGGCCCCTTGGTGATATGACGCGCGAACCCCCATCAACGACACAAACCCGTCGAGTTCGCGCATGCGGTAACTCTTTGTTCTTTAACAATCTGAAGAAATTAACCATCACAAAACATGGCCACCAGATTGCGGCGCAAAGCGGGTTCGCGGAAACTTGTAACGCTGCGCAGAACAATCAACAGGTTGCATGTGTGGCGCATCGCCCGACCGTGAGGCCGGGCGTGGATTGAAACTCGCCAGCGGCGGCAGCAAGCCTCCATGTCGGCGAGGCATCGCCCGACCGTGAGGCCGGGCGTGGATTGAAACAACCTGAAAGATGAGGACGGCGAAGTGCTGGATTGGGCATCGCCCGACCGTGAGGCCGGGCGTGGATTGAAACAGATAATACGCGCAGTGCGCGTGAATGCAACGAAGGCATCGCCCGACCGTGAGGCCGGGCGTGGATTGAAACCGGCATACGCGGATCGTATGAAACAAAGTCGCACGCATCGCCCGACCGTGAGGCCGGGCGTGGATTGAAACTCCATGTTGCCTCCTGTGGTTACAGTGCCGCCGAAGCATCGCCCGACCGTGAGGCCGGGCGTGGATTGAAACTCGACTGTGCCGCCAATCTCCGCAAGCTGCCCAGGCATCGCCCGACCGTGAGGCCGGGCGTGGATTGAAACGACGCCATCGCGTGCTTGGTCATGCCCTGAAAGCGCATCGCCCGACCGTGAGGCCGGGCGTGGATTGAAACGTGCGGACCTGGCCGGCGGGCACCGACGAAAAGACGCATCGCCCGACCGTGAGGCCGGGCGTGGATTGAAACGTGCCGGCGGACGCGCAAGACGTCGACGAAGGAGCTGCATCGCCCGACCGTGAGGCCGGGCGTGGATTGAAACGACGCGGCGATGGCGGCGGTGTGGGCGCTGGAGACGCATCGCCCGACCGTGAGGCCGGGCGTGGATTGAAACCCGTCCATGGAGATCCCGGCCTACCGCTCGGAGGGCGCATCGCCCGACCGTGAGGCCGGGCGTGGATTGAAACGCCGAGGCTAACGCCACCTATGCTCTGGCCGACGCATCGCCCGACCGTGAGGCCGGGCGTGGATTGAAACGTCAAAGAGATCGTGCTGGGAGACCGGGATATCAGGCATCGCCCGACCGTGAGGCCGGGCGTGGATTGAAACGCCGTCGTCTGGTTGAGTGCGGGCAGCACCCGCCGCATCGCCCGACCGTGAGGCCGGGCGTGGATTGAAACTTTTTTTCGTCCGAGTAGTCCATCGGCACCAGCTGGCATCGCCCGACCGTGAGGCCGGGCGTGGATTGAAACATCCAGGCGATGATGGCGTCGACGGGGTTTTTCAGCATCGCCCGACCGTGAGGCCGGGCGTGGATTGAAACTCCATGTTGCCTCCTGTGGTTACAGTGCCGCCGAAGCATCGCCCGACCGTGAGGCCGGGCGTGGATTGAAACGTGGCGGTCGTGCGCCGCCCACAGCAGCACCAGGGGCATCGCCCGACCGTGAGGCCGGGCGTGGATTGAAACCGCAACGGCAAGCCCGACCCCGGCTGGTTCGCGCGCATCGCCCGACCGTGAGGCCGGGCGTGGATTGAAACCACCGGGCGCGTGATCGACGTCACGCCAATCAAGAGCATCGCCCGACCGTGAGGCCGGGCGTGGATTGAAACCAGTCGTCGTGCATATTGCTCTCCCCGTTATTCACGCATCGCCCGACCGTGAGGCCGGGCGTGGATTGAAACAACGGCATCGCTGGCCGACCGAACAGCGCCGCAGCGCATCGCCCGACCGTGAGGCCGGGCGTGGATTGAAACGTCCAGTTGCCGCACGAATTCCACCTCGGTGGGGGCATCGCCCGACCGTGAGGCCGGGCGTGGATTGAAACGACCCGGACGCCCCCGTCGACACAGCCGCCGCCGCGCATCGCCCGACCGTGAGGCCGGGCGTGGATTGAAACTTGGTGAGGTGGCGCGCCTGCACCCGCACCGCCGCGCATCGCCCGACCGTGAGGCCGGGCGTGGATTGAAACTGCCAGATGCCCCCCGCCGCCGCCGCCGACCTCGCGCATCGCCCGACCGTGAGGCCGGGCGTGGATTGAAACGTACCTTCTACGTGCTGACATTGCATTCGATCTGGCATCGCCCGACCGTGAGGCCGGGCGTGGATTGAAACCACGCTGCTGGTCATCGTCGGCCTGGTCGGCGCAGCATCGCCCGACCGTGAGGCCGGGCGTGGATTGAAACTCAAGCAACCGGGCGCGCACCATGCCTACACCGTCGCATCGCCCGACCGTGAGGCCGGGCGTGGATTGAAACATGATGGAATCGCTGGCGCCGCTGATCCCGATGCGCATCGCCCGACCGTGAGGCCGGGCGTGGATTGAAACGAGATCGCCGCCGGAATCAACGAACCGCTCAAGCACGCATCGCCCGACCGTGAGGCCGGGCGTGGATTGAAACAGCCCGACCTTAACCACGGCCGCGCCGAGCGCGTGGCATCGCCCGACCGTGAGGCCGGGCGTGGATTGAAACGCCGCGGCATTAGACTCGCAGCCGAGACAGGTGACGCATCGCCCGACCGTGAGGCCGGGCGTGGATTGAAACGCCGATGTCGCCGTATATCCAGACCTCGGCCGCGCGCATCGCCCGACCGTGAGGCCGGGCGTGGATTGAAACTCCCGCCCGGCGTGGTCGCGCTCACTGCCTTCATCGAGCATCGCCCGACCGTGAGGCCGGGCGTGGATTGAAACAGCCAGTAGCCGAACAGCGGCAGCGCGGGGGCGCCGCATCGCCCGACCGTGAGGCCGGGCGTGGATTGAAACTCCATGTTGCCTCCTGTGGTTACAGTGCCGCCGAAGCATCGCCCGACCGTGAGGCCGGGCGTGGATTGAAACGTCGGCAACATCATCCCCAAAGACCCCGACGCCGCGGCATCGCCCGACCGTGAGGCCGGGCGTGGATTGAAACAACTCAAGGGCGGTGGCGAAAACCCCCAGGTCGGGCATCGCCCGACCGTGAGGCCGGGCGTGGATTGAAACTGCTACCCGTGGGGCAATGCATTCATCGCCGGCAGCATCGCCCGACCGTGAGGCCGGGCGTGGATTGAAACGCGCTGGTGGTCAAGACCGCGCTGGAGGCGCTCATGCATCGCCCGACCGTGAGGCCGGGCGTGGATTGAAACAGCGTGGTGGGCAGCGTGTCCGGCGCGATGGCAGACGCATCGCCCGACCGTGAGGCCGGGCGTGGATTGAAACACGCAATGCCTGGGTCAATAGCGGGCTGGATGGGGCATCGCCCGACCGTGAGGCCGGGCGTGGATTGAAACGACGGCAGCGCCTACGTCGCGCTCACCCGCCTGGTGCATCGCCCGACCGTGAGGCCGGGCGTGGATTGAAACTCTCAGTGGGTGCCCTTCTGGCGGCAAGTCCGGTGCATCGCCCGACCGTGAGGCCGGGCGTGGATTGAAACCATACAGCTTGCGCTCTTTGTAGCGGTGCTCTCCACGCATCGCCCGACCGTGAGGCCGGGCGTGGATTGAAACGCGCCGAAACCTGAAGACGTGCAACTTGTTACCGGCATCGCCCGACCGTGAGGCCGGGCGTGGATTGAAACAATATCGAATACGTGATGCCGACCGACGACACGGGCATCGCCCGACCGTGAGGCCGGGCGTGGATTGAAACTGGCCAACATCGAACTGGCGATGACCAGCCTGGACGCATCGCCCGACCGTGAGGCCGGGCGTGGATTGAAACAGGTCGGCTTTGTACCGCTCAAGCTCGGCCTGCATACGCATCGCCCGACCGTGAGGCCGGGCGTGGATTGAAACGCTACAGTCAGCAGGAAACGCCGGTATGGGTACCGCATCGCCCGACCGTGAGGCCGGGCGTGGATTGAAACCGACGATTCGCGGATCATATGTCGGGGCCGCGTGCATCGCCCGACCGTGAGGCCGGGCGTGGATTGAAACAGGCTGCTTCCGCTGTCGGCTCTGGCGGTGCGGGAGCATCGCCCGACCGTGAGGCCGGGCGTGGATTGAAACACCTGTTCCGAAAGTCTGACGCTGATTTTGTAACGCATCGCCCGACCGTGAGGCCGGGCGTGGATTGAAACCAGCCAGGCGGCGTGTACTGATGCGGCTTACAGCGCATCGCCCGACCGTGAGGCCGGGCGTGGATTGAAACGTGCAGTCATTCAAGCCGCAACCGGCAAACATCAAGCATCGCCCGACCGTGAGGCCGGGCGTGGATTGAAACGACTACACCCTGGAACAGAACATTGCCGACGGCGGGCATCGCCCGACCGTGAGGCCGGGCGTGGATTGAAACTCGGCATCGTTGGTACCCTCGCCGGTCGTGTCCTTGCATCGCCCGACCGTGAGGCCGGGCGTGGATTGAAACATGGCAAACACCGGGGATCACTACTGCCATAGCGTGCATCGCCCGACCGTGAGGCCGGGCGTGGATTGAAACAAGGACAAGGCTGTAAGGGAAACTCATACTGGCAGCATCGCCCGACCGTGAGGCCGGGCGTGGATTGAAACGCACCGCCGACGGCGGCGACCTCATCGGCGCAAGGCATCGCCCGACCGTGAGGCCGGGCGTGGATTGAAACAGACGCAAGGCTTCGTTCGCGGATGCGGCAACCTGCATCGCCCGACCGTGAGGCCGGGCGTGGATTGAAACCATCTGCTTCTCGAAGTGGATGGCGCGCATTGGGTAGCATCGCCCGACCGTGAGGCCGGGCGTGGATTGAAACTCTGACTGGCAGCATTGGGTGCCATTCGCAGCCCGCATCGCCCGACCGTGAGGCCGGGCGTGGATTGAAACATTTAAGCTGGCGCTGCCTGAGTTCGACGATCTGCGCATCGCCCGACCGTGAGGCCGGGCGTGGATTGAAACATGTCGACGGTCACCGGCGGGCAGGGTTTGCCGGAGCATCGCCCGACCGTGAGGCCGGGCGTGGATTGAAACCATATGCCCAGCCCGACGATATTATGAAGATGGTAGGCATCGCCCGACCGTGAGGCCGGGCGTGGATTGAAACAGGACGCGATAGCCAAAGGCGACACGCGCAACGCCGCATCGCCCGACCGTGAGGCCGGGCGTGGATTGAAACACGGGTTTGGCGCAGGGTGCTTATAACCTGCTGCGCATCGCCCGACCGTGAGGCCGGGCGTGGATTGAAACAGCTCCTTGGCGTAGTAAGCGCCAGTCAGCGCAGGCATCGCCCGACCGTGAGGCCGGGCGTGGATTGAAACGGCCTTGCTGTTGTCGCGCACGCACCAGCGGTCGTGCATCGCCCGACCGTGAGGCCGGGCGTGGATTGAAACAGTACGGCGACCAGATGCGCAACACCGAGGAATCGCATCGCCCGACCGTGAGGCCGGGCGTGGATTGAAACCCACTCGCTTGCCGCAAAGCGGCACCCGATCAGATTTTTACGTGAGATGGTGATTGAACCCGGACAGGCAGATTATGTCGCGCTTTACGAGATCGAGAGCCCTGGCATGGTGACAGTTCTGGCTGTGCGACATCAGCGCGAAAGCAATTTTCTCTAGGCTGAGTGAAGGGGTCAGCGAGGGGCACGTGTTCCCCGCTCACGCGGAGATCAGCCGGCGCGGTCGGTGCGCTGCGCCATCGCGCCCGACGAAATACCGCATATCAATCGCGCTCGAACTGGGCTATACCAAACCCAAATCCGACATTGAGCAGGGATGGCATTTTCCCAAGCAAACAACACTTGGCCTCATCGTTCGCACACGCCTGAACGCGCTTTCTTGACACATTCAATCTTAAATGGATATATTTATCCACATATGCAGATATCATCGTATCTGCATGTGCTAATCCAGTTATCAATCACGGGAGACGTGTATGGAAGCGACAACCTACAACTATAAGGTCGTCCGCCAGTTCGCCATCATGACGGTGGTGTGGGGGATTGTCGGGATGCTGGTCGGGGTGACCCTGGCGACGCAACTGATCTGGCCGGAATTAACCTATGGGATCGAATGGCTGTCGTATGGCCGCCTGCGTCCGCTGCACACCAACGCCGTCATCTTCGCCTTCGGCGGTTCGGGTCTGTTCGCAGTGTCGTACTACATCGTGCAGCGCACCTGCCAGGTACGGCTGTGGGCAGAAAAGCTGGCGGCCTTCACCTTCTGGGGCTGGATGGCGGTGATCGTGCTGGCGGCCATCACCCTGCCGATGGGCTACACCAGCACCAAGGAATACGCCGAGCTGGAATGGCCGATCGACATCCTGATCACGCTGGTGTGGGTGGCCTATGCGCTGGTGTTCTTCGGCACCATCGCCAAGCGCAAGACCAAGCACATCTACGTCTCGAACTGGTTCTTCGGCGCCTACATCCTGACCATCGCGATCCTGCATATCGTCAACAACCTGGAACTGCCGGTGACCCTGACCAAGTCCTACTCGCTGTATGCCGGGGTGCAGGATGCGATGGTGCAATGGTGGTACGGCCATAACGCGGTGGGCTTCTTCCTCACCACCGCCTTCCTCGGCATGATGTATTACTTCATCCCCAAGCAGGCTGGCCGCCCGATCTATTCCTACCGCCTGTCGGTCGTGCACTTCTGGTCGCTCAACTTCATCTATATGTGGGCCGGCCCGCACCATCTGCAATACACCGCGCTGCCGGACTGGGCGCAGTCGCTCGGCATGGTGTTCTCGCTGATGCTGCTGGCGCCTTCCTGGGGCGGCATGATGAACGGCATCATGACGCTGTCGGGCGCATGGCACAAACTGCGCACCGACCCGATCCTGAAGTTCCTCGTCACCGCGCTGTCGTTCTACGGCATGTCGACCTTCGAAGGCCCGATGATGGCGATCAAGACGGTGAACGCGCTGTCGCATTACACCGAATGGACTGTCGGCCACGTGCATTCCGGCGCGCTCGGCTGGGTGGCGATGATCACGATCGGCTCGATGTACTACCTGATTCCACGCCTGTACGGCCGCGAATCGATGTACAGCACCAAGATGATCGAATGGCATTTCTGGCTCTCCACCATCGGCGTGGTGCTGTATATCGCCTCGATGTGGATCGCCGGGGTGGCGCAGGGCCTGATGTGGCGCGCGGCCAACGCCGACGGCACGCTGACCTACAGTTTCGCCCAGGTGCTCAACACCATGTATCCGTTCTACGGCATTCGTCTGCTGGGCGGCGTGCTGTTCTTCAGCGGCATGCTGATGATGGCCTGGAACGTCTGGAAGACCGTGCACATCGGGCGGGTCGTCAATGACGCCGCCATTCCGCAAGCCGTCCACGCCTAAGGAGACCGAACATGATTTCGCATGAAACTATCGAAAAGAACCTCGGCCTGCTGATCGTGCTGACCATCCTCATCGTCAGCGTCGGCGGCCTGGTGCAGATCGTGCCGCTGTTCTTCCAGACCTCCACCACCACCCCGGTGGCGGGCCTGAAGCCCTACACCGCGCTGCAGCTGTCGGGGCGCGACATCTACATCCGCGAGGGCTGCGTCGGCTGCCATTCGCAGATGATCCGTCCGTTCCGCGCCGAAACCGAACGCTACGGCCACTATTCGGTGGCGGGCGAATTCGTCTACGACCGGCCCTTCCTGTGGGGCTCCAAGCGCACCGGCCCCGATCTGCATCGCGTCGGCGGGCGCTATTCCGACGCCTGGCATACGGCTCACCTGATGAATCCGCGCGACGTGGTGCCGGAATCCAACATGCCCGCCTACCCCTGGCTCGACCGTCCGCTCAAGGATGCCGCCATCCAGGCCAAGATGCGCACGCTGAACATCGTCGGCCACGGCTACACCGAGCAGGAAATCGCCGCCGCGCCGGCCGCGCTGGAAGGCAAGACCGAACTCGAGGCGCTGATCGCCTACCTGCAGGTGCTGGGCACCCACGCCCCCAGAATCTGAGGCAGCCATGGACAGCGGAACGATCAGCGGCATCGTCACAGTCGTCTTCATCCTGGTGTTCATCGGCATCGTCTGGTGGGCCTACAGCAAAGGCAACAAGAAGCGTTTCGAAGACGCGGGCAAGCTGCCTTTCAGCGAAGACGACGCTCCCACCAAGCAAGGAGACAAGCAATGAGCGATTTCACACACGGCTTCTGGCCGATTTACATCAGCGTCATCACCGTGGTGAGCATTATCGGCACCTGGGTGTTTCTCCGCTCGCAGACCACCCGCAAACTGGCGCCCGGCGAAAAGCCCGAGTTGATGGAGCACACCTGGGACGGCGACCTGCGGGATCTGAACAATCCGCTGCCGCGCTGGTGGCTGGGGCTGTTCTACGGCACCCTGGTATTTGCGGTGGCCTACTTGCTGCTGTGGCCGGGGCTGGGCAACTTCGCCGGCGTTCTGGGCTGGACCTCCAGCGGCGCGTACGAGGCCGAGGTGAAGGCCGCCGAAGCCAGGTTTCAGCCGGTGTACGCCAGGTTCATGAAGCAGGACATCGCCAGCGTGGCCGCCGATCCGGAGGCGCGTGCCATCGGCAGGAACCTGTTCCTGACCTACTGCTCGCAGTGCCACGGCTCCGATGCGACCGGCGCCAGGGGCTTCCCCAACCTGACCGACCACGACTGGCTCTATGGCGGCGACCCCGACACCATCGTCGCCACCCTCACCGGTGGCCGCAGCGGGATCATGCCCGCGCTGGGCGAAATGCTCGGCCCGCAAGGGACGAAGGAAGTGGCCAACCATGTGCTGTCGCTGTCGGGCCGCAAGCACGACGCCGCGCTGGCAGCCGCAGGTAAGGTGAAATTCGCCGAAAACTGCGCCGCCTGCCACATGCCCGACGGCACCGGCATGCAGGCCCTGGGCGCGCCCAACCTCACCGACAAGGTGTGGCTGTATGGCGGCAGCGAGGCCACGATCATCGAGACCATTACCAAAGGCCGCAACGGCGTGATGCCGGCCATGACGCAGACGCTCGGCACCACCTCGAACAAGGAAGCCAAGCTGCACCTGCTGGCGGCCTACGTGTACGGTCTGTCGCAACAGCAGTAAGCAACGGGCGCTCGCCGGAATATTCCCGGCGAGCCGCCTGAGCGTATTGTCCCAGTACGCTCAGGCGGCTCAGCCTTAATGGATGAAAGCAGTGACAGACGACAAGCAGCCCGCCCCCGCCGACGCGCCGATCGAGCAGCAGCTCTACGCGATCCGGCAAAAAATCCAGCCGCGCTCGGTGCATGGCGTGTTCGCCAACTGGCGCATCGCGCTGGTGCTGCTGACCCAGGCGCTGTATTACGGCCTGCCCTGGCTGCAATGGGACAGCCGCCAGGCGGTGCTGTTCGACCTCGCCGCGCGCAAGTTCTACATCTTCGGCCTGGTGTTCTGGCCGCAGGATTTCGTTTATCTCACCGGCCTTTTGATCCTGTCGGCGCTGGCGCTGTTCCTGTTCACCGCCGTCGCCGGCCGGCTGTGGTGCGGCTACGCCTGTCCGCAGACCGTGTATACGGAAATCTTCATGTGGGTGGAAAACTGGCTGGAGGGTGACCACCTCGCGCGCCGGAAGCTCGACAAGTCGCCGTGGAACGCCAACAAGCTGCGCCGGCGCGGCCTCAAGCACCTGGCCTGGATGCTGATCGCGCTATGGACCGGCTTCACCTTCGTCGGCTATTTCACCCCGATCCAGACGCTGGCCGCCGAAGTGGCGAGCATGAGCCTCGGCCCCTGGGAGACGTTCTGGATCCTCTTCTACGGCTTCGCCACCTGGGGCAACGCCGGCTTCATGCGCGAGCAGGTGTGCAAGTACATGTGCCCCTATGCGCGCTTCCAGAGCGTGATGTTCGATTCCGACACGCTGACCGTGACCTACGACAGCTCGATCGGCGAACCGCGCGGTCCGCGCAGCAAGAAGACCGACTACAAGGCGGCCGGGCTGGGCACCTGCGTCGACTGCGAAGTCTGCGTGCAGGTCTGTCCCACCGGCATCGACATCCGCAACGGCCTGCAGTACGAATGCATCGGCTGCGCCGCCTGCATCGATGGATGCGACCAGATCATGGACAAGATGGGCTATCCGCGCGGCCTGATCCGCTACACCACCGAGAACGTGGTAAAGGGCAACTACCCGGACAGCAGCATCCTCAAACACGTGCTGCGCCCGCGCACCGTCATCTACACCGTGCTGCTGGCGATAATCTCCGGCGCCTTCGTCTGGAGTCTCGCCACCCGCGTGCCGCTGCGCGTCGATGTGGTGCGCGACCGCGTGGCGCTGTCGAAGGAAACCGACGAGGGCATGATCGAGAACGTCTACCGCCTGCAACTCATCAACAAGGACGGCCGGCCGCATCGCTACACGATCAGCGCGCAGGGCATCGCCGGCCTGCAGGTAGTGGCCGCCGCGCGCGAAATCGCTGCTGCGCCCCTGCAGACGGTAGACATTCCGGTCAGCCTGATTGCCGATCCCGTCGAACTGAAAGGCCGCTCGATCGAGGTGACCTTCACGGTGCAGGCGATCGACGATCCGCGCATCCGGCAGGCCGTCGCAACCAAATTCTTCAACCGGTGAGCGCCATGATGAACCCTGCCTTGCAGTCCAAACCCTGGTATCGCGAACCCTGGCCCTGGTTCCTTATCAGCCTGCCCGCCTGCGCGGTCGTCGCCGGACTCGTCACCGTGTGGATCGCGGCCACCAGCGCCGACGGCCTGGTGGTTGGCGACTATTACAAGGCGGGGCTGGCCATCAACCA
The DNA here is from genome assembly GCA_035436705.1 of Thiobacillus sp. Lineage (GTDB taxonomy): Bacteria > Pseudomonadota > Gammaproteobacteria > Burkholderiales > Thiobacillaceae > Thiobacillus. The sequence continues at coordinate 3,283 of DAOMWT010000007.1, read as the reverse complement.
GACGCTGGCGCGCGACGACGCCGCCCGCGCGCTGGCGCTGACCGCCACCGTGAAGAATGAAAACGGCGTCCTGGCGCTGGCATTGGGCGGACGCATGCAGACGTACCCCGGGCAATTGACGCTCACCCTGGCGCATCCCACCCGCCAGGGCATGGATCAAATCCTCACCCTCGATCACATCGGCGGCGGCCGCTATCGCGCGGCGCTGCCCCTGCTGCCCGCCGGCAAATGGCAGATCCAACTGGCCGACCATGAAGCCACCTGGCGCCTGGGCGGCGTGCTGCATACCCCACTAGACGGGGCCGTCACACTGGCGGCTTCCGGACCCATCGTTCATCAACCAGAGGGAGACTGAAATGGACGTCGTACTCGATTTGTTGTTTACCAGCCCGATCGGCCTGCTGAGCCTGTTCACCATCCTCTTCATCATCGGCATGGCGATCACCCTGCTGAGCTGGTACAAGCGCAAGATGAACAGCCCGGAAGAATGACCGGCCGCCACGAGGAGCACGCCATGCCGAAGCGCCTGATCCACATACTGTGGCCGTCCTTTCTCGTTGCCGGGGTGGCCGACATCGTCTTCACCACCCTGTTCGACCCGCTGGAAATCACCTATCACGGCGAGACGCTGTTCGATCAACGCATCGCCGCCTACACCGTCGGGTTCTTTGTCTTCTGGCTGTTGGGCATCGCTTCCAGCGCCATGACCTGCTACTTCCAGCGCAGCGCCGAGGAGATCAACCGCTGCCCGCTGCCGCCCCGCAGCCGGCCCGAGGGCTGCCCCAAGCGCGACGACGGCAGCGGCTGCTGCTGACGGCTCAGGCCGTGCGCGAATAGCGCGGCTTTTCGCCGGCGGCCTGCTTCAGATAGCGGTCGAAGCACATGCCGATGTTGCGCAGGAACAGGCGGCCGCTGGGAGTGACGCTGATCCTGTCGGCGGCGATCGTCACCAGCCCGTCGTCCGCCAGCGGGCGCAGCTCGGCCAGCGCGTCGGCGAAATAGTCGCTGAACCCGATGCCCCATTCGCTGCCGAAGGCGGCGAAGTCGAGTTCCAGATCGCACATCACGCGGGTGATGGCATCGCGCCGGATCTGGTCGTCGCGGCTGAGCTTCAGGCCGCGTTCGACCGCAAACCCGGTCGCCGCGATGCGTTCCTCGTAGCGCTTGAGGTTCTTTTCGTTCTGCATGTACACATCCGCCGTCTGGCTGATGCCGGACACGCCGAAGGCGAGGATGTCGCAGTCCTTGTGCGTGGTGTAGCCCTGGAAATTTCGCCACAGCGTCTTGTTCCGCTGCGCACGCACCAGTTCGTCCTCGGGGCGGGCAAAGTGATCGAAGCCGATGTTGACGTAACCCGCCGCCCCCAGCGCCTCGTTCACCGCCTGATGCAGGCCCAGGCGCATCGCGGAATCCGGCAGATCGGCCTCCTGAATCAGGTTCTGGTGCTTTTTCAGCCATGGCACGTGGGCATAGGAAAACACCGCAAGGCGGTCGGGCGCCCACGCCACCACCTGTTCCAGGGTGCGGGAAAAACTCGCCACGGTCTGCTTCGGCAGCCCTACGATCAGATCCAGGTTGATGCTGGAGAAGCCCAGTTCGCGCGACCAGTCGAGCACTTGCTGGATCAGGGCCGCGGACTGGATGCGGTTGACCGCCTGCTGCACCGCCGGGTCCATGTCCTGCACGCCGAACGACAGGCGGTTGAAGCCGGATTCGCGCAGCGCCTCGAGGTGCGCGCGGGTCAGTTCGCGCGGATCGACCTCGCAGCTGATTTCGGCATCCGGGGCGAGGGTGAAATGCCGGCGCATCATCGCCATCAGGCGGCGGATGTCGCCAGGATTGAGATAGGTGGGCGTGCCGCCGCCCCAGTGCAACTGGCGCGCCACCCGCGCCGGGTCGACCCGTTGCGCAGTGCGCGCCATTTCCTGATCGAGATAGGCCAGATAGGGCTGGGTTTTGCTGTAGTCGCGCGTCGCCACCATATTGCAGCCGCAGTAGTAGCAGAGCGAATCGCAGAACGGAATATGGGCATACAGCGAGAGGCCGCGATCCGCCGCCGACGCGGTCAGTGCCGCGGCCCAGTCCGCCTCGCCGAAATCGGTGCGGAAATAGGGCGCGGTCGGGTACGACGTGTAGCGCGGGCCAGGCACGCTGTATTTCTGTAGCAGTTCCAGTGTCGTCGACGTCATCTTGGCATCCTTAATAGGGGACTTTGTTGTCTTTTTATCATAGGCAAACCCTGAAATCCAGCGCAGCGCCGGAGCCCGCGCCTGTGCCGGGGCGGTCGGTGCCGGCCCGGTTTTGCGGTAAAGTTCGGGGCTGGCGATCCGTTGGTCATAAGGTATCACGTGCGCGTAAAACCCATGGCACCTCCAAGCCCCCTGCTGAACATCATCCGTTTCCTGATGCTGACGCTGCTGCTCGGCGCCGCCGCCGCGCATGCGGACGAGGCCGCGGACCTCGCGCAGAAAGTCCATGATCGCCCCAACGGGCGCGACCTCACCACGCTCGGCCGCATGGTGCTCACCGAGAAAGGCCGCGCGCCGCGCATCCGCGAACTCGTCACCTACCGTCTCGACAAGCCGGACGGTGAAACCGCCAACCTGATCCGCTTTCTCGATCCCGAAGACATCGCGGGAACCGGTCTTCTCAGCATCGACAAGACCGATGGCAGTACCGACCAGTGGCTGTACCTGCCGGCGCTCGACCGGGTGCGGCGCATTTCCAGCGACCGCAAGGGCGGGCGCTTTGTCGGCTCCGACCTGTATTTCGAGGATCTGCAGGAACGCAAGCCGTCCAAGGACCGCCACCGCCTGCTCGGCAGGCAGACCGAAAACGGCCTCCTGTGCGAGGTGCTCGAAAGCGTGCCGCTGGACGCCGGCGATTCGGTGTACCGGAAGCGCATCAGCTGGATCGACCCCGCCACCGCGATCCCGCAACGGGTGGATTATTTCGAAAAGGACGCCGGCGCCCCCAGCAAACGCTGGCTGTTGCGCGGCAAAAAACGCAACCAGGGCTACTGGACGATCACCGACAGCCGCATGATCGATCTGGCCAGCGGCCACGAAACCCGCCTGGTGGTCGACAGCGCGCTGTACGACCAGAAACTGCCCGCCAAACTCTTCACCTCGCAAGCCCTCGCCGACGAAAGCCTGGAATCGGAATATCGCCCATGAAAAAGCTGCTGCTGACCTTGAGCCTGTCGCTCGCCGCCCTGCCCGTTTGCGGCGCCGACGACCTGCCGCCGCCGCGCGCCATCTCTGCCCAGGACACGGCGGACGAT